>NZ_JAEUOI010000045.1 GCF_016790145.1 Propionivibrio sp. | reverse complement strand
CGCGCCGGCATTGACGCGCAGGCCAGCGCTGAGGGCTGGCCTGCGCTCCATGCGGAACTGGCCAAGGTCGATCCGGAAACAGCGGCCCGCCTGCATCCGGGCGATGCGCAGCGCATTCAGCGTGCACTGGAAGTCTTTCGCCGTTCAGGACGATCAATGTCGTCACTGATCGCCGCCGGCAGGAATCAGTTGCCGCACTACGACTTCCTGCCGCTTGGTCTGCTGCCATCCGATCGCAGCGTGCTGCACGCTCGCATCGCCGAGCGCTATGACGATATGCTGGCTGCCGGGCTGGAAGGCGAGGTCGAGATGCTGCGCGCGAAATACCGCTTGAATGCCGGGCTACCGTCGATGCGCTGCGTGGGTTACCGACAGATATGGGAAGTGCAGGACGGCCTGGCGCCGCGTTCGGAAATGCGCGAGCGCGGCATCTACGCCACGCGCCAGTTGGCCAAGCGCCAGATCACCTGGCTGAGCAACACGCTGAAACCGGAGATCTTCGATTGTCTGGCGTCGGACTGGATTGAAAGGATCGCCCATAGAGTGGGCGACCTGATCGATCAGAGTATCTCTTGATCCTCGTCCGCCTGAGCCATTGAGGCAGTAAAAAACCGTGAACAATTGCGCCCCTCATGCTTGGCGCGATACATGGCGGCATCGGCATTTTTCAGCAACAGATCCACGTCCTCGCCATGCTGGGGAAAAATGGCGATGCCAATGCTCGCAGAAATATTGATCACAAGCTGATCGATGTTGAAAGGCTGGCCGAGGGAATCAAGGATTTTATCGGCGATGACTTCAGCGTCCTGCTCGGTGTTGATGCGCTGCATGAGAATTACGAACTCATCGCCGCCAAGACGTGACACGGTATCGGACTGACGCGTCACAACCTGGCGCAGACGACGCGCCACCTCCTTCAAGATCAGGTCACCCGCAGCGTGACCGTGTGTGTCATTCACCGGCTTGAGATTGTCCAGATCGAGAAACACTACGGCCAGCTTGCCTTGGTCCCGCCGCGCCTGAGCCAGCGCCTGACGCAGGCGATCGGTCAGCAGGGCCCGATTGGGCAGGTCAGTCAGCACGTCGTGGTGAGCCAGATGCTGCACCAGGGCCTCGGAGGCCTTGCGCTCGGTAATGTCGCGGGCGCAGCCTACGGTACCGATCACCACATCCTGGGAATTGATGAAGCGGGCTTGATGGACGTCAAGCGTTACAAAGCGGCCGGCAACCCGGCCAGACTCTTCAAAACTCGTCGGTTCGTCACGGCTGATGGTATGCCTGTCGGTATCCTGCGAGTACTGTCCGTAGGTCAGCCACTGCGGATCGTCCGGATGACGTTCGCGCTCACGTTGAACAAAGAAATCAAAGGTCTTGCCCACCGGCTCTTCGGTGCTTGACGCATTGAGAAGCTGTTCGCAGAGCGCCTTGTTGGCAAACAGATAGCGATTCTCAAGATCCTTTGCCCAGATCATGTCGGGCACGTTGTCGCACATCAGGCGCAGCATCGAGGCCAGTCGCTGTGACTGATCCTCACTGATTTTCAGCGCCTCGGCAATCAGCCTGCGTTCGGCCATCTCGTCGCGCAAGCGTTCATTGAGCGTGATCGCTCCTACCGCGGAGCGTGAGGCCAGCAGGGCTTTGGCAATGATGATGATTTGCCAGGCAATCGCCGTTAATCCCATCAGCAAAAAAAACGCATCGCTGGAAGTGAAGTAACGATAAAGATAGAAGACGGTGAATGGCAGCAGAGTGACCGCGTTGACCGTCAGGCAATAGGCAAACATCGTGGCATATGCCATATAGCTTACGGTCACCACCGTCGAAGCCGCAATGAAGGCAAAAGTGTGCGCAATGCCCGCCGACTGGTCTGACAGAAGAACGACGGTTGCGCCATACAGCGCGCAGGTCGCCCCACCCAGCAGGGTGCGGATTCGATACAGGCGATCGGCGTTGTCGAGCGACAGTCCGACCCGATTGACGTGTCGCTGGAAAAGAGCGAGAGCTCCGGCCGCCAGAATGAGCAGCGCAAACCATGCAAGCAGACTGGCGTCCGGCACACCGGCACTGCGCAAAATCAGGACGAAAAGAACCCCACCCACCAAAAAACTCAATGCATTTCCGGCTGAGTTCTTGAAGAAGACCTGAATTCGAATCAATCGCACCCGCTCATGCTGTGGGATGCTGCCTTGCTCGTTTTTCATTACTGGCTTGGATATATATCAATTGTGCATTTTACATCGCGAGTACAAGGCCTGATAAAAAAAGCCCATGCTTTAAGTTGCATGGGCTTTTGGAACTTCTACCCCGGCACACCAGGCCAAGGTGATCGGCTTTACGCCATTGTGGTTGCTACACGATTTTCTTTGACAAGCGGTAAGGGCATTGAACCATACAATCTCCTGAGAGTTCGGCTGGCACTGCATTTACGTGCCGGATTCACCGCAGATCACGGCACAATCCCAATATAGGCCATGGCGCAGAAAAAGCCAGGAGTGAATCAGGCAAGCGCTACCGGCCAGGCACCCGCGTCCAGTTCGACATACGCCCGGGAAACTTGCTGCGCCGCTTCTTCGGGCGGGTTCAAGGGTTCGATCGACTGCAACCGAGGCCAATTTTCAGCTTCAGCGGACGTCACAACGGATACAGCGGCAGCAGCCGTGGAACGAGCAGGACACTGACGAGCATGACGATCAGCGAAAGCGGAACTCCAACGCGCACGAAGTCGCCAAACTGGTAGTTGCCGGGGCCGACGACGAGCGTATTCACCGGCGAGGAAATCGGCGTCATGAACGCCGTCGACGCCGCCAGCGCAACGATCATGGCGAAGGGATACGGCGAGGCCTGCAAGTCTCCGGCAATGGCCAGCGCCACCGGGGCCATCAGCACGGCGGTTGCCGTATTGGAGATAAAAAGTCCGAGCAGGGCGGTAATGGCAAACAGGCTGGCCAGCAGGGCGTAGCTTCCCGCGCCTGAGGTCAGCTTCATCAGGCCGTCGGCCGCCAGCTCGACGCCGCCGGTTTTCTGCAGGGCGATGGAAAACGGCAGCATGCCGACAATCAGAATCAGGCTCTTCCAGTGGATCGAGCGGTAAGCGCTGTCCAGGTCGATGCAGCGCAGCACACCCATCAGCAGGCAGGCGATCAGCGCCGCCTGAACGTTCGGAACGATGCCGCCTATCATCAACCCCACCATCACCACCAGGCAGATCAGTGCCTGCAGTGCCTTGCCGGAAACCGGGAGCACCTCGGAGCGCTCGGTGGGCAGATTGAGCAGCAGCAGATCGCTCCTGTCCGACTGCAATCGACCGATTGCCTTCCACGGCCCGATCAGCAACAAGGTGTCGCCAACCTTCAGCGGCATACTCAAATGTCCGCCATCCATTCCTTTCTGGCCGCGCCGCAGGCCGACCAGAGTGAGGTGGAAACGGCTGCGGAAGCCGGACTCGATCACCGTCTTGCCGACCAGACTGGAGTCCGCCGCGACCATCACTTCAGCCATTCCGATCTCTTGCGAACGATCGCTGAAGTAAGCGCCGGTAAGCGGCAATTCCTCGAGCGCAAGCTGCGGACAGGCCTGGTGAATATCGACCTTCGGCGCAAACACGTCAACCAGCAGGATATCTTCCGCCTGCAAGGCTGTTTTCGCACGGGGCGCAAAGACGTCGGTTGAAAAGCCACGCTTGCGCTCGACGGCAACGACGTTGATCCCGGAATCGTCGCGCAGATTGATCTCGCCCAGTGTCTTGCCGACAAACGGTGACTGTGGCGTCACCCGCACGCGGAACTCGCGCTCGGCGAGCTGATATTTTTCGACCCAGTCCAGAAGGCTGACACGATGAATGCCCCCCGCATCGCTGCGGCTCTTCGCGGCAAGCCAGCGGCGCGCGAAGAGCATGTAGAGTATCCCGAGCAGCAGCACCGGCACACCGAACGGAGTGAAGCTGAAGAACGAGAATCCTTCTATGCCGTGGCGGACAAGCTCGCTGTTGACCACCAGGTTCGGTGCCGTGGCAACAAGAGTCATCATGCCGCTGATCAGCGCCGCGACCGAGAGCGGCATCATCAGCTGGCTGGGCGCCATGCCGGTACTCTGCGCGATGCGCAGCGCGACCGGAATGAATATGGCCACCACGCCCGTTGAACTCATGAAGGCACCGAGCGTGGCGACGACAGCCATCAGCAATACGATCAAGCGGGTTTCGCTGGTGCCTGCGGTGTGCATCAGCCAGTCTCCGACACGCTGGGCGACGCCGGTGCGTACCAGCCCTTCACCGATCACGAAAAGTGCGCCGAGCAGCACGATGTTCGGATCGCTGAAACCGGCCAGGGCCTCGCCCATGGTGATCACACCTGTGAACGGCAAGGCGGTGAGCATGATCAGCCCGACGGCGTCCATTCTCGGCTTGTTGATGGCGAACATCGCGATGGCGGCCGCGAGGAGGCCAAGAACGATTGCCAGGTCAGGATTCATCGCTTCGTACCGGTGATTGCCATGAGTTGCACGGAGACTTCCATCCGATCAAAAACATTCGTGGGCTCCTCCAGAAAAGCGTAGCGCCAGAAAGATAGACTGGCATTTCAAGCGCACTACCCGAAGTATCCTTGGCCCAGGCCCCCCGGTCAATCCGGGCAAGCGCTGAATCAAAAATCTCCCGTATCCGGCGTCTTGCGCCGCGCCAGCAGGGTATACACCGTCGGCACCACAAACAGCGTGAAGAAGGTACCGAGCAGCAGACCGCCGACAATCACCCAGCCGATCTGCTGACGGCTTTCGGCACCGGCACCGGTGGCCAGCGCCAGCGGAATGGCGCCAAGCACCATGGCGCCGGTAGTCATCAGGATCGGGCGCAGGCGCAGTTCGGAGGCTTCGATCACCGCCTGTTTGATGTCGAGTCCTTTCTCCTGCAACTGGTTGGAAAACTCGACGATCAGGATGCCGTGCTTGGTGATCAGGCCGACCAGTGTGACCAGCCCGATCTGGCTGTACACGTTGAGCGTGCCGCCGGTGAGCAGCAAGGCGAGCAGTGCGCCGGTCATCGACAGCGGCACCGTCAGCATGATGATGAAGGGGTCGCGAAAGCTCTCGAACTGTGCGGCAAGCACCAGATAGATGAAGGCCAGCGCCAGAATGAAGGTGAGCGCCAGCGACGAGCTTGAGGTCTTGAACTCGCGCGACTGCCCGGCATAGTTGATCGCGTAGCCGGGCGTCAGCACGCTGTTGGCGGTCTTTTCCATGAAGCTCAGTGCCTCGCCCAGGGTGTAATCGGGCGCAAGGTTAGCCGTGATGGTCACCGCGCGCCGCTGGCCGAAGTGGTTGAGTTCGCGCGGGCTGACCGTTTCGTCGACGCTGATCAGGTTGGCCAGCGGAATCATGCTGCCATCCCTGGCACGCACGAAGATGACGCGGATGTCCGACGGGGTGGTGCGATCCGCATTGTCCACCTGAACGATCACGTCGTACTGCTCGCCGTTCTGCTTGAAGCGTGTGACCTGCCGCCCGCCGAGCATGGTTTCGAGCGTGCGGCCGACGGTCTCGATCTGCACGCCGGTGTCGGACGACTTGTCGCGGTTGACCGTCACCGAGAGTTCCGGTTTGTTCAGCTTGAGGTCGGTATCGACGTTGGTCAGCCCGGGATTTTTCGCCACTTCGGCGAGAATCTTGTTGGTCGTTTCAAGCAGCTCGGGGTAGGACGCCGAGGTCACCACGACAAAATTCACCGGGCGCTCGCGCGGGCTCTGGCCGAGCGAGGGCGGCTGCACGGGAAAGGCCAGCACGCCGGGGATTCCCATGAATTTTGGAAACAGGTCCTTGACCACTTCACCTGCACTGCGCTTGCGCTCCTTCCAGTCGGTCAGGCCGACAACGGAGATGCCCTGGCTGACCGTCGGGTTGCCGGCAACAACGAAGTAACGCTCGACGTCGCT
>NZ_JAEUOI010000018.1 GCF_016790145.1 Propionivibrio sp. | reverse complement strand
GCTGCTGTCGGCCTTCCAGTTGACCGTCGCGATGGGCGCCGAGGTGAGATAGAACCCGCCCTCGAAGTTGTAGTTGACGAAGGGCTGGATCAGGCCGTTGTTGTACGAACCGCCCTGCTGGTTGCTGGAGAGCGACCAGATGTTGTTGGCCAGCACACCGTAAACCCAGGGGTCGCCCTTTTCGAGGTGCAGGACGACGACCGATGGCCCCAGACCCCAGTTCTTGTTGCCCAGTTCCGAGTTGCTGTCGGTCGGCAACTGGAGTACCGGGCCGGCACCCCAGATCCAGTGCCCCGGAACGGCCGGTGACAGGAAGGCCGTAAACACGGTGTCGCCGATGCCGTTGGTGCGATCGTCGCCGGGGTAGAGCGAGGGATTCGAGATCACCGGTACGATGGTGCGGGTGATGACGTTCCACTCGCTATTCACCGAGATCGGGATCACCGGCTGGATGTTGAGGACGTTCTGCGTTCCCTTCTCGGGACCGAAGTTGAGGTTGGTGTTGTTCTGGAAGGGCAGGCTGATCAGGTTGCCGACCGGGTTCTGCGCGAGCTTGGCGAGTTCTTCGGCGCTCATTTCGGCCTGCGCGGGAGCGCACGTCAATGTCGCCGCGAGTACCATCAGAACCCCGGCAGACCAGGTCCGTTGATGATGCATGGCTATTCCTTATGGATATTCAGCGGGAATCGAAGCCGACGATTTGCCGATTCCCGACTGAATAGGGGTCTAGGGTCGGTTGGCCGAGGTGATGACGATCTCGACGCGGCGGTTTTTGGCGCGGCCTTGCGGCGTGTCGTTGCTGGCGACCGGGCGTGATTCTCCGAAGCCCTGGGCCGACATGGTGCTCATCGGGACGCCCTTGGAAGCCAGAAAGCGCAGCACATCGCCGGCCCGTGCCGATGACAGTTCAATGTTCGAGGGGAAACGCGACTTCAGCCCTGGCCCGATCGGAACATTGTCGGTGAAGCCCTCGACGATGATCTGCTGGCCCGGCAGATTGGACAGCGTCGGCGCAATCCTCGCCAGCGTCGCTTCGCCCTTGGCACTCAGTTGCCAACCGCCTTCGGGGAACAGGATCTCATTGACGATGGTGACCTTGAGCTGGTTCTGCAGGTCCTGGATCGTCGCCTGGTCCTGACCGAGTTCGGCCGAAAGCTGCTGGTTCAGCGCGGCGTAGGTATCGGCTTTCTTTACTTCGGTGTTGTACGTCTGTTGCGAAACGCAAGCGGCGGCCAGCAAGGCAGCGCAGAAAACGACACTAAGCTTGGATGACTTCATGGCTATTTCTCCTTGTGGAATTGAACAAAACCGCGCCGGTTTCATCGACCCCCGACGAACCGCGCCATGATACCTATCGTGCCGATCGATGTAAATCGATGTACCCGATGCGGGCGGCGCAAAGCCCTGCGGTTGCTTGGCAAAACAATGTGCATTCGCGCAGCGTCGTCGGCCAGGCAGGCCGTTCTCGACTTGGCCGCATGCACTCCGGTATCATCCCCCATCCCGAATGACCGAGATTCCCATGCTCACTGCGTTGCTGACGGTACTGGTCTGGCTGGTCCACCTGGGCTTCATGGCGCGCGCCATTCTGCGTCCGCACCGTGACCCGGCGTCGCGTTTCGCCTGGGTGATCGTCATGGCCGTGTTGCCGGGAGTCGGCATCGTCGCCTACCTACTGCTCGGTGAAACCAGCATTGGCCGCCGCCGCGTGGCCAGCCTGCGGGGCGTGCTCGGGCGGCTGCCGGATGTGGCCGACACGCCGGGTGCGCAGGACGTGAATTTCCAGGCGGACATTGCGCCGCACTACGCCCACCTGTTCCAGGTCGGGAGTTCGGTGAATGGCTTTCACCCGGTCGGCGGCAATCGGGCGCGTCTGATGCCGGATTCCGATGCGAGCATCGAGGCCATGGTCGCTGATATCGATGCCGCCAGCGAGCATGTGCATCTGATGTTCTACATCTGGCTGCCCGACAACAACGGGCTGAAGGTGGTCGAGGCGCTGAAGCGTGCCGCAAGGCGCCAGGTGGCCTGCCGGGCGATGGCCGACGGGCTGGGTTCGCGCACGATGATTGCCTCGGAGCACTGGCGTGACCTGCGCGCTGCCGGCGTCCAGGTGGCCACCGCGCTGCCGATCGGCAATCTGCTGGTGCGTGCGTTGCGGGGGCGCATCGATCTGCGCAACCATCGCAAGATCATGGTCATCGACAACCGGATCACCTATTGTGGCAGCCAGAATTGTGCGGACCCCGAGTTCCGCGTCAAGGCGAAGTTTGCGCCCTGGGTCGATGCCATGATCCGTTTTACAGGCCCGATCGCCCGCCAGAACCAGCACCTGTTTGCCAGCGACTGGATGGCCGAGGTCGATGAGGACATTTCCGACGTGCTGCGCCAGCTGCTGCCGCCGGGCGAACCCGGCTTCACGGCGCAGGTGATTGGCACCGGGCCGAGCGCGCGCTATTCGGCGATGCCGGAGGTGTTCGAGACGCTGATGTTTGCGGCGCGGCGCGAGCTCTTCATTACGACGCCCTACTATGTGCCCGACGAGGCGATGCAGGGTGCCCTGTGCGCGAGCGCACGGCGTGGTGTGGCGACGACGATCATCTTTCCGGCACGCAATGATTCGTGGATTGTCGGAGCGGCCAGTCGAAGCTACTACGCCGATCTGCTCGCCGCCGGAGTCCGGATCTTCGAATACCAGGGCGGTCTGCTGCACACCAAGTCATTGACCGTTGATGGGGAGATTACGCTGATCGGCTCGGCCAACATGGACCGCCGCAGCTTCGAGCTGAATTTCGAGAACAACATCCTGTTCCACGACGCGGCCCTCACCGCCGAGGTGCGTCGTCGCCAGGACGCCTACCTGGCGCAGTCCCGCCCGGTGACTGCCGCGATAGTGGCGCAATGGCCTTTGACTCGCCGGTTGTTGAACAACACCGTCGCGATGTTCGGACCGGTGTTGTGAGCGGAGCGACGATCCTGAAAACGCAGTTGAGCGCAATGCCAATATCGTAGGCCCTCATCCCCGGCCCTTCTCCCGCAGGGCGAAGGGTGCAAACCCCCTCTCCCTGCGGGAGAGGGTCGGGGTGAGGGCCAAAGACTCGTCTCTAGCCTGGTGTTGCGTGGCACGCACTCAACTGCGGTTTCCAGGATGCTCAACGCGCTTCGAGTTCCGCCACCAGCGCTTTGACATTTGCATTATCCGGCAGCAACCCGGCGAGTTCTCTGGCGTAACCCAGAGCCGCTGGCCTGTCGCCCGACTCGCGACTCATTGAAAGAAGTGCGCCGAGGATGTCGAGATTGCCGGGATGGCGCTGGTTGGCGTTGCGCAGGATGACCAGGGCCTGATCGCGCTGACCGGCCGAATGCAGAGCAATGGCCTGGACATAGGCATAGCGCGCGTTGTCCGGAGCGAGCCGGGCGGCCTCGACGAATTCCTTGAGCGCTGCCGCGCTCTCCTTCTTGCGCGTCAGCAGCAGGCCCAGCGCATGGTGCAGGTCGGCATCGCGCGGCATCACGGCCAGGCCCTGGCGCAAGACTTTCTCGCCTTCCGCTTCCCGCCCTTGCTGGCGCAGGGCGTCGGCCAGATTGACATAGGCCCCGGGGAATTTCGGGTCGAGTGCGATGGCCCGCTCGTAGGCGGCAATGGCCTCGGCGGCGCGGCCCTGGCGCAAACGCAGATTGCCGAGGTTGAGGTTGCCCGAAGGCCAGTCGGCCTCCAGCGCCAGTGATTCTTCAAGCTCCTTGCCGGCCGCCGCGCGCGCCGCGAGCTGGCCCGCCGGAAGCTGGCTGTCCGGCACATCGGACAGAAGACGCGCGGCCTCAATGCGAACTCCGCGGACGGGGTCGACGAGCGCTGGGGCCGCACTGAGCACGCGGTTGACGCGGTCCATCGGCTCGATCATGCCGAGCGCGGCGAGGCGAACCTGCGGATCGCTGTCCTTGAGCAGCGCACGCGCGTTGTGCAAGGTGCCGGGGCTGGCAAAGGGCTGCGCCAGCGTTGCCGCTGCCGCGCGCACCACGCCCGGTTGCGCGGTGTTGCCGGCCAGATCAAGCAGCTCGGGCAATGCTTTCAGGCCCTGCGTGGTGGCCGCATGCAGCGTCGTGCCGTAGTGCGGGCGCTGGCGCCAGGCGGTGCCGTACCAGGTGTCCATGGCGCTGGCCGCCCATTGCGGTTTCCTGTCGGTATGGCACTGGGTGCATGCATTCGGGCTGCCCAGCGCGATCGACAGATCGGGGCGCGGGATGCGCAGGCTGTGATCCTGCCGCGCATGGATCACCATGTAGTTCTGCGTCGGCATGTGGCAGGTGACGCACTGCGCTCCCTTGCCGTCGGCGACGTGCCTGTGGTGTTTGGGCGCATCGAACTCGGCGGCATTGTGGCAGCGTGTGCACAGCGCATTGCCTTCGGCGCGCGTCTTCAGCGAGTGCGGCTCGTGACAATCCATGCAGGTGACGCCGGACTGGTGCATTTTGCTCTGCAGGAACGAGGTCCACACATAAACCTCCTCCCGCTGCTGACCATCGGCGTGATAGTTCGGGGCCAGCGGCAAGGCCAGGCGATGGGTATTCTCCAGCGCTTCGCCGGCCTTTCTGTCTTCGCTCAGCGTCGAACGGCGGGAATGACATGCGGCACAGGTATTCATCCCGGCCGCCTCGGCCGGGTGGTCGCGCAAGGCAAACCGGGCGTCGGCTGTGGGGAATTTCCAGGCCTCCTGCCAGCGCGATTTCAGGCTGGGCAAGCCCTTGTCCCCGGTTGCCGGGTAGGGAGGCCGGGCGTTGGCCGCCCACTGCACATGGTTCGATCCCTGGGAATGACATGCTTCGCAGGCGACGTTGATTTCGCTGAACGTGGTTTTATAGGTGTTGCTGGCCGCGTCGTAGCCCTTGCGTAAATCGGTTGAATGGCACTCGGCGCATTGCAGGGCCCAGTTCTGGTAAAGGCCGGTCCAGTGCAGGGGATCCCTGGAATCGACTTTCTGGCCGGGTTGCAGGTGGAACCAGCGTTGCCCGCCCTGGCTTTTTGCCCGCGCGTCCCAGGCGTGCTGAAGAAACTGGTAGCGTCCGCCTGGAAAGGCGACCATGTACTGCTGCAAGGGGTAGGCGCCGAAGGTGTGACTGATTTCGTAGTCGGCCAGCTTGCCGTCCGGCCCGTCGGTACGCACCATGAACTTGTCGCCACGCCGGAAAAAGGTGGTTTCGATGCCGTTGTACTTGAACCTGGCGTTGGCGAAATCGCCGAGGACGGTGGCTTCGGTGGCGACTTGCATGGCCAGATCGTGATGCGAGCCCGACCAGGCCTTGAATTCGGGCTCGTGGCAGCTCTTGCAGACTTGTGCGCCAACGTAGCTCGCCGGACTGGCCGGCGGTGCGGCCGCTGCCGTGGCGAGAGGCGATGGCGATGAGAGGAGGGCGGGCGGTGGTGCCTTGGGTGAAGTGGCAAAGTAGACGATGACGGCGATCACAAGCAGCAGCGCCAGGCCAGAGACAAGCAGCACGTTGCGCTTGGGCTCTGCAGCGGCTGGGACGGGCGGCAAGGTAGCCGGAGGCGGGGTGGCCTTGCTTCTGGGTTTTCTGCTCATTTTGCGGCACGTTTTGCTGACGTTAAAGGCAGGCTGGCAGGCATCGAATCCGACTCGCCTGGGCCGGGGCGGGAATTGCGGCGAGTATAGCTGAATTGCCGCGGCCTCAGCATTTCACACCCATCAGATCCAAGATCAGATTTCTTTCTGGAAACTTATGGTCATTCCGGTGAATGCTGGAATAAAGATTAGTACATCTGATCGAGCTGTTTGGGCTTGGTCTCAATCAAGCGAGCCGGACAAAAGCGCACACGAGGTGAATAAACGACAGGAAGGACTTGGCAAGTTTGTCATATCCAGTGGCAATGCGTCTGCATTTCTTGAGACGAGCACATAAACGCTCGATCAAATTGCGCTCGCGGTAGAGATGGGAATCGAATTGGCGCGGGGAGCTACGATTGGAACAAGGAGGTATAAGCGCTTGGGCTCCCGTGGTCTCGGCTCTGGCGACGAAGTGCTCGGCGCCGTACCCTTTGCCGGTGATCACCGCCTGGGCTGGAAATTGGTCGATGAGATTCGGAGCCTGTTCGATATCGGAGACCTGCCCGGCCGAGAGAAGCACCCTCAGGGGATCGCCCAGGGCATCGACCGCCCCATGCAATTTGGAGGTTAAACCGCCGCACGATCGGCCGATTTCCTGGCCCTCCATTTTATTAAGGCGCCGACAGAATGCTGACGGGCGCTGACAATCGTAAAATCGATGAACAAGTACTCCCTATCAGCATCACCGCACAAGGCATCAGCCACCCGCTTCGAGGCACCGTTTTCGTGACAGCGCGCGACGCGTACATTGATTCGGTGCCAATGACCGTACTCGGCAGGCAAGTCCCGCCAATGGTTTCCGGTGCGAATGATCCCGAATAACGCCTCGACGAACGGACGATCATCCTTGGCAGTGCGGCCCGGATCCTTGACCTTGCTCTGCAATAGATTGTCAATGTGTTCCCATTTGTCATTTAGTAGCATCTTTCAGTACATCCTGACTCCACAGAAAAGTCAGGTTATGACCATAGTTAGTCTGCGTGAGCAGTACCTGGCTAGGTCATTGACTGTAGACGGATTTTCAGGCCCTGTTGCTATTGAATGTGATTACTTCTGATTGAGAACAGGCTGCTAGGCAGATCAAACGTAGCGCCACAATGAATATCAAGGAGCGACAGATTGAATATTGTCTTTCTTGGTGAAACTTCGTGCCCTTTGTTCCTTTGTGGTTCGCCTTTTTTACGGTTTTCTCGTTCCTCCGATGCCCTTCAATTCTTTTCTGGGTATCCCTGTTACAGGGTGCTTCTGCTATGCTTGGCTGCTCTACAGAACGGCTGGGCCATCATGAAATACTTGCTCCTGATCGCGTTGTTTTTTGTTGTGTTGTGGGCGTTGCGCAAGGCGCAATCTTCTCGCTCGGGGGTGCAAGCGCCGCCCACTTCGCGGGTGCCGGAACAGATGGTCAAGTGCGCGCACTGCGGTGTTAACCAGCCGATAAGCGAAAGTATTTTGACCCAGGGGCACTATTACTGTTGCGAAGACCATCGACATCAAGCCGAATTACGGGACACCTGATTCTCCATGCTGAATCTGCTTGAACCTGTTACCGGGCCGTTCTCTGAAACGCGTTGGACGTCGCTGCGTTATTTCAACCTTTACCGTTTGTGCATTGCCGGGCTGCTCTTTGCTTCCTCGGTTCTTCACTCCTCACCCTTTTCGATTCTCAGTCCGGGTCGCGGATCGTTTCACCTGGCTGTGACCAGCCTCTATCTGCTGGCTACGATTCTTTCCTTGCTCGGGCTGTATTTCTATCGCCAGCATTTCAATCTGCAACTGAGTGCGAATGTATTGATCGACGTACTGGTGCTGACCCTGCTGATGCACACCGGTGGCGGCTTGCGCAGCGGTCTGGGCGCCATGTTGCTGGTGACGCTGGCCGGCGCCGGTCTGGTTGGTCAGGGGCGTCTCGTGTTGTTTTACGCAGCATTGGCGACTCTCTCGGTGCTTTTCGAACAGTCCTATCGGGCGATGGAGGTTGACTTTGAAATGGTCGATTTCTTTCAGGCGGGTCTGTTGAGCGCCGGATTTTTCGCCATTGCCATTTCAGCTCGCCTGCTGGCACGGCGTTTGATTGCCAACGAAGAACTGGCGCGCAAGCGCGGAGTGGAGCTTAGAAACCAGACCTTGCTCAGTCAGCGCGTTATTGAGGAAATGCAGGACGGCGTTCTCGTGCTGGACCGTGACGGATGGGTCAAGCAGCACAATCCGCGTGCCGAACAACTGCTTGGCCTGGGCGATCCTGCCGAGCGCAAGCTGGCAAATTACTCGACCGAGCTGGCGCAGGGATTTGCCGACTGGTGCGCGCATGCCAGCGATGAGCCGATGCTGGTGAGGGCGCCGGCCAGTGGCATGCAGTTGCGCGCACGCTTTGTATCAACCGAGAGCTCGGAACGCGATGTGCTGGTTTTTCTTGAGGATATGGGGAGCTTGCAGGAGCAGGCGCGACAGCTCAAGCTGGCAGCACTCGGGCGTCTGACGGCGAATATCGCGCATGAGATCCGTAATCCGCTCTCGGCGATCAATCATGCCGGAGAATTGATGCGCGAAGAGTTTTGCAGCCCGACGAATGATCGCCTGTTGCGTATCGTGCTCGACAACACGCAACGGGTGGAGCGAATCGTGAGCGATGTGCTCGAGTTGGGGCGGCGCGACCGCGCGCACCAGGAACTGATCGAGTTGCGTCAAACCCTGCCGATTCTGGTCGAGGAATATACGGTGAAAGAGAAAGTGGCGAGCGGCGTGGTCGTGTGCGAATTTTTGGGGCTGGCGACACTGTTCTTCGACCGCTCACATTTTCATCAGGTGTTATGGAACCTTCTCGGTAACGCATTACGTCATTCGCAGGGCATGGCGGGAAGTATCCGTCTGCTGGTGCAGGATGCCAGCCGCGAAGGCTGGGTGGCCCTGCATGTCATCAACGATGGCGAGGGGGTTGACGATAGCCTCAGTGAGCAGATCTTTGAGCCATTCTTCACTACGCATAGTCAGGGTACCGGCCTGGGTCTCTACATTGCGCGTGAATTATGTGAAGCTAATGATGCGCGGCTCGAATTGTTAAGCAGCGAGTCCGGTGCTGATTTTTGTATCACGGGGAGGGCAGCCGAGTGTCAGTAAGCAAAGTGGGGCGTCGAGCACGTGGCGAGTTGGCGAGGGTTCTGGTGGTTGATGATGAGGCGGATATTCGCGAACTCCTCGATCTGACGCTGGCGCGCATGGGCCTTTCGGCTGATTGTGCAGGTACGGTGGCCGAAGCCAGGAGCTTTCTCGAGCGCGAGCATTACAGTCTGTGTCTGACCGATATGCGTCTTCCCGATGGCGAGGGTCTGGAAATAGTGCGCCTGATAGGCACGCACTATGGAGAAACACCGGTAGCCGTGATTACGGCCTTTGGTAGCGCTGATAATGCGGTGGCGGCGTTGAAGGCCGGGGCATTCGATTATCTGGCCAAACCGGTTGCACTGCATCAACTGCGAACCTTGATCAAGTCGGCGCTCAGTCTGCCGCAAGCCGGTGAATTGCAGGACGGCACATCGGCTGTTGCGGGTATGGCGGCGCAACTGATTGGCGAGTCTCCGGCCATCGACTATGCGCGCGAGATGATTGTCAAACTGGCGCGTAGTCAGGCGCCAGTATATATCTCGGGAGAATCTGGAACCGGCAAGGAGCTTGCGGCACGGCTGATCCACGGTCAGAGCGCACGTCATGCGGCACCCTTCGTTCCGGTGAATTGCGGTGCAATCCCCGAGAATTTGATGGAGAGCGAGTTCTTTGGATACCGCAAAGGAGCCTTTACCGGAGCCGAGAGTGATCGTGACGGTTTCTTTCAGGCGGCAAACGGCGGAACGCTGTTCCTTGATGAGGTGGCCGATTTGCCCTTGATCATGCAGGTCAAGCTACTGCGCGTGATTCAGGAAAAGAAAGTACGCAAGGTCGGGAGCACCAATGAAGAAACAGTCGATGTGCGCATCGTTTCGGCAACACACCGCAAGCTTAAGGATTGTGTTGATGCGGCGACGTTTCGCCAGGATCTGTATTACCGGCTGAATGTGATCGAGTTGAAAATGCCGACGCTGCGCGAGCGTCAGGAGGACATCCCGCTGCTGGTAAAGGCGATGCTCTCGCGGATTTGCGGAGCCAGTCCTCCGGAGTTGTCTCCGGAAGCAATGCGCGCACTTTGTGCTTATGCTTATCCCGGCAATGTGCGTGAGCTTGAGAACATTCTCGAGCGGGCAACCGCCTTGTGTGTTGACGGCAAGGTGGTGCTTGATGATCTTCAACTCGCGGCCGAGTCGGCTATTGACGGCGAAGTCGCCCGCAATGGCGAAACCCTTGATGATCATGTGAATCGTGTCGAAAAACAACTGATTCTCGAGGCGCTGGCTAAAACAGGTTTTAACCGGACGGCTGCGGCTAGGTTGCTCGGTGTGACTTTCCGCTCCTTGCGTTATCGCATTGAACGGCTCGGTATTGAAGAATGAACGGCATGGGTGAAGATCGGGCGGCGGCTGCCGGCCTCTCGATCGATGGCTGGATGAGTGCCGCACGGCGTATCGACTCGCCAAACTTTGATGATCGACCCGCCGGGGAGGCCATCTCGCTGGTGGTGGTACATGCCATCAGTTTGCCTCCCGCGCAGTTCGGCAGCGACGATATTGCGCGCTTGTTCACCAATTCGCTGGATCCCGACGCGCATCCCTATTTTTCCAGGATCAGCGGCCTGCGTGTTTCAGCGCATTTCCTGATTCGGCGCGACGGAGCATTGATTCAGTTCGTGTCCTGTCTGCAGCGTGCCTGGCATGCCGGCGTGTCATTCTGGAATGGCCGCGAGCGGTGTAATGATTTCTCGATCGGCATCGAACTGGAGGGTTGTGATGAGTTGCCCTTCGAGGTTGCACAGTATCTGCGGCTTGTCGATCTGATTCAGTCGTTAAGCGTGTGTTATCCGATTAATTCTGTCGTAGGACATTCCGATATAGCTCCAGGGCGCAAGACGGATCCCGGGCAGTGCTTTGACTGGCAGCGGCTTGCACCCCTTGGCGCATTGCTTGGGCGAGCGCGTTGATCTTTGTTGTGGCACGGGCGCTTTCTTTTTGTCATTATTTCTATATGGCGTACTAACGCTGCAGCACTATGCTATTCAGGTTCCACGTAATTGAAAAATTCGCGTTGTTGAATTGAGACAACTTGCATATTGTTTTTGAAATACATAATAAATTTCTTGCGTCAAGTGGTATGCGCTACTACAATTAGTCGCAATTTGCAAGGGCGGCACAACATCTAGTAGTTTGAGTGTGAGTGCCAAATTTCTACTTTGTGCTGGTTTTCGTGTCGGGCTGGTTTGCTTCGCTAGCCTCTGAATGCCGATTGTGATGGACGTAACCGGATTGCAAGAACAAGGAATTCACTTCTACTCATCATGCATATCGTGCTCACCGGCAACTTCCGGTCTTGCCCAGGCACCTGCCCCTCTTTGTTTTGCGCGTTTTTTTTCAACCTCCCGATTGCTTTCGGCAGCTTCAATTTTCCCTTACGCCGTGTCCCGGTTCTTGGATTATTGTCGCCTGGTTGATCGTTCCGTCGAGCGCTATGTTCGATCCACGATTTACACGAATGCGCCGTTGCCTGGTGCGCATGCAAGCCAGGATGTTTGTCATATTTCTCGGCGGAAGTCGCCGCTTACGGATTCAATAGGCGCATTTCAGATACGCCCATTGAATGGTCCGGTTTTTTCGGATCGTTTTTTGCAGTGCTCTAGCTTGAATTTTTCCTTGAAATCAGAGAAGGAGGTTGACATGGCAACAAGTGCAAAGAAACCCGCGGTGGCTGCGAAGCCGGCCGCCAAGAAGGTAGCGCCGAAAGCCGCTGCCAAACCGGCGGTAAAGAAGGCGGCTCCCAAGGCTGCGGCCAAACCGGCCGCCAAGAAGGCGGCTCCAAAAGCTGCAGCCAAACCGGCCGCCAAGAAGGCGGCTCCCAAGGCTGCGGCCAAACCGGCCGCCAAGAAGGCGGCCCCAAAAGCTGCGGCCAAACCGGTAGCCAAGAAGGCGGCTCCAAAAGCTGCAGCCAAACCGGTAGCCAAGAAGGTGGCTCCAAAAGCTGCAGCCAAACCGGCCGCCAAGAAGGCCGCTCCAAAAGCTGCAGCCAAACCGGCCGCCAAGAAGGCCGCTCCGAAAGCTGCGGCCAAGCCGGCCGCCAAGAAGCCAGCAGCAAAAAAACCGGCACCAGCGCCTCAGGCAGCGTCGGCCCCATCAACGGCAGCAACACCTGGATTAAAGTCGGCACTAAACCCGACTGGCGCCTGGCCGTTTCCGACGGGCTCACGTCCGAAGTAACTGCGGCATGGCCGGGTGGGGGCAGCCTGCTTGCCCCACCTGTTTTTGCTTTGCCTGAGGCGTAACGTTTTTTACGCCTCTTTTTTTGCATGGAGTTGCGCGCGAGTGTTTAGCGCGATTTGACCAAATAGTGGTGGATGCGATCCACGGCTTCAATCAGACGTTCGCTGCGGGTGGTATAGGCGAAGCGCAAGTGGGACTTTGCCGCATGCGAGCCGAAATCAAGCCCCGGTGTGGTTGCGACGCCGGCCGTATCGAGCAGGTCGCGGGCAAAGCGCTCACTGTCCGAGGTAAATTTACTGCAGTCAGCATAGAGGTAGAAGGCACCTTCTGGTTCGGCGCTCAAACGGAAACCGAGCTTTTCGATTTCGGGTACGAGATAGTCGCGACGTCGACGAAACTCGATGCGTCGTTTCTCAAGAATGGCGATCGTATCCGGCTGGAATGCCGCCAGTGCCGCGTATTGGGCCGGGGTGGAGGGGGCAATGAAAAGATTCTGCGCCAGCTTTTCGATATCGCGCGCAAATCGCTCCGGGACAACCAGCCAGCCAAGGCGCCATCCGGTCATGTTGAAATACTTCGAGAAGCTCTGCACGACAAAAATATCGTCTCCGAATTGCAGCGCCGTTGTGGCCTCACGCTCGTAGGTGAGTCCGTGATAGATCTCGTCAACGATCAGTTGTCCCCTTTTGTGCCTTACAAACCCGGCAATGGCCGCCAGTACATTGTCATCAAGCAGGGTGCCGGTGGGATTGGCTGGCGAAGCGAATAGGGCACCGGCCGTGCGCTCGTTCCAGTACTGTTCGAGATCGGTGAGCGTCGGCTGAAAGTTGTTTTCGGCGTGCACGGGAATGAAGACGGGCTTTCCCTCGAAGCTGCGCACGATGTTGCTGTTGCAGGGATAACCCGGGTCAGTCAGCAGCCATTCGCTGCCG
Source organism: Propionivibrio sp. (assembly GCF_016790145.1). Classification (GTDB taxonomy): domain Bacteria; phylum Pseudomonadota; class Gammaproteobacteria; order Burkholderiales; family Rhodocyclaceae; genus Propionivibrio. The sequence continues at coordinate 35,874 of NZ_JAEUOI010000018.1, read as the reverse complement.
GGTTCGGCAAGGCAAGCCAGCGCCAGCAGCAGAGCGCCCGAAGCCCCTGCGGTGACGACGATGCGCGAGGCCGGTACGGTGAGACCGTAGCGTGTTGCATAGAAACCGGCAATGGCACTGCGCAGTTCGGGCAGGCCAAGCGCAGAGGTATAGAACACACGACCGGTGGCAATGTGAGCCTGCGCGGCGGCAATGATCGGGTCGGGTGTCGGGAAGTCCGGTTCGCCGACTTCCATGTGGATGATATCCCGGCCTTCGGCTTCCAGAGCCTTGGCGCGTGTCAGCAACTCCATGACGTGGAAGGGTGCGATTCCGGCAAGGCGGCTGGCGGGAAAACCTGGCATGGCAAATTGAACGATACGGTAAGGATGCGGGTAGTTTAACCGGAACACCGGCGAAAAAAAGGCCGCCAAAGGGCGGCCTTTCTTGGTGTAACCGGGTCTGCTTAGGCGAACTTGGCTGCGAGATCGTCGCGGATGGTCGCCAGCTTGGCAGGAAGCTTGGTGCCCATCTTGCCGAACCATTCCTTGACGCCTTCGAGTTCGCCCTGCCAGGTTTGCTTGTCGAGGTTGGTCACGTTGGCAAACTGCGCCTTGGAGAAATCAGCACCGGTCCAGTCCATGTCTTCGTAGTTGGGCATTACGCCAAGGACGGTTTGCTGGCCGCCAACCTTGCCTTCACAGCGCTCGATGATCCACTTGAGAACGCGGGCGTTGTCACCGAAGCCAGGCCAGGCGAAGCCGCCTTTTTCGTCGGTGCGGAACCAGTTGACCACGAAAATCGGTACTTGCTTGTCGGCTACGGCGCCCATCTTCAGCCAGTGGCTGTAGTAATCGGCCATGTTGTAGCCACAGAACGGCAGCATGGCAAACGGGTCGCGACGGACAACGCCTTGCTGGCCGAAGGCCGCAGCGGTTGTTTCGGAACCAAGCGTGGCTGCAGCGAAAACACCGTGCTCCCAGTCGGCGGTCTGGCAGACCAGAGGCACGGTCGAAGCACGACGTCCACCGAACAGGAAGGCCGAAATCGGCACGCCGTCGGCGTTCGACCAGTCCTTGTCGATACACGGGCACTGCGAAGCCGGTGCGGTAAAGCGTGAGTTCGGGTGTGCAGCCTTGGTGCCTTTTTCCTTGGCAATTTCCGGCGTCCAGTCGTTGCCCTGCCAATCGATGGCGTGTGCCGGTGCCGGGCCCATGCCTTCCCACCACACATCGCCATCGTCGGTCAGCGCGACGTTGGTGAAGATGGTGTTTTCGGCCAGCGAGGCCATGGCGTTGAAGTTGGTCTTGTCGTTGGTGCCCGGGGCAACGCCAAAGAAGCCGGCTTCCGGGTTGATCGCGTAGAGACGGGTGACGCCGTTCTTGTCCTTGCGCGGCTTGATCCAGGCAATGTCGTCACCGATGGTGGTGATCTTCCAGCCCTTCATTTCCTTCGGCGGGACGAGCATGGCGAAGTTGGTCTTGCCGCAGGCCGACGGGAAGGCGGCGGCGACGTAGTGTTTGTCGCCGGCAGGCGATTCGACACCGAGGATCAGCATGTGCTCGGCCAGCCAGCCGTCGTCACGCGCCATGTTTGAAGCGATGCGCAGCGCCAGACATTTCTTGCCGAGCAGCGCGTTGCCACCGTAACCGGAACCATAGGACCAGATTTCACGGGTTTCGGGGTAATGAACAATGTATTTGACGGTCGGGTTGCACGGCCACTTCGGATCCTTCTGGCCGGTTTCCTTCGGTGCGCCGATGGTGTGAACGCAGGGCACGTACATGCCGTCGGTACCCAGCACCGGGAAGACATCCTTGCCCATGCGAGTCATGATGCGCATGTTGACCACGACGTAGGCGCTGTCGGTGATTTCAATGCCGATCTGTGCAATCGGGGAACCGATCGGGCCCATCGAGAAGGGGATAACGTACATGGTACGACCCTTCATGCTGCCCTTGAAAACGCCTTTAAGCGTCTCGCGCATCTTGGCCGGGTCTTCCCAGTTGTTGGTCGGTCCGGCATCTTCTTTCTTTTCGGAGCAGATGTAGGTGCGGTCTTCAACGCGAGCTACGTCGGAAGGATCGGAAAAGGCCAAGAAAGAATTCTTGCGTTTCTTTAGCTTGATGAAAGTGCCGGCTTCGACCAGTTCGTTGCACAGACGGTCATACTCTTCCTGCGAACCGTCGGCCCAAACAACACGGTCGGGCGTGACCAGAGCTGCGACTTCGGCGACCCACTTCTTCAGGCCTTCGTGCTTGACGTAATCAGGGGCATTGATGGATATTGTTTGAGTCATGACAGTTCACCCTCCAAGGACAGTTATAAAACAGGGAAACCATGCTGCGGCACATTAAAAACACGCCCGATGGATCCGGAACAGACCGGAACAATCCGGGCGCGGTGTTACATCGGTCGCGGCTGGATAAAAAACTTGTTCAGCGAAGGGCCCGATAATCTAGTCATGCCCGACGTTGGTTTTACTAGTTTTAGCAAAAAAAAATTATACCATAGCTCAATTCGGTCAAGCTGTCACAAGGCTGGTATTTCAAGTTAGCTGACCAAACGTCCTTTGCTGGCGGATTGTGGACGCCTCGTTCAGCTTGTGATCGCCCACTGTTGCCCCATAAAGCATCAATCCAGTTATCATTAGGCATACCATGAATCGACAGGGTTCTTTTTCGGTCAGCAACGGCAGAACGGCACTGATCCTAGCGGGTGGCGGTGCCCGAGCTGCCTATCAGGCCGGAGTATTGCTCGCCATTCGTGATCTGTTGCCCGAAGCCGGCCGCAATCCTTTTTCGATTCTCTGTGGCACCTCTGCCGGTGCCATCAATGCGGTAGCATTGGCTTGTAATGCCGACAACTTCAGCGTTGCTGTCGAAAATCTGGCGGATGTCTGGAGCAACTTTCGTGCAGGTCAGGTTTATCGCTCCGATCTTGTAGGGATCGCTGCTTCCAGCGCGAGCTGGTTGGGTGCGCTTATGTTTGGCTGGCTGTTCAAACAAACTCCGCGCTCACTGCTCGACAATACGCCATTGCGACAGTTACTGGAACAAAGGCTGGATTTTCGCAACATTGGCCGATCAATTGCCAGCGGTTCGCTCTATGCAGTCAGTCTCACGGCATCCGGATATAGCTCCGGTCAAAGCGTCAGTTTTTTTCAGGCCCGCCCTGATGTGGAAACCTGGGAGCGAACGCATCGCTTCGGCTGTCGCATACCGCAACTCAATATGGATCATTTGATGGCGTCCAGCGCGATCCCTTTCATCTTTCCAGCCGTTCGTCTTAATCGTGAATTTTTTGGTGATGGCTCAATGCGCCAGTTGGCACCAATTTCTCCGGCGATTCATCTTGGCGCAGAAAAAGTGCTGGTTATTGCTGCGGGTCGGATGTTCGAGAAAGCGGCGCGCGAAAGATCCAGCACCTATCCGACGCTGGCACAGATCGCCGGCCATGCACTGTCATCAATCTTCATTGATAGTATGTCTGTAGATATTGAACGAATGCAACGAATCAACCGTACCTTGTCGGCTATTCCTGATAATGTCAAAGAACAGATGAAAATTCCACTGCGGCCGATTATGACCCTGGTTTTTTCGCCATCGGAACAACTTGATTCACTAGCCACTCACCATGTTAATGCCTTGCCTTGGCCGGTGCGCTGGCTTCTTCGGGGGGTAGGAGCAATGAACTCAAAAGGTGGGGCCTTGGCCAGCTATCTCTTGTTCGAGAGTTCCTATACGCGCGTTCTGATCGAGCTCGGGTACAAAGACGCGATGGCACGCCGTGAAGAAGTCGCGGCTTTTTTCTCCGCATAATAATGTTTCAAGTCGTCTCTTAACTACTATCGCTATCTCGTTATTTTTCTTGATTTTATTATTTACGATGATAGACTCAGTCAGAATTGTTCTCATAATCGATTTTTGCGGGAGGTTTTTCCAATGCAGATCAGGCTGAAAACTGCGTTGTTGTTCTCTGCGTTGCTGGGCGTTGGAGTTACCAGCGTCGGTAGTACGCAGGCCGTTGAAAAAGATATAACCAGGACTGTTGCACAAAAGCAGAAGAGCAAATCGACGGTGTCGAAGAGTAAAGCCGTGCCGGTTGCCAAGAAGGGCAAAACCGCGTACGCAGCCAAGAAGAGCAAACCCGCGTACACCCCCAGGAAAAATCCAGCCAGTATTCTTGCGGCGAATAACTCGGCAGCATGGACGGAAACGAGCAAGCTGGTCGTGCAATCGGGTTCAGCACTGGTCATCGAGCAGGTCGGTGGCGACGCTCTCTACCAGAAGAACGCCAGCGCTGTGGTGCCGATCGCCTCGATCACCAAGTTGATGACGGCCATGGTTGTGCTGGACAGTTCGCCGAACCTGCACGCACCCATTACCATATCGGATGACGATGTCGATTACCTGCGCGGCAGCCGGTCGCGTCTGCATGTCGGTTCGGTAATGACACGTGAATACGCTCTGCTGCTTGCCCTGATGTCTTCAGAGAACCGTGCGGCCAACGCGCTGGCCCGACATTATCCGGGAGGAATGTCAGCGTTTCTGGCCGCCATGAACCTCAAGGCGCAAGCACTTGGCATGAGAGACACCCATTTTGAAGACCCGACGGGGTTGACCAGCAATAATGTATCGACGGCCCGCGATCTGGCAAAGATGGTTGCCGCAGCGCACCGTTACCCGCTGATTCGTGAATTTTCGACAACGTCCGAGGCTACGGTGGACGTCGGTGGTCGCGAGCTGGCCTATCGCAACACGAATCCGCTGGTGAAAAGCGCGGCCTGGGATGTCGGTCTGTCCAAAACCGGCTACATTCATGAAGCCGGCAAGTGCCTGGTCATGCAAGCACGCGTTGCTGACAAGCCGGTGGTCATCGTATTACTGGATTCGGCAGGAAAACAGACGCGTGTCGGCGATGCCAACCGGATCAAGCACTGGATGGAGAGTACGCAGACGCATACGCAGGCTTCGCGCAAACTTTCTCCGCAAGCCGCGCTTGCGCAGGAAAGTGCCCGCCGTCCGGGCTAACTGCTGCAACCGCATTCAGGAAAAAGCCACGGCGATCCGTGGCTATCGACCAGTCTATCCAGTGCGTGGCTGGCTAAAACCCAGAGCACGTGAAATCGCGGTTGCCGTGTCGTTGATTTGAGCCACCCAGCCGGGGTCGTGCCGATCTGTCGGTGCCGAGATGGAAAGACCGGCGATGATCAATCCTTCGTCACTACGAATCGGCGAAGCAATGCAGCGGAGGCCGATTTCTGCTTCTTCGTTGTCGTAGGCCACATCATGCCGACGAATCTTCTCGAGTTCCTTTTCCAGCGTGCCCAGATCGGTCAGCGAATGCGGTGTCCTGCCCGGCAATCCGGTGCGCCTGGCATAGGCGCGAACGTCTGTCACACTCTCGGCGGCAAGAAACAGTTTGCCCAGCGAGGTCAGGTGCAAGGGCGCACGACCTCCGACCAGATAGACGACGCGCACCAGCGAACGACCGCTTGAAGTGCGTTCAACGTAAATGATTTCGTCATTGTCGCGAATGCCGAGATTGATCGCTTCACCGATCGTTTCGTGCAGGCTCTGCATGAAGGGCAGGGCGACTTCGCGGATGTTGATCCGCGACTTGACGATACTGCCGAGTTCGAGCAGGCGAATGCCAAGCGCGTAGGTACTGGCATGGTGTCGTTCAACCAGACGTGCCCGGGTCATTACCGCCAGAATACGGTGCGCAGTTGAGGGATGCAGTCCGGTGGCCTGAGAGAGGGTCTTGAGCGATGCCGGCTCCGTAGAGTCGGCCATTACATCGAGCAGTGACAACATGCGCTCAATGACCTGGATCGACGCCTTTGCTTCGTATTGTTCGGCCATCACGGTCCTGTTTTACCTTTCGTTTTGTGCTTCGGCAGCATACTATTGGGCGCTCTGCCCGATCTAACGATTGAATACTCGCCGCGCCTTGTGCGCTGCAATAATCTTACTATCATGCGTGTTGCCCTGTTTGTCACCTGTCTTGTCGACCTCCTGCGCCCGAGTGTCGGATTCTCGGCAATCCGCCTGCTTGAGTCTGGCGGGTGCACCGTGTGCGTTCCTCCCACTCAGACCTGCTGCGGGCAGCCGGCGTTCAATTCGGGAGATCGCCTGGCCGCGGGCGCGCTGGCCAGGAAGACGATCGCCGAGTTCGAGGGCTACGATTATGTCGTCGTGCCTTCCGGCGCCTGTGCCGATCAGCTCAGGAACGAGTATCCGGGGCTCTTTGCCGGGAACCGGGTTTGGCGTGCACGTGCCGAGCGACTGGCCGCACAGGTCTATGAGCTGACCGATTTTCTGGTCAGCATCCTCAAACTTTCTTCGCTACCGGGCGAGTTTTCAGGCACGGTCAGTTATCACGATTCCTGCAACGGTCTGCGCCGTCTCGGCATCAGGGACCAGCCGCGTGCCTTGCTGGCCGGGATGACCGGCCTGACCCTCAGGGAAATGCCGGCGAGTGGCGAGTGCTGCGGGTTTGGCGGTTCCTTTTCAATCCGCTTCGGTGCACTCTCGGCAGCGATTGCCGAAAGAAAATGCGTCAATGTGCAGATCGCCGGTGCCGATGCCGTGGTGGGTGGCGAACTGGGCTGTCTGCTGAATATCGAAGGCAGGTTGCGCCGCATGGGTGACGAAAAGACTCGAGTCCTGCACGTTGCCGAAGTGTTGGCCGGAGCGGAAGGAAAGCTCGACTGATGCGCCAGCAATCGATGTTCTTCAGCGCACGGGTTGACGAGAAACTGGCCGATGTGCGCCTGCAAGCCAATCTGCGCAAGGTGAAGGACAATTTTGTCCATGTTTTCGCCGCAGCCAAGCACGACTACAATCAGGAGGCTGATTTCGAAGCGCTGCGCGATGCCGGTGCGGCCATCCGCAAGCGTGTGCTCGACAACCTGGATATCTGGCTGGAACTTTTCGAGCAGAACGCCACGGCACGCGGGGCCAGCGTACTCTGGGCACGCAACGGCAGGGAAGTCTGCGAGCATGTGGTAAACATCGCCAGGCAGCACGGCGTGAGCAAGGCGGTCAAGTCGAAGTCGATGCTCTCCGAAGAAGCCGATCTCAACGCGGCTCTGTCAGCGGCCGGCATTCAGGCGGTGGAAACCGATCTGGGCGAATACATCCTGCAGATTGCCGGCAATGAAGCGCCTTCGCACATCATCGCCCCGGCCATGCACAAGAACCTCGACGAGGTGGCCGATCTGTTCGCCAAAACACACCACACGCCACGCAAGACAGGGATTCCTGAACTCGCGCGCGAGGCGCGCGAGGTGCTGCGCGAGCATTTTACGAGCGCGCAGATGGGCATCACCGGCGGCAACTTCCTGATCGCCGAAAGCGGCAGTGTGGCGCTGGTGACCAATGAAGGCAACGCGCGCCTGGCGACGACGCTGCCCAGGGTGCATGTGGTCATCACCGGGATAGAAAAGATTGTCCCGACGCTGGAAGATCTGGCTACCCTGCTGCGTCTGCTGACGCGCTCGGCGACCGGTCAGTCGATTTCCAACTATGTCTCCGTGCTCGGCGGAACCAGGGAGCGAGCCGATCCGGAGGGCCCGCAACACAGGATGTTCATTCTGGTCGATAACGCTCGTTCCGGGCTGCTCGGCAGCGACATGCAGCCGATGCTGCATTGCATCCGTTGCGCGGCGTGCATGAACCACTGCCCGGTGTATCACAGCATTGGCGGTCACGCCTATGGCTGGGTTTATCCGGGGCCGATGGGCTCGATACTGACTCCCATGCTCACCGGTCTCGAGAACGCGCTCGAACTGCCGCAGGCGTCGACGCTTTGCAATCAGTGTGGCGACGTTTGTCCGGTACGGATTCCTCTGCCCGAACTGCTGCGCATGCTGCGCGAGAAGCAGACGGCCCGCGGCTTGCGTCCCTTCCGGGAGCGCGCGCTGCTCAAGGCCTGGGCGTGGCTTGCCGAGAGGCCGGGTTGCTATGCTTTGGCGACAAGATTCGCTCGGCGTTATCTCGCCTGGCTGGCCGGTGGCCGTGATCGGATTGATCATCTTGCTGTCGTCCCCGGCTGGAGCAAAGGCCGCGATTTCCCGGCGCCTCAGGTCCGGACTTTTCGCGATTTATACGCCAGTCAACAACGAACTCACTGCAGAGGAAGCTGATGCTGAAAACCGACGCTCCGCTGGCCATCCCCTTGTGGATCAATGGCCACGCTTACCTGACGCTGGCTCCAGCCTTTCAGGATGTCCGTAACCCGGTCAGCCACGAGGTCTTGCGGCGAACTCCGCTGTGCGGCGCCGCTGAGGCGCAAAAAGCCGTCGAGGCCGCGCACGCCGCGCTGCCGTTGTGGTGTGCACAGCCCGCAACAGCGCGCGCCGCCTTGCTCATTGCCGTGGGCGAAGCGCTGGCCGGCTACGCTGGGCATTTCGCGCGGCTGATTGTTGAAGAAACCGGCAAGGAAACGCCTGCGGCCGAGGCCGAAGTGGGCAAGGCGGTGGCCCTGTTGTGCGGCAGTCTGAACGCTAAGGCTTCCGGCGCGCCGGGAGTGGTGGGTATTGTCGGTAATGCGGCAGCACCCCTGCTTGACCCGCTAGGGCTTGCGGTCCCGGCCTTGATGGCGGGTGCGGTCGTCGTCATCAAGCCGGACCCTGAAATGCCATCGGCGATATTCGCGCTGGCCGAACTGACCGCCCGTTGCGCATTCCCCGGCGGTGTATTCAGCATCCTGCATGGCGCCGAGGCGGCGGTGGACGGGCTGCGTGCACTAGAGGGCGTCAGCCTGTTATTCGCATGACCGGTACAGATTCGCGTGATGACATTCTGGCGCGCGTGCGGGCCGGGCTGGCGCACGATCCGGCGCTGGTCGACACCCGGCGGCGAGCAGCGCTTGATTACCTCAGTGCGCGGGCACAGAACTCGCGTCCGCGGCTTGCGGGTGATTTGACGCAGCGCTTCTGCCAGCGCGCACTGGCGATGTCCTCGACGCTCGACAGGGTCGCCAGCCTGGCGCAGGTACCGGCGGCCGTTGCCCGCTATCTGACCGCCAATGGCTTGCCGTTGAAGGGCGTTTGCTGGACGTGCCATGCCGCGCTGGACTGGGCGGCGGCGGGGCTGCACGTCGAAGCGCGTGCGGCAGGTCATGACGATCTGGTCGGCATTACCGGTGCCTTCTGCGCGATTGCCGAAACAGGGACCCTGATGCTGCTCTCCGGGGCGGAAACGGCGGCCACGACCAGCCTGCTGCCGGAAACCCACATTGCGATCGTTCCTGCTTCGCGCATTGTCGCCGGGATGGAAGACGGCTTCGCCTTGCTGCGCGCCGAGCATGGCGAACTGCCGCACGCCGTCAATTTCGTTTCCGGCCCATCGCGTACCGGCGATATTGAGCTGACCCTGGTTCTCGGTGCGCACGGGCCATATCGAGTGCATCTGCTGATTGTCGCTGACGAATGAATTGCTCGACGCTGCAGGGTATGGACGAGTTTGAGTAGGTCGGGTTAGCGCTAGCGTAACCCGACTGGGCTCCAGTCCTGAAACGCCGGGTTACAGCCTGGCGGCCTGACCCGACCTACTCGCTACTCGCTGATCGCTTCGTGATCAAGCATTCATGCCCTTATAATCATTCGACACGCATTTGACTTGAGGTTTTTATGGAGCTGACTTGTCGCGATATCGGCACGGTGCGCGTGCTGTCAGTTGAGGGGCGTATCGATCATTCCCGTGCAGCGGATTTCCAGCAGGCCCTGGCGCCGTACCTGAATGATTGCAGCGCCCAGGGACAAGCGCTGGTGCTCGACTTTGGCGCGGTGGATTACGTAAGCAGCATCGGCTTGCGTGCCCTGATGCTCGCCGCCAAGCAAGTCAAGGCGCAGAACGGCCAGATCGCCATTGCGGCGCTGTCTCCGGTGGTTTCGGAGGTGTTTCAGATCAGCCGTTTCAATCTCGTCTTCACTATTTACGACAGCGTTGACGCCGCCGCCGCGGAGCTGGCCAAATGAAAATCCGGTTCTGGGGGACACGCGGGTCGATTCCGGTTTCGCTGACTACGGCTGACATTCGGGTCAAGCTGATCGAGGCCGTCCAGGGCGCACGTGATCGTCGTCTCGATCACCGCGCCGATATCGAGGCCTATATCGACGGTCTCGGCTTTGACATTGCCGGTACCTATGGCGGGCACTCCAGTTGCGTGCAGATCGAGGCCGGCGGCGATGAGTTTGTCGTTCTCGACATGGGCAGCGGCGCGCGCCCGTTCGGTCAGTCAATGATCGAGCGCTTCGGTCCGGGCAAGCCGCAGACCTACCACGTATTCATGTCGCATCTGCACTGGGATCACATCATGGGGTTTCCGTTTTTTACCCCGATCTACATTCCCGGCAATCGCATCGTTGTCCATTCATGCCATGAAAACGTCGAGTATGCCTTTCGCCGCCAGCAACGCGAGCCCTCGTTTCCGGTCGATTTTGAACAACTGGGCGCCGACATCCGGTTCGACGTCCTGCAGCCGGACACGCCGTATTCCATTGCCGGCCTGACGGTGCGTGCCAAACTTCAGCGCCATGCCGGCGATTCATACGGCTGGCGTTTCGAGCACGAGGGCAAGAGCGTCATATATTCGACGGACTCCGAACACCGACTCGAAGACGAAGCCGAATGCGCCGCTTTTGCCCAGTTCTTCGCCAACGCCGATGCCGTCATTTTCGATGCCATGTATTCGCTGGCCGATGCCATTTCGGTCAAGGCCGACTGGGGGCATTCGAGCAACATTGTCGGCGTCGAACTGTGCCAGATGGCGCGTGCTCGACGGTTGGTCATGTTTCATCATGAGCCGGCCTATGACGATGGGCGCATCGAGCAGGTTCTCGGCGAGACCCGTCGCTTCGAGGAAATTACGCGTGACGGCCATGCGGTGGAGGTTCTTTCCGCCTGGGATGGGTTGGAACTGACGCTTTGAAGGCATTGTTCGGCCGGCTGAAGAAAATCTTCCTGGCCGGGCGGGGACGCCCGGTTGCCGCAGGAATCCTGCTCTGGATGCTGTTTGCCAGCGTGATCAGCGAAGCCGATCTGCCGGCCTGGTGGAGCGGGTCGTTGCCCGGTCAGGCAATGGAAATCGCCGCCCATCCGTTCAAGGCCGGGCGCCAGTTCCTGTTCGACGGTTATCAGCGCACGTTCCCGCGCCAGCCGGAATCGCAGCCGGTCACCATCGTCGCCATCGATGAACAAAGCCTGAAACTGCTTGGACAGTGGCCGTGGCCGCGCAACCGGCTGGCCGACCTGATCGATGCCATCGGCAAACACCGGCCCGCAGCCGTCGGGCTCGACATGTTCATGCCGGAACCGGATCAGACTTCTCCCGCTCGTGTGGCCGCCAATCTGCCACCGGAGCAGGCAGCGCTGGCGCGTGCACTCGAACGCCTGCCGAGCCATGAGGCCCGGTTGGCGCAGTCGCTGCACGCGGTGCCCAGCGTGCTCGGCGCCACCGGTTTTGATTTCGCCACGTACAGCACCAGCTCCGGGATGCGCACGGTTCCGCTCAGTGTTACCGGCGGCGACGCGCTGCCCTATCTGAAAAATTTCCCTTATGTACTGGCCAGCCTGCCCGAATTGCAGGCCGCAGCCCACGGGCAGGCGTTGCTCACCGTTTCCCGCTACGAAGGGGGCGTCGTTCGCCGGGTGCCGCTGATCCTGGCGCTCAATGAGCAGCCGGTGCCCGGACTGGCCATGGAAATGCTGCGTGTGGCCAGCGCATCGTCGGCCCTTGAAGTGGAGGTTGGGGGGCAGGGCATAACCACCGTCCAGGTTGCCGAGTTGCGGGTGCCGACACAGAGCGATGGCGAAGTGTGGCTGTATTATGCGCCAGTCAGGGCCGGCGCAGCACGCACCCTGTCGGCCGCCGACGTGCTGGCGGGCAAGGTCGACCCCGAACGGCTGGCAGGAAAACTGGTGCTGATCGGGCTGACCGGCTCGGGCCTGTCTGACATGCGCATGACACCCCTGGGCGATCTGGTGCCCGGTGTCGAGATCCAGGCGCAATTGATCGAGAGCTTGTTCGACGGCCATTTCGTCCTGCGGCCATGGTGGATGAAGTGGCTCGAATCATCGGCGATGGCGCTGATCGCGCTGGTCATGATCGCCTTCATACCGCGTACCGATGGCAAGGTCGCGCAGGTGCTGAAAAAGTCGGCACGTGCGCCAACGTGGGTTGTGATGGGCCTGAACGCGCTGATCATTTCACTTGGCTACCTCCTGTTCTACGGCAGCGGGCTGATGTTCGACTCGGCGTCGACGTTCATCGGCCTTTCCGCCGTGCTCGGCAGTCTGATTTCAAGCGCGATGATCGAGATCGACCGGCAGACCCGGCGGCTCGAGGAAGACCGTCAGCGCCTGCGCGAGAATGAGGCGCGGGCGGCTGGCGAACTGGCCGCAGCACGGCGTATCCAGCTCGGTTCGCTGCCCGATGCAACGCGCCTCTTTGCCGGCGAGACGCGCTTCTCGCTGGCAACCCTGCTCGAACCGGCGCGTGATGTCGGCGGCGATCTTTACGATTTTTTCATGATTGACGAGAAACATCTGTGCTTCATGGTCGGCGACGTATCCGGCAAGGGCGTCCCGGCCAGCCTGTTCATGGCCATCGCCAAGACACTGGCCAAGAGCATCGCCATGCGCGTGCACGAAGGCCTTGGCGCCATTGCCACCCTGGCCAACCAGGAACTCGCGCGCGAGAACGCCGAGCTGCTGTTCGTGACGCTGTTGATCGGCGTTCTCGATGTCGACAACGGCGAACTGTCGCTGGTCAATGCCGGCCATGATGGCCCGTGGCGAATCGCGCTCGACGGCCACTTCGAGCATATCGTTTGTCCGCTCGATGCCGGGGGACCGCCGCTCTGCGTGATCGACGATTTTGCTTACGTCGCGCAGCAGGTGCGCTTGTCGCCGGGCGATACGCTGTGCCTGATTACCGATGGCATCAGCGAAGCGATGAACGCCGCAGGCGAGGCCTACGGCAGCGAGCGTCTGGTGCAAGTGCTGAAAGCGGCTTCAGCCTGCGCGTCTCCCGCCGATGTGGTGCAGCGGGTGCAGGACGACCTCGCCGCTTTTGTCGGCGAGGCCGAAGCGTCAGATGACATGACGCTGCTGGTATTGCGCTGGACAGGCTTGGCAGAGGCTGTCCGGGCTGGTTGTCCGTCGGATTCAAATGCATTGCCGGCAAGGCAGGTTCCTGGTTCAGCGTAGTGGCAGACCCGCAGGCCGGCTGGGCATCTCATGGCCCTGACCGCCTGTCCCAAGCGAATTCACGGCCTGTTGCGCCAGCGCTCTGCCGCTCAGCCATGCCCCCTCGACCTTGCCGCCGTTGAGCCAGTCGCCGCACAGTCCCAGACCGTGCTCGGCCTGCCAGGCGCAGGCCATTTCCAGTGCCGGGTCGCTGTCGGCATAAAGCCAGCGGTGCGCCGTCCACGCTTGCGGGGAGGTGCCGCCGAGTTGCTCGAATGCGTGCAGCAGGAGCGCAGCAATGTTGTCGGCGTCTTCGGCAAGATGAGCTTCGCTCCATTCCGCGCTGGCATGCAGCAACCAGGTTTCTGTTCCGTTGCGCCCGGGTTTGCTGCTATCGCGCGCGATCCAGCGCAGCGGGCCTTGATTGACGAAAGCGGCATCGAACGGCAGCTCAAGCGGCGTCGCATAGCGCAGCATCAGCGCCCAACTGCCGCGCATCACGGCACTGCCGGCCAGCGCGCCGAGTTGTACCAGGGCGGATGACGTCTGCTGCAGCAAGGTCGCGGCCTGTGGTGCCGGGAGTGCCAGCAGAATGGCGTCAAAGCATTCAGGCAGCACCCCGTGTTCAAGCGATAGCAACTGCCAGCCCTCCTGGTGGCGTTGCAATTGCTTGATCGTGGTCTGCGCGCTGAACGCCAGAGAATCGGCCAGCCAGCAGGCCGGCGCTGTCATGCAGGGAACGCCGACAAAACGCTCGAGCGTCGAATCCCGGTCTTGCGAGGATAGGCCATCAAATACTTTCAGTCTGGGCTTCCACAGTCCAGCCACGCCGGCCTCTACCCAACGCGACACTTCGGCCCGGAAGTCAGGGTCGCGGGCGGTGAAATACTGGGCGCCGTGGTCGCACTGCCAGCCGTCCCCGTGTCGGGTACTCATGCGCCCGGCCGGTCCGCGGCTCTTGTCGAACAGGCTGACCTTGAGGCCGGCCTGCTGAAGCGCAGTGGCACAGGACAAGCCGGCGATGCCGGCGCCGATAACCGCAAAATGATGATTGAAATTGATCATTCCCGACCCGGTAGTCGAAAACCTTGACAAGAACAGGACGGGCGAAGCGCCTGCAAGGCCGTGACCTGGGTGTTCCCGCTCACTGCCAGCCCTGCAGCCACTGACTGCTGTCATTCAGCACACGCCACGGCAGGGTATATACGCGCCGGGTGAACACCGCTTCCAGTTCTATGCTTTTGATCCGCGTAGCGTGCGCTTCCTCAGCAGTCACCCGGGTAACCAGGAAATGCTTTTCCTTGCTCTGCGGATTGGCCGCCGTCCACTTGCTGAGCAGCAGCTTTTTCGGGCTCAAGCGGCGGGTGCTTTGCGGATTCATTGACTTTGCCTAAGCGACATCGCGGGTCATCCTAAGCGTCATCGCGCGTCTGGCTTACCCAGATCAATTGCTCGACATCAATCCCCAGTTCCCTGGCCTGGCGCAGCAGTTGCCCACGCACATCTGCCGGCAACTGCTTGTCCCTGGACAGTATCCACAGATAATCGCGCTCGGGTCCGACCACCATCGCCCAGCGATAATTTTGCTGATCGAGCGCAACGACATGGTAGCCCCCATAAAACGGCCCGAAGAACGAAACCTTCAGCGAGGCGCGGTTCGGGTCGCCGGTGAACAAGGCCCGGCCGCTCGCCTGGCGCCAGTCACCCTGCTTGTTGTCGTAACCCCGGTTGATGACCTCCAGGCTGCCATCAGCTTTCTGGCTGTAGGTGGCGCTTACGTCGCTCAGACCGCGCTCGAAGGAGTGGTCGAGACGAGCGACTTCGTACCACTTGCCGGCATAGCGCTTGATATCGAACGGGGTAACGGCGGTCACCCCGTCGGGTGGCGTTGTCGAACAGGCGCCCAGGCCGATCAGGGAAGCCAGCAACAGCAAGAGCAGCCGAATCGAAAGCGCGCCGGTCTGCTGCGAATTACGCAAATCGTGAGTCATGGTCAATGCCTGAAAAAAAGGGTTGTCAGGAGGAGTATCGTATACCCTGATAAGGGACCTACAGGCCATACTTCAATTGAAAAAACGAGAATTTACTTTAATTGTCCTAGACAAATAATAAATAAAGTCTACAATAAATGAAAATAACGTGTAATACGTGATAATTTTTATTTATTGTCCAGGACGTTAGTATTGATCTGATTGTTTTAACATCACGATATCAGACACCGTAACAAGCTGGTGCATGATACCTTTCTACGACGAGGCAACGAGAAGCATAGTGGAGGTCGCATGGAAAAAGTAGCACTGGTCACCGGCGCCGCTGGCGGGCTGGGCCAGGCGGTGGCTGACAAGCTTGCCGCTGCTGGCTGGAAACTGATCTTGAGCAGCCGTGACGGTGAGCGTCTGGCTCGTGCCTACGGTAACAGACATCTCCAGATCGTAGCGGACTGCTCCAGCGTTGCCGGAGCGCGCCTCATTCTCGAAGTCGCCAAGGCCCATCAATTCCAACCCGTCGCTCTCGCCCACTGCGTTGGCAACATTCGTCTCGGCGCCTTGCATCGCATGTCCGAGAGCGACTTCATGGACTGCCTCAACGCCAATCTGATCAGCGCCTTCCATACCTTGTCGGCCTTTGTCGGCGCGTTGAAAGACGCCAACTCTGCTGGCGCAGCGGTGCTGGTGTCGTCGGCGGCGGCGCGTATCGGAACGCCCAATCACGAGGCCATAGCGGCGGCCAAGGCCGGTGTCGAGGGCTTGGTGCGCGGTGCGGCGGCGACCTATGCGGCTTCAGGCATCCGCATCAACGCCGTCGCGCCCGGCATCATGGACACCCCGGCGGCGGCGCGTATTCTCGGCAGTGCGCCGGCCCGCGAAGCGGCGGCTCGCCAGTACCCCCTGCCCGGCATTGCCACCCCCGATCAACTCGCCGAACTGATGGTCTGGTTGCTCTCTGAAAGTGCCGCCCGCGTCACCGGCCAGGTGTGGTCGATGGACTCCGGTTTTTCCAGCATCCGGCCGCTGATCAAGTAAATCGCCATGAACTCACCTCTGCCCGCTTCTCTCCCGCCCACCGTCGCCTGGCTCGGCTATGGCGGGTTGCTGCCGTTTATTTTTCTGACGCTGGCTATCTTTGTTGACGATCAACATGCCCCGATCTACAGCAGTGCGCTTATCGCCTACGGGGCCGTGATCCTCAGCTTCGTTGGCGCCCTGCACTGGGGCTTCGCCATGACCCTGAGCGAACTCAACCATGAATCCAACCATCATCGTCGCAATGCATGCTTTATCTGGAGCGTTGTTCCGGCCATGCTGGCCTGGCCGGCACTTCTGCTCTCGCCGATACTCGCGAGCATTCTGCTGATTACCGGTTTTATCGTTCACCTGTTGCAGGACACTCGTCTTGGCACCCACGCCAGACTGCCCCCATGGTATCTGCCTTTGCGTTTCCGATTAAGTCTGATTGCCTGCGTTTGTCTGGCCGCAGCCGCCATGGCCAAGTTTTGACAAGAACTCTGACCTATCCTGACGGAGAACCGAGGATGAACTTTTTTACCAAATTACCCGGATTTACGAAGTCCCCTCCAGGTCTGGAGCGTGAGGTACTGCGTCTTTTACCCAGAATACTCCTGCTCGGAACGCTTTTCCTGTGCGTTCCATCGCTCCTGGCCCGGCTGTACCCTTGGGATGGCAGCGAAACGCTGGTCGCCATGCGTATCACCAGCATAGACATCTACATGATCAGTGCAGTCATCCTGCACTGGAGCATTGTCTGTACCGTAGCCATCGCGGCCTTTATCGTCATGGTGATGAAAGGCCCGGCCTATGTCGCCGATGCCTATCCGCTTGAAGATTCGGATAATCCGGCGGTGGCGAAGAGTGCGAAATCTGCGAAGACCGGGAACGTCCCCCGTCCCGGTTCCTGAGTGAACGGGGATAGCCCCGAAGCCAAGACCTTACCGGTTCCCGGCGGACGCTGGTCAAGGCTGGCCCGACTAGGTAGCCTGGCTACCGGTGTCGCCGGCGGCATGCTCGCCGAAGGAGCCCGCCAGTTCGCCCAGGGCAAGCGTCCGAGTGTCAGCGATATGCTGCTCACACCGGCCAATGCACGTCGCGTTACCAATCAACTTGCGCAATTGCGCGGCGCTGCGATGAAGGTCGGTCAACTGCTGTCGATGGATGCAGGAGACCTGTTGCCGCCCGAACTGGGCGATATTCTGGCGCGCCTGCGCGCCGATGCCCGCCCGATGCCGATGAGTCAACTGGTTACGGTGCTCAATGCCAATTGGGGAGAAGGCTGGGACCGGCACTTCCGGCAGTTTTCCTTCTCTCCCGTTGCGGCAGCGTCGATTGGTCAGGTGCATCTGGCGCAGACCATCGACGGCCGCCACCTGGCGATCAAGGTCCAGTACCCCGGCGTACGCCAGAGCATCGACAGCGACATCGATAATGTCGCCTCGCTGCTGCGCATTTCCGGCCTGCTGCCCAGTGGGCTGGATATCGAACCGCTGTTGCAGGACGCCAAGCGCCAATTGCACGCCGAAGCCGACTACCTGCGCGAAGGCGGCTGGCTGAGCCAGTACGGCAGGCTGCTGGCCGAGCAGCCTGAGTACCTGCTGCCGGAAATGCACGCCGATCTGACGACCGAGAACGTCCTCGCCATGTGCTGTATGGGTGGAGTTCCGGTCGAATCCCTGATTCATTCCCCGCAGGCCGAACGGGATCGCGTGGTGGGTTTGCTGATCACCCTGCTGTTCCGGGAAATTTTTGATTTCCAGCTCATCCAGACCGACCCGAACTTTGCCAATTTCCGCTATGACACGGCGACCCGGCAATTGATCCTGCTTGACTTCGGCGCCACCCGGGTCTACCCGGCCGCCATCGTCGATGCCTATCGCCGGCTGCTGCTCGGCGCCATGTCTGGAGATCGTCCGGCGATGAGCACCGCCGCCTCGGACATCGGCTACTTCCAGGGCAGCATTCAGGAAAAACACCGCCAGGCGATACTCGATATTTTTGCGCAAGCCTGCGCACCCTTGAGCCATGCCGGGGAATTCGATTTCGGACAAACCGACCTGGCGGCACGCATCCGTGATGCGGCGCTGGTGTTGAGCAGGGAAAAGGATCTCTGGCATACCCCGCCGGCCGATGCGCTGTTTCTGCACCGCAAACTCGGCGGGCTCTATCTGCTGGCCGTAAAATTGAAGGCACGGGTCAATGTGCAAAGTCTGGTAAAGGGCTTTTTGTAACGCCAGGGGGAGGAAGACTCTGCGTATCCGTGGTGCATCTCGCGGCCCGGGAGACCTGTTCCGGATAGAACAGCTTCGCAATTATCCCCGGGGTGTCCGATAATACGCAGAAACCAACCGGATCTGCCTCCATGTGCCAACTCCTGGGGATGAATTGCAACGTCCCTACCGACATCTGTTTTTCGTTCACGGGCTTTCAGGCGCGTGGCGGAGTCACGGATGTGCATCGCGACGGATGGGGCATCGCTTTTTTCGAGGGCCGCGGCGTGCGCGTCTTTCTCGACCCGCAGCCCTCATGCGAATCGCCGGTCGCCGAGCTGGTGCGCCATTACCCGATCCGTTCGCTGAACGTCATTGCCCATATCCGCAAGGCCACCCAGGGTGCGGTCGGCCTCGAAAATACGCACCCCTTCATGCGCGAACTCTGGGGCCGCTACTGGATCTTTGCACACAACGGCAATCTCGAGGATTACCTGCCGGAGCTCGATGGCAGCTTCCTGCCGGTCGGTCAGACCGACAGCGAGCTTGCGTTCTGCCACCTGCTGCAAACGCTTCGCCTGCGCTTTCCCGCTGGTTCGCCCGATCGTCTGGCGCTTCGTGAAGCCCTGGAAGAATTCGCGGCGCAGGTCAGGCCGCACGGGCCCTTCAATTTCATGCTGTCGAACGGCGATTGCCTGTTCGTCCACCGCTCGACCGAATTGCACTACATCGTCCGCCAGGCGCCATTCACTGTCGCCCACCTCAAGGATCAGGACGTGGCGGTCGATTTCAGCGAATTGACCACACCGGAAGATCGCGTGGCGCTGATCGCCACCCTGCCACTGACCGACAACGAAACCTGGACGCCGCTGCCGGTCGATCGCGTGGCGATGTTCGCCGAAGGTTCGTATCAACCCGCCTGATCCAGACTGGTCTCCCGCGCCACGGTTTCAGGCCGCAAGGCCGGGCGACAACACTTTCCCGAAGCCCGGCATTGCGCAGCGGAAAATGGCTTAGTGAGCAGGGTATTTGGCTGGATCAGCCATTTTCTCGGTAAGCTTGTTCAGTTCGTCAAGCGTGAGTTTTTCGTCATAGACCCCGGCGGCGACCTGGATTCCGGTCGAGAAAGCGATATTGGCGGTGAGTGCATAGGACAGCTTGCGCGATACGCGTCCGGCCCCCGGCCGCGTCCAGACGTACTCGACCCAACCGCCACGAGGCTGGGAACCGACCTTGCACAGTTCCTTGAAGACGTACTTGCCGTTGTTGTCGGTGATCTGCATGATTGGGCGACCAACCAGGTCCGGACGCATCGGATGGGCGACCATCCGGTCAAGGCGACAGTCAAAGGCGAAGACATAGCTGTCTTTCCAGACCCAGGGACCATCCTTGCTGTTCAGCGAAGCAAAACCGGACACTCCCTTGTCTTGCAGGAATTTTGCCGCAGACCACACCTTGGTGATGACCTCGTCGGGTGTAGCCGCCTCGTCGGCGACCGGGGGCGCGGCGCAGGCCAGACCGGCAAACAGTGAAACCAGCAACGCAAGTACGTAATTCCGGATTAGTAGCATTTCAGACTCTCCAAATGATTCAAACAATGTCCCATGCACGCGCACGGAAGAAACCGGGCATGAAGTTCCATGCCTCGTTCAAAGCCAGGGCTTGCCGACCGGCAGCACATCGCGACCGAAGACGTCGGCAAAAATGATGTGCGCCATTATGTACCAAGCCATCGCTGCCGTTGCCATCAGTTCGTAGCCGGCGACCACGGTGAGCTCGGGAAAGCCGAAATGTGCCAGATCGAGCAGCACGAAGCCAATCAGCAGCAGCGTGAAGGTCAGTCCCAAAGCGCCGCTGATGCGCATCGATCCGATCCAGAGAATCGCTGTAAAGGCCGTCCAGGCGACCAAAAACCAGCCGATGTCGGTTTTGCTCGACACATAGATGTTGAACTGGTTGCCAATCAGCAGCAGCGCAAGTGATATCCAGAAACAGCCATAGGCCGTAAACGCACAATAGCCGAAGTTGTTGCCGGTTTTCATCTCCTGCAGCCCGGCAATCATCTGCGCCAGACCACCGAAAATCAGACCCAGCCAGATCACCGGACCGATACCCATCCATCCAACATTATGGAATTGCAGGATCATCGTCGTCAGACCGAAGCCTGCCAGACCGACGACCGCCGGGTTCCCCAATTTTTGCTCTGCCATTTTGCCGCTCCTGTGGTTAATCAAACCTGTACCATGATCACAGCCCTTTTCCGGCGTCATGCGATGCGCATTTAATGATCAGAAAAAACCTTGTTCCGAATTATTATTTCATTTATTTTACTAATCGTAATTTAGTATTGTAATAGCTGCTGAGAGGAAAGCATTATATTGTAAGCCTTGCAAAGATTTTACCGCAACAGCTGACGCTTTCATAGAATCTTGATTACGGTTGATGCAATTTTTGTGGAGGGTGCTTCGAGAGCGGTGATAAAAGCTTCCGGGCGTGTTTCCTGTCTTCGCGGGGCACAGATTCTGTGCGATCGGAGTGGCGGGAACCTTGAACACTGGCCGTAGCGGATTCCCGGTTCGGGCTTAAACAGCCAATGAAGTAACTGCAGCGAACGAGGCGGATCGCTCGGTAGAAACCGCTACTTCGTCGCCAGCCAGACTGCCGGGTCAGGCGAAGGTTCGCGAATAGTTGAACAGCAGGTACGCAGAAGCCGATATCAGTGAAGTGAACGTCATGGACATGCCGGCGACACGAAAGGTGTAGTTTTCGTTGGCCTGGCTAACGCCATAGGCATGGGACAGTCGTCCAGCCAACAGGCACAGGCCAAGTGCGTGAATGAACAACGCATGGGCGCCCTGCATTTCCGCCAGGTAAATCAGGAAAAGGGTGAGTGGCACGTACTCGGCAAAATTTGAATGGACGCGCATTGCACGGAGCATTTGCTCATTTCCGGCATCACCGATCCCGATCCTCAGCCTTCGCCTCAGGCGAAGAGTCCGGATGCTGAGTGCTACGAAAAGCAGGGCGAGAAGCGCGGCGTAGAGTGGCAGAGTATTCATGACGTCCTTCGACAAAAGCGGCGGGTGGATCGGATGTTTCCCCAGGTTAGCAAGGTAGCAGAAATCATTGACAGCGATGGAAGGATGTCGCGCCGTCCCGGCGGAAGCCGGGACCCAGCAGAGGGCGTCATTCAGGACACCAGCGTTCGCCGGTGTGACGTGCTTTGGCGAAAGGGGATGAAGACAGGGGGTGAATGCCCGGTTGATGTCATTGGCTTACGCTCGTGCCATTTCCCACGGGATCCTGGGGCTCCTGACTTCGCGTCCATGCTGACACTCTGATTGAATATGGAATCTGCACTGAGCCGGCAATGACCGCTTTTCTCCAACAGCGTGATTGCCAGCGAGGCTGTTGTCTCCTACCAATCATCACCGAGGCCTGCCAGGTAAAAACGGGAGCTGAGGCTCCCGTTCGTGCCTGCCTTGCCGTGAGGCTCAGGCCGTGCCTACACGCTGTCGGCGGCGGGCGATCGCCCCCAGCAGGCCGAGGCCGGCCATCAGCATGGTGTAGGTTTCAGGCTCCGGTACGGAGGTAACAACTGGTCCGCTGAGTCCCTGTGCAAAGAGTCCTGCCACCGAAGGCACCGATCCCTTTCCTGTCTTCAGGTCATAAGATGCAGTGCTCTTGGGCCCACGTGATCCGTCGGGTTTCTGGCCCCAGTAGTCCAGTGTCACCTTGTCGTATGAGAAAGAAGCATCCACAAAGGGTTTGTTGCCGCCAGACCCTTGCAAGGAGACCTCTGACAGTAAAACATCGTTGAATGTCATTTTAAAGTAAACGATGGGTTTATCACCGGATGACTGGAAGTCGACAACCGCTGTCTTGATATGCTTGCCTGAGGCAACGTAGGAAAACAAGCCAGTAACACTCTTGTCCAACCCCTGTGACCAACTGAAATCATCAAATACTGCTTTGCCACTCCCGCTACCACTACCACCAATAGGAGCGCTATTACTAACTCCCCAACTGAAAGAGTTAAAGTTGATCCAGTCTTTGTGATCTTTGTCTGTACTTTCGCCTTTGATTCCATCGAGTTGCAGAAAATAAGCGGCTTGAGCGTCTGATGGAATGAGCGCCACGGCCATGAGGCCTGCAGACAGGATCTTGAGCGGTGACCATTTGGCTGAAAAAATCGTTTTCATATTGCCTCCAGATAAGGTAAGAAAATCACAAACTGCAAACCAACTTAGACTCAAGCGGACGAGAAAGCAAGACCGCATACGCCGCCTCCAGCGGTTTGTTTTCTATGCGCCTATCTATTTCTTGCACCTTCGAAGTTGTGGTGTTATCGGCAAAACAACCCCGCTGAGTCTGCTTGTCGTCCGAATCTGTGGTTTTGCGCAAATTTCCCGTCTTCGGATCTTTTTTGCTGTTGTCTCGCGCCCTGATCGCTATAGACGGAGAATTCGCAAACAAGCAAGACCATCATCAGGGAATTATCAGAGGAGATGTTGCCTTACCAAGGAAACACCGATTCAGCGCAGGAATCCACCCACTCGCGATCTGCGCTTTAAATTGACGTGTAGCGGTTCGGCGCTGTTCTGCTTCTGCGCTTATGGTGCCTTCCCTTAGGGGTTGTTCATCCACGGTCACCGTACTGCAAGCGAACGCTCTGCAAAACACGGCAGCGGGCGCTTTTGCCTTAACGAGTGTTAAGGGTCAAGAGCGCAGGCTCTCAGTGCGCGGCGCGTGCCGGCAAAGCCGAAACCAGACCGGCGGGCTCGATCAGCGCAGGTTGATCTCGACGCGCCGATTCGCTGCTTCCGCTATCTCGTCGGCCGTCGGGACGAGCGGTTCGCGTTCGCCGCGACCGGCGACTTCCATCGTGGCCGGGATGCCGGAGGCTTCCAGCATATCTCTCACGGCTTGCGCGCGTTTGAGCGAGAGCGTGTCATTGTCCTCAAGACTGCCGACCCGGTCAGTGTGGCCGATGACGGTGATTTCCGGCGCCGGACGGCTGACGATGGCGGCCTTGAGTTGTTCGAGAACCGGTATCGATTCGGGTGTCAGTTCCTGCGCCGAAGCGGTAGCGAAATAGAGCGTGAAGGAAACCGGCCGCGCTGGTCGGGCATCGAGCAGGGTGCCGTAGCGGGCCTGAACGCTGGCGGCGTCCTCGCTGCGCACGGCGATGTTGCCGCTGGCGTCGATTTCCGAGGCGGCGTAGGCCTTGTCCAGCACCTGCTGGCTGGTGGCGCTGCGCACGACGAGCTGGCCGACCTGGCCATCGGCATCGGGTAGCAGAATGACGCGCTCGGGCGTCGGCGACAGGTGGCCGATCAGGATGACAACAGCCGCAACAACAGGAATCACCAGGGGGCTCATGCTACTTGTCTCCGTCTCGTTGGCCGGCGTCGATGATGAATTCGGTTCCGCGTACCCCGAGCGCTACCGATGGGGTATTGAAAATCACATTGTCGGGCGACGCCTTGGCGATCTTGCCGGAGACGACCGCCAGCGTGCCACGCTTGACGGTGGCATCGAGCGCGCCGGCATGGGTCGTGCTGTCGAAGACAAAGCGATTGAGCACCAGCGTCGAATTGGCTCCGGCCGAGAGCAGTGTATTGTCGCGCAGCGTGATGCCGAGCGAGCTCTCGGGGCCGGTCTGGATGCGGTCGCTGACCATCACCTTGTCGCCAAGCACCGCCAGTGTTTTTTGCCCGCTCCGCTCAACGCTGGCCGTGCCTTTGAGCGTCTTGATGGTGCCCGCCTCGTCACTGGCCAGGGCGCTGCCGCCCACGGCCAGCAGCCCGGTGAAAGCAAGTACTGCGCATGTGAGTGTGAACATCCGGGTAGACGCTGTGCCGTTTCTCATTTAACTTGCTCCTTCAAGAAAATTATTCCGCAACCTGACCAACGATCATGGATCGAGCGCTGCAATCCTTTCCTGCACATCCTGACGCCCTGCCCGCGGTGCTGTCCTGTATCGACAACTGTCGGGAGGATATCGACCCCGACACCTTAATACGCGCCCGAATTGCCGTCGAGGAATTATTCATGAATTTTGTCCGGCACGCTCGCCCGCAAGGCCAGGGTGAGTCCTTGCAGGCCTGGCTGGGGGTGATTTGTGCTGGCGGCCGCTTGCACCTGTGCTTCGAGGATTCAGCGGCGCCCTTCGATCCCTTTGCCGGTCTGGATTCTGTGCGTGAGGCGCTGGAGCAGCCGCTGGAACTGCGCTCCGAGGGCGGGGTCGGCCGTCTGCTGATCAGGCAACTGGCCGACTCGGCAAGCTATACGCGTAGCGATGGACGCAATCGCATCGAGCTGTTGTTTGCCCCGCGTTCGCGGTGATGGCTGGCCAATGTCTAAAAAATACCGGCGATACCCCAGCCGTTTTGCTAGATAATTAGTGTTTTCTAATGAACTACGAGATCTGCCATGTCAGCGCCAGCCAGCACCTATCCCGGTTTTTCTGAAATTGCCCGCAGCTTCGCGCCGGGCTGGTTTGCTGCGGTCATGGGCACCGGCGTCCTGGCCATCACCACGCACGCGCTCGCAGCCAGATGGTCGCTGCTGGCAACTTTGGCGTTGGCGCTGCACTACTTCAATCTGCTGCTTTTCGTTGTCCTGTCGCTGCCCTGGCTGACGCGCTGGATTGCACACCGCGACGCTGCGTTGGCGACGCTGAAGCATCCGGTTCAGGCCAGCTTTTACCCGACGTTTTCAATCGCCATGCTGGTCATCGCCGCGCAGTTTCTGGCCTTCGGGCAGCAGGTCGATCTGGCACTCCTTTTCTGGTGGCCGGGTGCGCTGCTCACCTTTGTTTTCAGCTTCGCGGTGCTCTATTCGATGTTCAGCGGCGAGCATGTCGGACTAGAACACGTGACGCCAGCCAAGTTCATTCCGGCCGTCGGCCTGGTCGTCATCCCGATGGCCGGCGGCCCCTTGCTCGCACACCTGCACGGAGCGGCGCACGAGCTGGCGCTGTTCGCCAATATCTTTGGTCTGGGTGCCGGAATGCTGATGTATATCGGCTTGCTCAGTCTGACCCTCCAGCGAAAGTATCTGGCCAAACCGGCGTTCGGCATTCTGGCGCCGACGGTGTGGATTCATCTGTCACCGATCAGCGTCATTCCGGTGAGCCTGCTCAATCTCGTCGAACACTTGCCTTTCCCGGCGGATAGTGGCGTTTTCATCGTCATCGGTCTGCTCTTCTGGGGCTTCGGCGTGTGGTGGGTGGTCATGGCGTCGCTGCTTACCCTCGCCGCGCGGCGTCGCGGGATGCTGCCCTTTGCGCTGTCGTGGTGGGGCTTCACCTTTCCGCTGGGCTCCTTCGTCGTCTCCAGTTTCCGGCTTTCCAGGGTGTCGGGAATCGAATCCGTCGGCTGGGTCGGTACGGCGGCCTGGGGCCTGCTTCTTGCGCTGTGGCTACTGACTCTGCTCAATACGCTGCGCGGCGTTGCCAGTGGCGCGGTATTCCGACCGCATCCCTAACGCGCAAGGCGGAAGTTGGTCTTTGGCACCTATAATGCTCGCACCATCGGCAAATGCGATCAGCACCGCCAAGCCAGACCAACACCAAGTCAGCCAATGAGCGATAGCGCCCTGCAGAATATCTCCAACATTGAAGACAGCCTGTGGGCGGCCGCCGATCAACTGCGCGCCAACTCCAAGCTGACCAGTAGCGAGTACTGCATGCCGGTGCTCGGCGTCATCTTCCTGCGCCACGCCAGCAACCGCTACCAGGCCGCAGTGCAAGCCATCGAGGCCGATCAGGCCGCCGGCAGGATGCCCAGGCGCGCCTTGGTCAAAGGTGATTTCATCAAGCGCCGGGCGCTGATGCTGCCCGAAATCGCCCGCTACGAGCATCTGCTCAAACTACCCTCCGGAACCAATCTTGGCACGGCGCTGGTCGACGCGATGAACGCCATCGAAGCCGACTTCGAGCCGCTGGCCGGGCAACTGCCCAGGGACTACGAGCGCTTCGACAACAAGCTGCTCGAAGACCTGCTGCGCAACTTCGATTCCGCCGCCCTGCGCAGCGCCAGCGGCGACGTTTTCGGCCGTATCTACGAATACTTCCTGATGAAGTTCGCCATGCAGGGCGCGCAGGACAACGGCGAATTCTTCACCCCGCCCTCGCTGGTGCAGACGCTGGTCAACGTCATCGAGCCCGACCACGGCGTGGTGCTGGACCTGGCCTGCGGCTCCGCCGGCATGTTCGTCCAGACCAGCCACTTCATCGAGCACGAAGGGCTGGACACCCTACAGCGCGTCACCTTCTACGGCCAGGAAAAAACCGCCACCACCATCCGCCTGGCCAAGATGAACCTCGCCGTGCACGGGCTGGAAGGCGACATCCGCGAAGCCAATTCCTTCTACGACGACGTGCACCGCCTGCAGGATGGCCGCGCCCTGTGGGGCAATTGCGACTTCGTCATGGCCAATCCGCCGTTCAACGTCGACATGGTCGACGCCGAGCGCGTCAAGGACGACCGCCGCCTGCCCTTCGGCCTGCCCGGCGTGAACAAGGACAAGCGCGTATCCAATGGCAACTACCTGTGGATTTCCTACTTCCACAGCTACCTGTCGGCCACGGGCCGCGCCGGCTTCGTCATGTCATCACAGGCCAGCAGCGCCGGCCACGGCGAAAAGGAAGTACGGCGCAAACTGGTCGAAACCGGCGACGTCGACGTGATGATCGCCATCCGCTCCAACTTCTTCTACACCCGCACCGTGCCCTGCGAACTCTGGCATTTCGACAAAAATAAGCCCCCTCTCCCTCAGGGAGAGGGTCGGGGTGAGGGTGGAGGGCTGAACCACAAGGGCAACGTCCTCATGCTTGACGCCCGCAACATCTACCGCAAGGTTACGCGCAAGATCTACGACTTCAGCCCCGAACAGCAGGCCAACCTCGCCGCCATCGTCTGGCTCTATCGCGGGCAGCGCGAGCGCTTTCTCGGGCTGGTGCAGGACTACTGCGAGCGGCTCGCCACCGCGAGTGCCGCCATCGCCCCGGCGCTCACCGCCTTTGAAACGCAGCTCGCGGCGAGCCAGGCACCGCTGGCTGCCTTCGCCGCCAGCGTGGCCGATCTCGACGCCATCCCGTCCGCGAAGCGGCAGCCTCTTGCCGATGCCCTGGCCGAGTGCTCGCAAGCCGCCAAGGCCTATGTCGCAGACCGTGCCACTCTGCTGGGCGGACTGACGGGCTTCATTTCCACCGCTATCCCAGTGGCCTACAGTAGGCCGACTGAATTACCGTCATCCCGGCGCAAGCCAGGATCCAGGCTTGTGGCGCACCAACCGGATCCCGGCTTGCGCCACGATGACGGAGCATTACAGACGTGCGCACACGACTGCCCTGCGGCAGAGGCGCCAGAGTCGGGTTTACTTGGCGAGAGCGAAATCAACACAGCCCAGCATAAGGCCAGGCAAACCTTGGACCCCTTGGCCGATGCCGCGCGTGGCCTGATCAAGCAGATCGACCTGCTCTACAAGCTAGCCGCTCGTGCCGCGCAACTGGCGCAGGATCTGTCGACGGATGAAGTCGCCAGCGAGTTTTTTGACCGCCGCGCCACCGGCAAACTCATCAAGCAACTCGACGAAGAGCGCAAAACCGCTGTCGAACAACTCAAGGCCGCCATCTCTCTCCACCGCCAGATTGCCTGGCTGCAAGACCGCTTTCCCACGGCTGAAATGCAGGATGTGCCTGGCTTGTGCAAAGTCGTCAGCCGCGCCGAGATCGAAGCCGCCGACTGGAGCCTCACCCCCGGCCGCTACGTCGGCGTCGCTCCGACCGAGGTCGATGCAGACTTCGACTTCGAACAAACCCTGCGCGACATCCATGTCGAGCTGGCCGACCTGAACCGGGAGGCGGTGGAACTGGCAGCGAAGATTCAGGAGAACTTCGAGGAGTTGGGGGTATGAAGTGGACAACAAAGCCTTTGGCTGAAGTTGCGGAGTTTCGCTTAGGCAAAATGTTGGACGAAAAGAAGAACAAAGGGGAACCCTTACCTTATCTTGCCAACATCAACGTGCGCTGGGGCGAATTCGATCTTGATAACCTACGCGAGATGCGTTTTGCACATGACGAAATGAACCGCTATGGGCTGAAGTATGGTGACATCGTAATGTGTGAAGGAGGAGAGCCCGGGCGATGTGCAATCTGGAAAGAGTCGGTGCCAGGGATGATGATACAAAAAGCGCTTCACCGCATTCGACCGCATGACGGCCTCGATTATCGGTTCTTGTTCTATTCACTCCTGCACAAGGGGAGGATTGGGAGTTTTGTTCCTCTATTTACAGGCTCGACGATCAAGCACCTTCCGCGTGAAAAACTGGCAAAGGTTGAGATTGTGTTCCCTCGGCTTGATGTTCAGTGCCACATCGCCGACATCCTCTCCGGATACGACGACCTTATCGAAAACAACCGGCGGCGGATGGCGCTGCTGGAGGAGTCGTCGCGGCTGCTTTACCGCGAATGGTTCGTCCACCTGCGCTTCCCCGGTCATGAACACACCCGCATCACCGACGGCGTGCCGGAGGGATGGGAGCGGAAGTCGCTTGGCGACTTGTGCAGCGAAATTCGCGAGTCAGTATCGCCCGAGAATTTGGAACCCGATACGCCTTACATCGGGCTTGAACATATGCCGCGCCGATCAATTTCGCTCAACGATTGGGGCAAGGTTGAGGAAGTAACGAGCAGCAAGAATCGGTTCAAAACCAGAGAAATTCTGTTCGGTAAAATTCGACCTTACTTCCACAAAGTGGGGGTCGCATTCGTCGATGGCGTTGCATCGTCCGACACCATCGTGATTCGCCCCATGAACGAGAAGCTGCATGGCTTGGTGCTGATGGCTGTTTCGAGTGACGAATTTGTCGCAGTTACCGCGCAACAAATGAAGGAAGGCTCCAAAATGCCCCGCGCCGATTGGAAGCAAATGCAGTCCTATTGCGTTCCTCTGCCGCCATCCGGTTTGTTGAGTACTTTTGATGGGGTGATTCAGCCGATCATTTCCCAGTTGAATGCGCTGACCTTTGCCAACCAAAAACTCCGCGCCGCCCGCGACCTGCTGCTGCCGCGCCTGATGAGCGGGGATTTCGCCGTATGACCGAGCCGAACATCACCGATTTCAGCGACTACGTCGTTTTCGTGGACGAGAGCGGCGACCACGGACTGGCAAACATCGATCCGGACTATCCGATGTTCGTTCTGGCGTTTTGCATCTTTCACAAGCGCGAATACATAGATATCGTTTGCCCTGCGATGCAGCGGCTCAAGTTCGCGCATTGGGGCCACGACACGGTTGTTCTGCACGAACATGACATTCGCAAACCGAGTGGTACTTACGGGTTCTTGTTCAATCCGGCGCGCCGCCATGCCTTCCTGGCGGACATGAATGCGTTGGTGGTGGATGCGCCCTTCACACTGATCGCTTCGGTGGTTCGCAAGCGTGACCTCAAACAGGTCTACGCCTTGCCGGGCAACCCCTATCATCTGGGCCTGGAATTCGGGCTTGAGCGACTCTACAAGTTTCTCGAAGGCAAAGGCCAGGCGGATCGGCTCACGCATGTGGTAGTGGAACGCCGTGGCCGCCGCGAGGATGCCGAACTGGAACTGGAGTTCCGTCGTATTTGCGATGGTGCAAATTTCATGAACCGCCGGTTGCCCTTCGACATTGTGATGTCGTCAAAGGAGTCAAATGCCTCGGGGATGCAACTGGCGGATCTGGTGGCTCGCCCCATAGGCATCAGGGCGCTACGCCCTACGCAGGCTAATCGAGCTTACGAAATTCTGGAGCCTAAATTCCGCCGTAGTCCGAAAGGAGAGATACAGGGATGGGGTCTGAAAAGCTTCCCCTGAAAAAGCGAAGGGCCTCCAGGAACCCCAGAAGCCCAGCGCCGACCGGAAATTTCCAGTCCGACTTGGAAGTAAGAATAGCACGCGGTGCAAGAAATTTCATCATTTTGCTGCTGTCCTGAACTGGCAAGAACTCACACCAGCGCTTGCAGTCGAGGCGACGCATAAAGGACACGAAGCGGGGTAG
Source organism: Propionivibrio sp. (assembly GCF_016790145.1). Classification (GTDB taxonomy): domain Bacteria; phylum Pseudomonadota; class Gammaproteobacteria; order Burkholderiales; family Rhodocyclaceae; genus Propionivibrio. Next base: position 5,434 of record NZ_JAEUOI010000018.1, on the reverse strand, counting down.
TTTTCGTGAGGCCACGTGTTCCTGTTCCAACGAATTTGTGCAACATTATGATTTTTATAAGTTTCTATGAAGGGAATGATTTTGATTTGTCCTTTATGAAACGTCGATTTGTCCGATAGAAGGCAACGCATGGCCTCCGCCGACACGGTGGATGGCGTGTCAATGCGGTTGGTGGCTCATACGGTACGTGACGAAGGTGATAATGAATTCATTCGCATCATCTCGGCACGGGTGGCAACGCGAAAGGAGAAGCGAGAACATGAGCAAGAAACTTGTTAAACACGAAGTCGACCCGGCCAGACCGACGCCGCTCACGGCAGAGCAACAGGCGGAAATAACCGCCTTGCACGCCATGCCGGACGGCGAGATCGATACCAGTGATATTCCACCATTGACGAATGAGTTCTGGAAAAGTGCGGTTGGCAACGCGTTTTACAAACCGTCCAAGACTGTAAATGATTCAATGGTTTCAAAGTTACCTGATGCCGACATGCAGGCGGCACCCAAAGCCATACTGCGAGCGGCTCAGCGGGCGCGCGAAATTGCCCGGCAGACCAATACGCCGCTGGTGCTGGTACGCGACGGTGTGCTGGTCGAGGAGTATGTGAGCGATGCGGATACGAGCGATAAAGAAACTGCCGCTGGCGCTTGAAAAATGTCTCACTTCCATTTGGCTCAAATACCTTCCAATCGAACCAATATTTTCAGTGTTTTGAGCCAAATGACTCCATGGTTTATCTGTAACTTGCTATTTTCAAGTCGTTTTTTATCTGTCCGCGCATGGCGAATGAGCCAAATTCAAGTCAATAGATGAGCTAACGCATGGCCTACACCGACATCAACAGCGAAGACCGCCTGGTTCAGGCGACCTTTGCCGATCACCTGGAAAAGGTGCTGGGCTGGGAGAGCGTCTATGCCTGGAACCAGGAGACCTTTGGCCAGTTTGGTACGCTGGGCCGTGCCAGCGAGCGCGAGGTGGTGCTGGTGCGCGATCTGCGGGCCGCGCTGGCGAAGTTCAACCCGGCGTTGCCGGAGACGGCAATCGACGAGGCGGTGGCCAAGCTGACGCATCATGATTATTCGCGCTCGCTGCTCCGGCACAATCAGGCTTTTTACAAGCTGATCCGCGACGGTGTGCCGGTGAGCTATCGCGACGCGCAAGGCACATTGCGTCACGCGCAGGCCAAAGTCATCGATTTCCGGGTGCCGGCCAACAATCGCTTTCTGGTGGTGCGCGAACTCAAGATCACCGGGCTGCGCACGCCCAACTACAATCGCCGCGCCGACCTGGTCTGTTTCGTCAATGGTCTGCCGCTGGTATTCGTCGAACTGAAGGCGGTCTACAGGAACATCCGCGCCGGGTTCGACGGCAATCTGCGCGACTACCTTGATGAAAACGTCATTGCCCATGCCTTCCACCACAACGCTTTCCTGATCGTGAGCAATGGCCACAATGCGCGCTATGGATCGATCACCAGCGCCTGGGAGCATTTCGGCGAATGGAAGCGTCTCGACGAGCGGGATAAAGGCAGCGTGGCGGCCGAGATGCTGCTCAACGGCATGCTGGCCAGGGATCGTCTGCTCGACATCGTCGAGAATTTCATTCTGTTCGACGCCAGCAAGGCTGGCGCAGTGCGCAAGGTGGTGGCGCGCAACCATCAGTTGTTGGGGGTGAATCAGGCGGTGGCGGCGGTGGTGCAGCAGGAGGCGCTGAAGCATCAGTTCCCGCCGGCAGAGCGTCTGAAACACCACTTGGTCGAATTGCCGGTGCCGATCCTCGAGCGAGCCGCTAACGAGGCGCGCCTGCCTTATCCGAAAGCTGCCCAGCCTTTGGCCGAATATGCGGTAAGCGCGGAGGATCAAGCGCCCCGTACCTTGCAAATCATTGAGCGGGCGCACCCCGACCTCGGTCGATTGGGTGTGGTCTGGCACACGCAGGGCAGCGGCAAGTCGTATTCGATGGCCTTCTTTGCCGAGAAAGTACGGCGCACGCTCGAAGGCAATTTCACCTTTGTGCTGATGACCGACCGCGACGATCTGGACAGCCAGATCTACAAGACCTTCGTCGGTTGCGGCGTGGCCGACGACCAGACGCCGCGCGCCGGATCGGGCAGGGCGCTGGAACAACTGCTCAGGCAGAATCACCGCTATGTGTTCAGCCTGATCCACAAGTTCAATCAGGACGTGAAACCGGGTGAGCCGTACAGCGAGCGCGACGACATCATCGTCATCTCGGACGAGGCGCATCGCACCCAGTCCGGCAAGCTGGCGCGCAATATGCGCCTGGCGTTGCCGAACGCTGCGTTCATCGGCTTTACCGGCACGCCGCTGTTCAAGCACGACGAACTGACCAAGCGGATTTTTGGCGACTACGTTTCGCGCTACGACTTCAAGCGCAGCGAGGAAGACGGCGCGACGGTCAAGCTGGTTTACGAAAACCGGGGCGAAAAGCTGGGGCTGGCGCGTCTGGATTTGAACGAGAAAATTGCCCGTGCCGTAGATGCCGCCGACCTCGATCCCGACCAGACGGCTTTGCTGGAAAGATTGCTGGGCAAGGACTACGAAGTCATCACCGCCGACCAGCGGCTGGAGAAAATCGCTGCCGATTTTGTCGAGCATTGCAGTACCCGCTGGGAGTGCACCGAAATGCGCGGCAAGTCGATGCTGGTGTGCATCGACAAAATCACCTGCGCCCGCATGCTGATGCGGATAACACCGAAGTGGAAGGCGAAGGCCGCTGCGCTGCGCGCTGAGGCTGAAAGCAGGCTGGCCCGGATCGCTTCTGCGCCGGATGACGAAACCCGGCAATCCCTGCATGCGCAGCGTGATCGCTTGCTGGCCAAGGCCGCCTGGATGGATGAGACGATCATCGAGATCATCATCTGCGAGGCGCAGAACGAAGTCGAGGACTTCAGGAAATGGGACTTCGACATCATCCCGCACCGGGCGCGCATGAAGCAGGGCTTCGAGACGCCGGATGGCCAGCGCGTTGAGGTGCGAGTTGACGTAACCTCGGCATTCAAGAATCCGCTACACCCGTTTCGCGTGGCGATTGTCTGCGCCATGTGGCTGACGGGCTTCGATGTCGAGTGCCTGTCGACGCTCTACATCGACAAGCCGATGCGCGCGCATACCCTGATGCAGGCCATCGCCCGCGCCAACCGGCGTTTTCCGGGCAAGGACTTCGGTCTGATCGTCGACTACAACGGGATGCTCAAAAGCCTGCGCGAAGCACTCGCCCAATATGCCCTGGGCGACGACGCCGGCGATGAGGAAATCGTGGCGCCGCTGGAGGAGCGCGTGACCGCCTTGCGCGATGCCATCGAGGTGACAGAAGCGCATCTGTGCGCTCTGGGATTCGACCCGGTACTGCTCATCGGTGCCAGGGGATTCACGCGAATCCAGGGGCTGGCAGATGCGGTCGAGGCGGTCTATACCAATGACGAAGCGAAGCGCCGTTTCGAGATTCTGGCGCGGGTGCTTTTCAGCCGCTTCAAGGCGCTGCTGGTCGAGCCCTCGGTGCTGAGCTATGCCGAGCGCCACGACAACATCGAGGCGATTTACCGGAAGCTCGGCGAACGCCGCGATACGGCCGATGTGAGTGCGCTGCTCAAGGTGCTACAGCGTATCGTCAATCAGGCAATTGCCACGCAGACTCCGGGAGCCGATCAGGCACAAGGGCTGACTGTCGATCTCTCGCAGATCAACATGGAAAAGCTGCGCGACGAATTTGGCAGGAAAGTGAAACGCAAGGCGAGCGTGATCGAGGATATTCGCCAGATCGTCGAGGAGAAATTGGCGCAGATGCTGGCCAAAAACCCGCTGCGCATGAACTACGAGAAAAAATACCAGGAAATCATCGCCGCCTACAACGCCGACAAGGATCGGGCCACCGTCGAGGACACCTTCGCCAGGCTGCTCGACCTGGCCAATAGCCTCGATGCAGAGCAACGGCGCGCCATCGAACTGGGGCTGAGCGAAGAGCAGTTGGCGCTGTTCGATTTGCTCAGTAAGGAATCGCTGAACAAAGCCGAGCGCGAACTGATCAAGCAGGCGAGCCGCGAACTGCTGGCGGAATTGCAGCGTCTGATAGCCCCACTGGAGCAGTGGACCGAAAAGGAACAAACGCAGGCCGAGGTCGAGGTCTTTATTCTCGACCATGTCTATCAGGCGCTGCCCGAGCCGCCCTACACGGTCGAGGACAAGAAAGTACTTGCCGGGCTGGTTTATCGCCATATCTGGCAGCAGAGAGCAAACGGGATGTTTGCTGCGTGACAAGGCAGGGATTCATTATTCTTCGATCATATCGAATTGAAGGGTCAGGACAATGCTCGATGAGCTGATCAGCCGCGCTACTCTCGCAGAACTTGCCGGTTCTGCGGCCTTCCAGCGCGGCGAAACGTATTTTTCCGTCGGCGCAGTCGGGCCTCTGATTGTCGCCGAAGACAGAGTAACTGCCCGTGTGGAAGGCGGTGAAACCTATCAAGTCGAACTGCGCGATGACGATGGCGATCTGGCCCACGACTGCACCTGCCCGCGTGCCGCCGATGGTTACTTCTGCAAACATTGTGTAGCGCTCGGATTGGCGTGGCTGGCCGAAAATTCCGCTTCCGCATCCGGCACGAAGGCCGGGCGCGAGCCTTGGCGTGACATCAAGGACTATCTGTCCACGCAAACCCCGGAGAGCTTGATCGGGTTGTTGCTGGAAGTCGCCCGGCGCGACGAGCGGCTTTACCAGTCCTTGTTGCTCAAGACCGAGCAAGCCGGTGAGGGTGGCAACGTGGCCAGGGCTTTCCGTCGGGCCATCGATCACGCGACGCGCGTCAATGGTTATGTCGATTGGCGGGAGGTTCGTAAATTCGCCGGCAATATCGACGAAGTGGTCGATTCCCTGGCGGAACTCCTGAAGCCCGACACGGCGACCCTGCTGGTGGATCTGGCCGAATATGCCATCGAACAGGTGGAAAATTCGCTGGAGCAGGTTGACGACTCGAATGGCGAGATCGGCGGTATCGTCTGCCGTCTGGGCGAATTGCATGTGCAGGCCTGCACCATGGCGCGACCCGATCCCGCCGACCTGGCCGAACGCCTTTTCGAACTGGAGACCACACTGCCTTTTGGGGTGTGCAGCTTCGATGTCAAAACCTATCGCGATGCCCTTGGCAATGCAGGCCTGCTCCGTTATCGAGAACTGGTGGAAACCGAGTGGCGCAAGCTGAAACCGCGTACTGCGCAGGACGGCTACGATTACCAGCGGGCGAAGATCACCCGCATAATGGAGCAGGTGGCCGAGGCCAGCGGCGATGTGGACGAACTGGTGGCGATCAAGTCGCAGGATCTCACCCGGGGTTATCACTATCTTGAGATCGCCGAAATCTGGACCAAGGCAGGGCAGCCGGAAAAGGCGCTGGATTGGGCGGAACGTGGCTTGGCA
>NZ_JAEUOI010000016.1 GCF_016790145.1 Propionivibrio sp. | reverse complement strand
GATGCTTGGCGCACCGCGCCTGACCCGCCGGGTACCGGCAGCGATTCTCGGACTGGCGGCCGGCGTCGGTGCCTATTTTGCCCTCGGACTCGCCGATCCGGGACTGCTCGAACTTGAGGGCAACGCGCTCGTCGTCGGTTCATTCGGCGACGGTGGTGGCCGCTTCGCCGAGGCCATGACTGGACGCTGGCAGGCCTTGGGGAGCATCGGTTTCGAGCAGATTCGGCAGATTGCGCTGCCGGCACTGACACTGGCGGTTCTGCTCTCGATCGATACCCTCAAAACCTGCGTCGTACTCGATGCGCTGACGCGCTCACGCCACAATTCGAACCGCGAACTGATCGGCCAGGGGCTGGGTAACGTCGGCTCGGCCCTGGTCGGTGGTATCCCCGGTGCCGGCACCATGGGCGCCACGCTGGTGAACATTTCCAGCGGCGCGCAGAGCCGGCTCTCGGGCGTGATCGAAGGGGTGATGGTACTGGTCGCCTTTCTGGTGTTCGGCACGCTGATCTCGTGGGTGCCGGTGGCAGCGCTGGCGGCGATCCTGATCGTCATCGGCGTGCGCATGATAGACCGCCACAGCTTCAACTTGCTCAAGCAGCGCTCGACGATACTCGATTTTGCCGTGATTGCCGCTGTCATCGTCACGGCGCTGACGGCAAGCCTGATCGCCGCGTCGGGCGTCGGCATCGTACTCGCCATAATGCTGTTCATCCGCGAACAGATCGGCGGCACCATCGTGCGCCGCAAGGTCTATGGCAACGAGATTTTTTCCAAGCGCGTGCGCACCCACGAGGAGATGGAAATTCTTGTGGCACGCGGCACCCGTGTCCTCGTTGTCGAACTGCAGGGCAGCATTTTCTTCGGCACCACCAACCAGCTTTATAGTGCGCTGGAGCCCGAACTCAAGACTCGCGACTACGTCATCCTCGACATGCGGCGCGTGCAGACCGTCGATGTCACCGCCGCGCACATGCTCGATCAGGTAAAGGACATGCTCGCCGATCGCCAGGGTTTCCTGATCTTCAGCCAGTTGCCGCAAAGCCTGCCCTCGGGTCGAGACATGGAGCAGTACTTCGACCAGGTTGGCCTGGTGCGCAAGGAAAGCCCGGTGCGCGTGTTCGCCGAGCTCGACGATGCGCTGGAATGGGTCGAAGACCGCCTGATCGATGAGGCGGCGCTTGCGCGTGGCGAGGAAAAACCGCTGGAACTGCATGAGATCGAACTCTTCAAGGAGCGCAAGCCGGAGACCCTCGCTACATTCGATCAACTCATCGAAAAGCGCGCCTACCGGAGCGGCGAGAAAATTTTCACCCGTGGCGATGACGGTGACGAGTTGTTCATCATCCGCAGCGGCTCCGTGCGCATCATGCTGCCGATCTCTGAGAAGCTCAGCCACCATCTCGGCACCTTCGGCCGCGGCGCCTTATTCGGCGAAATGACATTCCTCGATGGCGAAGTGCGCTCGGCCGACGCCGTGGTGTTCTCCGATACCGAGCTCTACGTTCTGTCGCGCAAGACCTTTGATCTGCTGGCCGAAGAGCACAAGAAGCTCGCCCTGAACCTCATGGAAGGCGTGGCCAGCGTACTCGCCAGCCGGCTGCGCTATACCAACGCCGAGCTGCGCGTGCTGGAGTACTGAGGCACAGCGGGTGCAACAGGATTGCACCTGCCAGTGCAAATCATTTCAAAATGGCGTTTTACGGCCAATTCCGTTCTTCAGGCCTCTGGCTTCACATGCCGAGTGAATCCAGCAGGTCGTCCTGATCTTTCGATTGCATCGGCGCGGGGGTCGGCGAGGACTGTGTATTGGCCTGAGCCAACAACGCGTCGGGGTCTTCGGTCTCGAGGACCTCAAAATCAAACAATTTGATGAACTCGGTCCGGTCGATGGCCAGTTCCAAATAGAATATTTTGTTGCTGCCGGTGTAGAAGGTGACGCGCCGTGCCTCTGGCTTTTCGAGATTGGTGTCCACGCTCAACATCACCTGCTTGTTTAGAACGATCATCTTGGGCTGGTTCTGTGTGATATTGGTCTGCAACTCACGCGCCACCTTGCCGGTGAAATCGCCGACGATCTGGTTCATCAGCTCCCCCATGACATTGCTGACCTCATCCGAGGTGTGCGAACTGGCCAGGCCTTCCTTCGCCATGCCCATATTCTGCATGTAACTCTCATACAGTTCCATGGCGGCCTGGGCGGAGAAATTGATGACCACGAGTCCCGAGAAACCACCGTCGAACAGGACAAAGCAGCCAATATCCGGCTTGAGACAGGTTTTTGTGATCCGCTGAACCATTCCAGAAAAGTGAATCTGACTTTTCGTTGCAAGGGTCAGCACCCTGGTCACCGAATTGCACAGGCTGAGCAGAATATCTTCGGTGCCGAATATGACAGGATTTTCTTGCGTTCTCATGATTAAGTAATTGTCCTATCGTGGAATAAAGGCGTATGTATAGCATAGCTTCCGATTGATTTTGCAAGCAGTATGCAAATGGGTCAGGGAAATTGCTTGTCAATAATGCATTGAGGCCTCTTGCAACTACTCACCTGCTTGGCAGGAAAGGCTTCCAATGGGATTCTGGTCAGCCTTGCTGACGACGTGGTCAAGCGCTACGCACAAGAACGATGGGCTCACAACGAGTCGAAGTTGGCTGAAAAAGCACGATAAACCAAAGCGTCCCAAAGCCAGTTGCTGCACGTTGAATTGTTTTCGCTGGGCTATGGGTTTGCTTTAGAGTTCACGTTTGCTTTTATTCACGGAGTAACCTCATGATGCAACTGAAAGACCCCTCGCTACTGCGGCAGCAGGCCTATCTGTACGGACAGTGGTGCAACGCGGACAATGGTGAAACCTGTCCCGTCACCAACCCGGCCACCGGTGAAACGATCGGCACCGTGCCGAACATGGGTGCCGCAGAAACCCGCCGCGCGATCGCCGCAGCCGATAGTGCGTGGCCGGCCTGGCGGGCAAAAACCGGCAAGGAGCGCAGCGCCATCCTGCGCCAATGGAACGATCTGATACTCGCCAATGCCGACGATCTGGCGCTGATCATGACCGTCGAGCAAGGAAAACCGCTGGCCGAAGCCAGGGGCGAAATTGCCTACGCCGCCTCCTTTATCGAATGGTTTGCCGAAGAAGCCAAGCGCGTCAATGGCGACACTCTGCAGTCGCCGTGGCCGGATCGCCGCATCCTCGTCATCAAGCAGCCGATCGGCGTCTGCGCGGCGATTACGCCGTGGAACTTCCCGGCGGCGATGATCACGCGCAAGGTCGGCCCGGCACTGGCGGCGGGTTGTCCGATGGTGTTCAAGCCGGCCCTGGCGACGCCCTACTCCGGGCTGGCGCTGGCGGTTCTCGCCGAACGCGCCGGCGTGCCTGCCGGCATCTTCAGCGTGCTGACCGGATCGTCGAGCGCCATCGGCGGCGAGATGACCGCCAACCCGATCGTGCGCAAGCTCACCTTCACCGGATCGACCGAAGTCGGCCGCACGCTGATGCAACAATGCGCGGCGACGATCAAGAAAGTGTCGCTGGAACTGGGCGGCAACGCGCCGTTCATCGTATTTGACGATGCCGACCTCGATGCAGCGGTCGAGGGGGCGATCGTTTCCAAGTACCGCAACGCGGGCCAGACCTGTGTTTGCGCCAACCGTCTCTATGTGCAGGACGGCGTATACGATCTGTTCGCCGAAAAACTGGTCGCCGCCGTTGAAAAGCTCAAGGTCGGCAATGGCGTCGAGCCCGGCGTGACCCAAGGGCCGTTGATCGACGCAGCCGCCATCAGCAAAGTGGAAGAGCACGTCGCCGATGCCCTGGCCAAGGGCGGACGCCTGCTGACTGGCGGCAAGCGCCATGCGCTCGGACACAGTTTTTTCGAGCCGACGGTGATCGCCGACGCCACCCCGGACATGCGCGTCGCACGCGAAGAAACCTTTGGCCCGCTGGCCCCGCTGTTCCGCTTCGAGACCGACGCCGAAGCGATCGAACTGGCCAACGACACCGAATTCGGTCTGGCCAGCTATTTCTATTCACGCGACATCGGCCGTATCTGGCGCGTCGCGGAAGCCCTGGAGAGCGGGATGGTCGGCATCAATACCGGACTGATTTCGAATGAAGTCGCACCATTTGGCGGCGTCAAGCAATCCGGTCTGGGCCGCGAAGGCTCGAAGTACGGGATGGACGATTATCTGGCGATCAAGTATCTGTGCATGGGCGGTGTGGATAAATGAGTTCCTGATCCGCTCTGGGTACCCCCGACGCATGGCGCAGCCCGTCGCGTGCGAGCAATTCACTTGGTCATGACGGCGTATCGCGCCTCAGCGTCAACAAGGCCTCTGGCCCATGGGTCGTGGTGAGCCGTGGCTTTTGCAGCTACGCGATCAAGCGCAAGGAGCCGGGGTTGTTGGGCAAAATACGTGCTGGGCTGGTAAGTGAAGAAATCGCCATTTCGGCCATTACCCGTGGCGAATTGCTGTATGGTCTTGAACTCGTACCCGAGGCCACGGCGCTTAAACTCGCGGTGCTCGCGTTTCTCGATTACATGCCCTGCCTGGAATGGCCTGTTTCAGCGGCAGAGCACTATGCCAAACTGCGAGCCACCCAAAAGCTGTCCGGCAGGCTCCTGGGCTACAAGGACACCCTGATTGCCTGCCATGCGCTCGCTGAAAATTTGATTCTCGTCACCAACAACGAACGTGATTTTGCACGTATTCCCGGCTTGACCATCGAAAACTGGGCTGTTTGAATAAGTGCTGCAAATTTGTTCTTGAAACGATCGTCCCATACGACAAGTCTGCAACGCCCATGAAAATGGCGAGCTACCAGGCATGCATCCGAAGAATGGCGTATTTATTGGCTTGCAGGTCGTCTATCGGCGAGACTCCCACAGGGACATCGTCGTCAAAGCACCTTCCCGGGGTTCATCAGCCCCTTCGGATCAAAGGCCTTCTTGACCGCGCGCATCAAATCCATTTCGACCGCACTCTTGTAGCGCAGGATTTCCTCGCGTTTGAGCTGACCGATGCCGTGCTCGGCGCTGATGCTGCCGCCGAGTTGATGCACGATGTCGTGGACGATCCGATTGACTTGCGGCTGCACGGCAATGAATGCGGCGTTCCCGATCGCTTCGGGTTTCGACTGGTTGTAATGCAGGTTGCCATCGCCGACATGGCCGAAGGCGACGATGCGAAAGCCTGGGAAGGCTTGTTTCAGTGCTGCGTCGGCGCGCTCAAGGAACTTGGGGATTGAAGAGATCGGTACCGAAATGTCATGCTTGATACTTACCCCCTCGACCTTCTGGGCTTCGCTGATGTTCTCCCGCAGCGCCCACAAACGCCTTGCCTGCTCGCCGCTCTGCGCCAGCACGGCGTTGCCGATCAGGCCGCGCTCGAGCATTTTTTCGAGAAAACTTACCAGCGAGGAACGTAGCGCGCCCGCTTCGCCCGGACCTGAAAGCTCGACGAGAAGATGCCACGGGCTTGCCGCAAGCGGCGCCTGCGCGCCTGGAATGTGTTTGAGCACCAGGCCAAGTGCGACGTCGGAGATGAGTTCGCAGGCGGTCAGCGTGGCGCCAAAGGCGCTTTGCAGATCGCCCAGCAGATGCACGGCGGCCTGCGGCGATTCGAGCGCCAGCCAACAGGTAGCGCTGGCCTGCGGCAGAGGAAAGAGCTTGAGCACCGCCGCCGTGATGATGCCGAGCGTACCCTCGGCGCCAATGAAAAGCTGCTTGAGGTCGTAGCCAGTGTTGTCCTTGCGCAGCCCGTGCAGGCCGTTCCAGACCTCGCCGCTGGGCAGCACCACTTCCAGTCCAAGCGTGAGTTCGCGCATGTTGCCGTAACGTATCACCTGCACGCCGCCGGCATTGGTCGACAGATTGCCGCCGATCTGGCAACTGCCCTCGGCGGCCAACGACAGTGGAAACAGCCGCCCGGCCGCCAATGCGGCTTCATGTACAGCCTGCAGAAGGCAACCGGCCTCGACCGTGATCGAGCTGTTGTCCAGGTCAATTGTCCGGATACGGTTCAAGCGGGACAGGCAGATCAGCACGGCTTCACCGCCTTCATCGGGAATGCTTGCCCCGCAGAGGCTGGTATTGCCGCCCTGCGGAACCATCGCCACTCCAGCCTGCGCGCAGGCGCGCACCACGGCGGACACTTCTTCGCTCGATGCCGGACGCACCAAGCAACGTGCAGCGCCGCGATAGTACCCACGCCAGTCGAGGAGATAGGGCGCCATGTCGCCGGCCGCCGTCAGGATGTTATCGGAGCCGACAATGGCAACGAGTTGTTCAATCAAATCCAAGCAGGACACCCCTTGCTTTCAGAAACAGGATTTAACCACGAAGGGCTGGCTGCGCAAGCAATTTTTGCTCCGACCCACAAATGCAGGTAGATCTTAGTCCGAGGCCAGGCTTCGCGCTTAACCCGATGCACGCCATGGCCATGAGCCTCGTCGAGTGTATTTCCTTCGCGGCAGAGGCCGGGAACCAGGAGGTAAATCCACATCAGCGCTGGATACCGGCTATCGCCGGTATGACGGCAGCTTCTTTGTGTTCTCGGCGACAATGGCGGGCGATCATTTTTCGCCTGATTGGCCTGGTTAACTTCGCAGTCAACTATCAACGATCGGCAATCTCGGCATAGAGGTCGTGCTCGTCGGAGTCAAGCACGCGAACGCGCAGGAAATCGCCCGCTTTGGCAGCGAAGTAGTCGTTGATGAAGACCAGCCCATCGATCTCCGGTGCATCGGCCGAAGAACGGGCGATGGTGCCTTCCTCATCGACCTCGTCCACCAGCACCTCGATCTCGCGCCCGATTTTGGCGGCGAGCCGTTCGGCGGAAATATCTTCCTGAACGTCCATCAGGCGACGGCGGCGTTCTTCGCGTACCTCGTCCGGCAGCGCGCCGGGCAAGGCATTGGCCGTAGCGCCGGCGACCGGCGAATAGGCAAAGCAGCCGACGCGGTCGAGCCGCGCTTCCTCGATGAAGTTGAGCAGTTCTTCAAACTCGGCTTCGGTTTCGCCGGGAAAGCCGGTGATGAAGGTGCTGCGCAGGGTGATGTCCGGGCAAACCGTACGCCACGCGTTGATGCGCTCCAGGTTGTTCTCCGAACTGGCGGGGCGTTTCATGGCCTTGAGGATGCGCGGACTGGCGTGCTGAAACGGCACATCGAGGTAGGGCAGGATCTTGCCCTCGGCCATCAGCGGCAGCAGCTCATCGACGCTCGGATACGGGTAAACGTAGTGCAGGCGCACCCAGATGCCGAACTCGGCCAGCGCCGAGCACAACTCCCTGAGCCGTGTCTTGACCGGACGGCCGCCAAAGAAGCCGGTGCGGTACTTCAGATCGACGCCGTAGGCACTGGTGTCCTGCGAGATGACAAGCAACTCGCGCACACCGGCCTCGGCGAGATGCTTCGCTTCGAGCAAGACATCGCCGACCGGCCGGCTGACCAGCGGGCCGCGCAGCGAGGGGATGATGCAGAAGGTACAGGTGTGGTTGCAGCCTTCGGAAATCTTGAGGTAGGCGAAATGCGGCGGCGTGAGCTTGATGCCTTGCGGCGGTATCAGGCTGGTGTAAGGGTCGTGCGGCTGCGGCAGGTGCGCATGGACATGCTGCAGTACCTCGTCGCTGGCGTGCGGACCGGTGATCGCCAGAACCTGCGGATGCACCTGGCGAATCACATCGTCCTTCACCCCCAGGCAACCGGTGACGATGACCTTGCCGTTTGCGGCGAGCGCCTCGCCGATGGTATCGAGCGATTCTTCAACCGCCGCGTCGATAAAGCCACAGGTGTTGACGACCACCAGATCGGCGCCTTCATACGACGGTGAAATCAGGTAGCCCTCGGCACGCAGCCTGGTCAGGATCTGTTCTGAATCGACGAGCGCCTTGGGGCACCCGAGTGAAACGAAGCCTACCTTGGGCGGCTGAATGCAATCAGCAATCACTGGGGAGTTTTCCAAAAAACAGGGGGAGCCGACGTGTCAATCGGTTTTGTTGGGCTTGATCGCTTCTTCCGTGGCGAAGCCGGGCAACTGGATGCCGGAAAAAATGTTCAGCGTCTGACTCTTTAGCTGACCCTGCATCTTATGAACCATCTTCTTGCTCTGATCCATATAGGTGGCCATCATCGTCTGCATCGCCGGTCCCTGAAAGTTCATGAACTGGGACCACATATCGCTTTGCATCTGGCTGTTGTTCTCACCATAGAGCGTATGCGACTGCTCCCGAAGCTTTTTCTGGAACTCGGTAAAAGCCTTGATATTCGTTTCCAGATACTTGCCCAGCATGCCCTCCATGGCATGGCCGTAAAAGCGGATCATTTGTGCCAGCAGTTCGGTGGTAAACAGCGGAACACCGGCCGTTTCCTCTTCGATAATGATTTGTAGCAGGATGCTGCGCGTCAGGTCTTCACCGGTTTTGGCGTCCACCACCTTGAAGTTTTCGAGAGACAGAACGAGAGCTTTTACATCGCTCAAGGTGATATAGGCACTCGTTTTGGTGTCGTAAAGACGGCGATTCGGGTATTTCTTGACCAGTCGCAACGACTCAGACATGCAGACCTCTCCATTGCCAAATCACACACATTCTTGCAGGCGCATCAATGTTGCAAAGCACCATTATACATCAGAAAAAAAGCAGGCTCCTGAACAGAGCCTGCCTCGTTCCCACTTTCGGGCTGCTTATTGGTAGTAACTGCCGCCATTGATGTTCAGGGTTGCACCCGTCATGTAACCCGAGATGTCAGAGGCCAGATAGGCGCAGATACCGCCGATTTCTTCGGGTTTGCACAGCCGCTTCATCGGAATCGCGTCGACGATGCCCTTGAGTACGTCCTCGCGGATCGCCATCACCATATTGGTGCCGACATAGCCAGGGGCAACAGCATTGACGGTCACGCCCTTGGCGGCCAGTTCCTGCGCCAGCGACTTGGTGAAACCGATGACACCGGCCTTGGCCGCGGCGTAGTTGGACTGGCCGGCCTGGCCCTTGACGCCGTTCATCGACGACATGTTGATGATGCGGCCCCAGCCGCGCTCGGCCATTTTCGCCGACACCTGCTTGGTCATGTTGAAGAGGCTGGTCAGGTTGGTGGCAATCACGGCATCCCACTGGGCCAGTTCCAACTTTGCAAACATGCGGTCGCGAGTAATCCCGGCGTTGTTCACCAGAATATCGATAGGGCCACCCGCTTTGGCTTCTGCCTCGGCAACCATCGCCGCACACGAGTCAAGACTGGCAATATCGCCAGCGACAATAATGAAATCCTTGAAACCGGCGGCGACCATATCCTTTGTCCACTCATCCGGCTTGTCGAACTCCGGATGGTAGGCAGCGACTACCTTGTGACCTGCCTTGGCGAACTCCTGACAAATTGCGGTACCGAGACCACCCATAGCACCTGTAACCAGAGCAATACGTTGCGTCATGATGTTTCCTTTCGTTTAAAAACAAATGAAATAGCTGGGATAAAGCCTTTACCGGTTATCAGTACAGAGGCCGACCAACATTGATGAAACGGGTACAACTCCTTGGATTTTTCTCTCTTTTTTTTCTAAGACACACAATGAGCACTACCTTTGCGCATCGCCATTATAAACTCATGATTTCTCTTTGACATAGCGACCCGGTGCCGGCTCAATGAGCTTGTATTTTACATTGCCCGGTTTTATGCGTGCGGCGCACTCGCCATCGGCAAATTGTTTCAGCCAGTTGCTCCAGTCTTGCCACCAGCTCCCTTTGTGTTCCTGCGCACCATTGAGCCAATGATCCGCATTCCCCTGCTCGCTCTCGTTAAGCCAGAAGCTGCGTTTATTCTTGCTGGCCGGGTTGATCACACCGGCGATATGGCCACTTGCGCCGAGGACAAAACGTGATTCTCCTCCCAGCAGCCGGGTGCCGAGGTAGGAGGATTTCCAGGGAACGATGTGATCCTCACGCGTCGCCAATACATAGTTTGGCGCCTCTATGCGAGCCAGATCAACCTTGACGCCGCACATCTCAAGTTTGTCCGCAACGCGCAGACCATTCTCCAGATAGAGATTGCGCAGGTACCAGCAGGCAAAAGGACCGGGCAGATTGGTGCTGTCCGAATTCCAGTAAAGCAGGTCAAAGGCCGGCGGCTGTTTGCCCTTGAGGTAATTGCTGACGACATAGTTCCACACCAGATCGTTGGCCCGCAGCATTGAAAAGACGCTCGATAACTCGGCCCCCTTCAGGAGGCCACCCTGGGCCATCTTGGCCTCACGCTCTGCCACCGACGGTTCGTCGATGAACAGACCAAGCTCGCCCGTCTCCGAATAATCAAGCAAGGTGGTGAGCAGCGTCAGGCTGGCCACCTTGTCTTCACCGCGCGCAGCGAGCACGGCCAGTGCGCTCGTAAGCAGGGTTCCGCCAACGCACCAGCCCAACGTGTTCACCTGATCGACCTTGCAGATTTCGCGAACCTTGTCGATGGCGGTAATCGGTCCGCTTTCCAGATAGTCGTGCCAGGTCAGATGTCCTTGCCCGGCTTTTGGATTGCGCCAGGAAACAAGAAAGACCGTGTTGCCCTGTTCGAGCGCATAGCGGACAAAGGAATTTTCAGGTTGCAGATCGAGAACGTAGAACTTGTTGATGCACGGAGGGATAATCAGCAACGGCCTCCGGGCGACCCTGGGCGTCGTCGGCACATACTGAATCAACTGGATGAGTTCATTCTCGAAAATCACGGCGCCGGGGGTCGTCGCCAGATTCCTGCCGATTTCAAACGCCGACTCGTCAGAAATGGATACGCGACCTTTACCGTAATCATTGATCAGGTTGTTGATGCCGTCGGTGATGCACTGTCCGCCGGTATCCAGCGCATGACGGATGAATTCAGGGTTGGTGGCCAGGAAGTTGGCCGGCGACAGCGCGTCAATAAACTGGCGAGCCAGAAACCGGGCGCGCTCTTTTGCCTTGTCATCGCTGGCCGGATATAGCTCGACCAGTTCTCGGATGTAATGCGAATTGATCAGATAGGCCTGCAGGACATAGTCAAAAACCGGGCTGCTTTTCCATTCGGGTGACGAGAATCGGCGATCACCCGGATCCGCCTCGATCCCGGGTGGCAAGGACTGGTCTTCTCCACGCAACATTGAATTCCACAAGTGCTGGTGTTGATCGACAAGGTTCTTCTGCAACTTCACCAGAGGCTCAGGATCGGGAAGATCGAGCGACGGAGCTGAAACACCCGGAGCCCGCGGCTGCGTTCCGAGAAGGTCCACAAAACCCTGCATCAGGGTCTGACCGACCTGAATAAAAATCTGCGACGCAGGAGCAAAGGAATCTGACGAAAATGCCATGTATTTTTTTTCTCGTGTGAACCGGTGCGACGAGCAGAGACCGCCGGTGAACCATCAGCATTCGATTCTGCACTGCGACCCGAGCACTGTCAATGCCTTGCCCGATAAAGGATATCCCGCAAGCTCGCAGATAGCGAAGCGATACATCAACTGGAATCGCACGGCTGTGTGTGCCGGATTGATCCTTCGCACACGCCATTTCTGCTGACGGAAGGATATATGATCAATCAATGCCGGTGTCGTGCTACAATACGCTTTCTTCGTTGCGCCATTCATCAGTCTTGGCGCCCGACCGATCTGGCCAGGCATTCTCGCCTCGTCCGACTTACAAATCCCTTGCTGTTTGCCCAGACTGGTTCGTGTATTGGCGGTCATTGTGTTCCGCGCACGCATGGCAAATGCATGGAGTTCTCCCGCATGAAATTTACCGAACTGGGTCTGGTACCCGAGATCCTTCGTTCCATCGCCGATCAAGGCTACGAAAACCCCACGCCGATTCAGGCTCAGGCGATTCCGGTCGTACTCGCCGGACGTGACCTGATGGCCTGCGCGCAAACAGGTACCGGCAAGACCGCCGGCTTCACCCTGCCGATTCTCAATCGTCTGGCCGCCGCGCGGGTGACCGGGCCGCGCAAAATACGGGTGCTGATTCTGACACCGACGCGCGAGCTGGCAGCGCAGGTTGAAGACAGCGTTCGTACCTACGGTGCTCACCTGCCGTTCAAGTCCCTCGTCATTTTTGGCGGCGTCGGCATCAACCCGCAGATTTCGGCACTCAAAAACGGTGTCGACATCCTCGTTGCCACACCCGGTCGCCTGCTCGATCACGCCCAGCAGCGCAATGTCGACCTTTCGGGTGTTGAGGTGCTGGTACTTGACGAAGCCGACCGCATGCTCGACATGGGCTTCATTCACGACATCAGGCGCGTCATCAAGCTGGTGCCAAAGAAGCGCCAGAATCTGCTCTTTTCAGCCACTTTTTCTGACGAAATCCGCACGCTGGCCGGCAGCTTCCTGATTGACCCCGAGTACGTCGAGTCGGAGCGCCGCAATACGGCGCCAGAACTGGTCAAACAGTTTGTTTATCGAGTTGACCGTGAACGCAAGCGTGACCTGCTGGTCGATCTGATCCGTGACAATGGCTGGTATCAGGTGCTGGTGTTTACGCGCACCAAGTGGGGCGCCAACGGCCTGGCCGACAAACTGCTCAAGGCCGGCATCGAAGCGGATGCCATTCACGGCAACAAGAGCCAGAACGCGCGCACCCGGGCACTGGCCAACTTCAAGAACGGCAAGCTGCATGTGCTGGTCGCCACCGACATCGCGGCGCGCGGTATCGACATCAACGAATTGCCGCATGTCGTCAATTACGAGTTACCGAACGTCGCCGAGGATTACGTGCATCGCATCGGCCGTACCGGGCGTGCGGGGATCGAGGGTGCCGCCGTTTCGCTGGTCTGCGTCGATGAACTCAAGCTCCTGCATGACATCGAGCGACTGCTGAAAAAGCAGATTGAAGTGGTGCCCTATCCGGATTACGCGCCCGATCCGAGCATCCGTGCCGAACCGATCCTGATGCGCTCGGCGGGTTCACGCGGCGGACAGCGTTCGCCCGCTGCTCGAACCGGCGGCGGCGCACGCCCGGGTGCGGCCAATACCACCCGCGCCGGAAGCGGCAAGCCGCCGGCAGGCGGAGGTTCACACCGTAGCGGTAGCCGGCACCGCTAAAGGTAGGCAAGCGTTCCTGCCGGTTACGGGGGCTACCGGCAAGCGCGATAGAATGCGAATGCTGATGCTTGGCATTGCTGCATCCATTCGTGTGTAAACATCGCTCGCCAAACCCCTGGACGCTTGCCAAGCCAGGCGTAGACCAGCCCACCGTTATACGTTTTGCATCACTGCTCTCAATGCCCAAGCCCTTTCTCTCGGTCATTATTCCCGTGCTCAATGAAGCGGCGGGGATCCGTTCGCAACTTGAGGCGCTGCAATTTTTACGCGGCAAGGGTGTTACCCTGATTGTTGTTGACGGGGGCAGCGAAGACAGCACGGCAGAGCAGGCAGGCCCGCTGGTTGATCTGGTCACTCATTCTCCCCGCGGCCGTGCTGTGCAAATGAACGCCGGCGCACGAGCCAGTAGCTCAGAGGTACTGCTTTTCCTGCATGCCGACACCGCCCTTCCCTCTTCTGTCTTCGAGCGAGTTCATGAAGTCATCGCGTCCGGAGCGTTTTGGGGGCGATTCGACGTACGCATCGACGGCGCACACCCCTTGTTGCGTATCGTCGAGCGCATGATGAACTGGCGCTCCAGGCTGAGCGGCATTGCCACCGGCGATCAGGCCATTTTTGTTCGCCGGGAGGTGTTCGAGCGGATTGGCGGCTATCCTGAGTTGCCCTTGATGGAGGATATTGTCCTGTCGAAGAAGCTTAAACGAATTGCCCGTCCGGCGTGCCTGCGCGAACGCGTTGTCACCTCGGGTCGGCGCTGGGAAAGGCAGGGTGTTTTACGCACCATAGTGCTCATGTGGTGTTTGCGCACCTGGTTTTTTTTCGGTACGGATCCGGACAAACTGGCCGTTCGCTATGGCACCCTTCCGCGTCAGCGCTGATTCTGTGGATATTGCCATTTTTGCCAGGGCACCGCAGCCAGGCGCAGCGAAGACAAGGCTGATTCCAGCGCTTGGTGCTGCTGGTGCGGCACGACTGCAACGTCGGATGATCCTGAACGCCCTGAATAATGCCATCCGCATTGATTCAGGAAGGATAACCTTGTGGTGCTCCCCGGATACGCGGCACCATTTTTTTCGCGCCCTGCATGCACATTGTGGAGTCAAGGTCAGCCGTCAGTTGGGGCCCGATCTTGGCACCCGCATGGCGCATGCCTTTGCTGTTCATGGGGGTCCGATGTTGCTGATCGGTACCGACTGCCCGGCGCTGCAAACCGCTCATTTAGCCACGGCGGCCAATGTGCTGCGCGATGGACGCGATGCCGTGTTCATTCCGGCCGAGGATGGCGGCTATGTGCTGGTCGGACTTCGCCAACCGCAACCCTTACTGTTCGAAAACATCGACTGGGGAAGCGAACAGGTCATGGCACAGACACGCGAACGTCTGGATGGGCTTGGCCTGCGCTGGGCAGAACCGCTGATCTTGTGGGATGTTGATCGACCCTCCGATCTGGCACGCCTCGCCACTCTTGAGGACTTCACCGAGTGGTCATCATGACTTGCCACTCGGGCGATTTCCGCTTCAAAGTCAGGCCATGAGACGTTTGCTGCTCATCGGAGGCGGTCACGCCCATGTGTACGTGCTCGACGCACTGGCCAGGTCGCCCTATCCCGATTGCGAAGTAACGCTCATCTCGCCTTATCCACGACAGATCTATTCAGGTATGCTGCCAGGCTGGATCGCCGGCCATTACAGCATCGAGCAATGCGCAATCCCGATCAGCCTGCTCGCCAGTCGGGCCGGTATCCGGTTTGTACAGAGCGCATGTACCGAACTCGACAGCGAATTGAAACAGGTACGCTGCGCCAATGGCGAAACCATCCCTTTTGACATCGCATCCATCGATAGTGGTTCGGACGTCGATCTGGGTTTAGACCCCGGCGCCCTGGAATTCGCTTTGCCGATCCGGCCTATCGAAGGGTTTGTTGCCGCCTGGCCCGGTTTGCTGGAGCGTGCTCGCCAGGCGAAATCCGGTTTTATGCTTAGCATCGTCGGCGATGGCGCTGCAGGCACTGAACTGGCCTTTTCCATTAAACAACGATTCGCTCGTGAGCAGTTAGCCAACGCTCAAGTCACGCTGATCGGCGGCAACGCCTTACCGTTATCGGGCCTCCCTGAACGTCTGCGAAATACTGCCCTTGCGCTGCTTAAACAACACGGGATCCCTTTCCTGGCGAATCGACGCGCGATTGAACTCATTGCGGGGCATGTCAGACTCTCCGATGCAACGAGCCTGGCTTGCGATGTCAGCCTGCTCGTGACCGGCGCCGCCGCTCCGACCTGGCCATCGGCAAGCGGTCTGGCCTGCGATGAAAAAGGCTTTATCCGCGTCACCCCAACGCTGCAAAGCACTTCCCATCCTTTTGTTTTTGCCGCCGGTGATGTAGCCGCTTATGCCGAACCCAGACCAAAGTCCGGCGTCTTTGCCGTTCGTGCCGGCCCGGTGCTCGCCAACAATCTGCGCTCAGTATTGACTGGCAAAACCATGCAAAGATGGGCACCCCAGGGAAAGGCGCTATACCTGATCAGCACCGGAAAGCGCCACGCGCTGGCAGCCTGGGGGCCCCTCTACACCAGCGGGGTATGGGTTTGGCGCTGGAAGGACAGGATCGACCGCCGCTTCATGCAGCGCTTTTCCTGACACAGCGTACCGCCACGCCACCAGAAATGGAAGTGGCGAGCCTTACCCCCGGCACTCGCAGTAAATGGCTGTGGCTGCTTCCTTCCGGACCTGACCAGGTTAACCACCCTGCAATGCGGGGAGACCCGCCGTTGCGAATAATACCATTTTAACGCTGTCCCCAAGCTGCCATTGCCAACAACTGAGTTAGCCTGCGAGTGGTCGATCAGCGTGAATCTGAAGAGGCTATGAGAATCGCCGTTATTGGCTGCCCGTCACTACTCATTCGAAAGCCGGGGCTGGAAACATTCAAGGCAAAAAACATGAGTTGCAACTGGTCAGATTCAGCAATCTGGTAGTAAACTTCCAAACGTTTCAGAGTTCCTTGGCAATACATCTGTAAATTAGCGCATCCGGCAGGACTGAGCTGCCGGCCAGCAATTGATGATGTCATGGAGCATCCCGGCTTATGATTTAGCACTGTCGAATTTCTGCATTCTTATCAGGCTCGGAAGCAGGATTATTGGGACATTACCGGCTCGACTTCGTTGTCTTCAACTGCATAATCAGTTGCTACGCTTGCCGGAAATGTGAACTTTTTTATTGCCTGAATGGACCGACCTATCCATCGCAGCGCTTTGGCTTGCTTTTTTTGGGGAAGACTGATGACTTTTGGTAATTCTGCGTATGTTCCGGCATGGCGAAATCTTGCGCGTTGCCTGTTGTTTACCCTGCTTTTCATCGTCGGACTGAGTTCGCTTCCCGTCCTTGCATCCACGGGCCACGTTAGCGAGGCCAATCTTGTCCTTCCCGATCTTGGCGATCTGTCGCTGGTATCTTTCCTCGGCGGGATGTCCGGCTGGTCGCTGCTGTCCTATGGACTCCTGATATGCTTCGGCGGCCTGGTCTTCGGTGCCATCATTTACCGTCAAATTTACAGTCTGCCGGTACATGGCTCGATGGCCGAAGTCAGCGAATTGATCTACGAAACCTGCAAGACCTACATGATCACCCAGGGCAAGTTTCTGCTGATTCTGCAGGCTTTGACCGCAGTATTGATGATCGGCTACTTCTATTTCGTTCAACAACTCCCGGCTCCCGACGTGGCGCTGATCCTGGCGTTTTCCCTGGTCGGTATCGCCGGCTCCTTCGCCGTTGCCTGGTTCGGCATACGCATCAATACCCTGGCGAACAGCCGCACGGCATTTGCCTCGCTGGCGGCCAAACCCTATCCCGTGTATGCCATTCCAATCAAGTCGGGCATCTCGATCGGCATGCTGCTGATCTCGACCGAACTGCTGATCATGCTCTGCATCCTGTTGTTCGTGCCGCCGAGCCTGGCTGGCAAGTGCTTCATCGGCTTCGCCATCGGCGAATCGCTGGGCGCCGCTGCGCTACGCATTGCAGGGGGCATCTTTACCAAGATTGCCGACATCGGATCCGACCTGATGAAAATTGAATTCGGTATCCAGGAAGACGATGCGCGCAACCCCGGCGTGATCGCCGACTGTGCCGGCGACAATGCCGGTGACTCGGTCGGCCCCACCGCCGACGGCTTCGAAACCTACGGTGTCACCGGCGTAGCGCTGATCAGCTTCATCATGCTCGCGGTTCCGGAACCCTCCGTTCAGGTTCAGCTGCTGGTATGGCTGTTCGTCATGCGCGTGATGATGATCGTGGCCTCGGGCATATCCTATCTGGGCAATCAGGTGCTCGCCCAACGCCTGTACGGGGAAAAGGTCCGCTTCAATTTCGAATCGCCGTTGACCTCGCTGGTCTGGATCACCTCGCTCATTTCCCTGATCATCACTTTCATCGTGTCGTACCTGCTGATCGGCAACTTCGCGGTCGGCGGCGAAACCTACACCAACCTCTGGTGGCAGCTTTCGCTGATCATCACCCTCGGTACGCTGGCCGGCGCCATCATTCCCGAGGTGGTGAAGGTGTTCACGTCGACCCACTCCAAGCACGTGCGCGAAGTGGTTAAGGCTTCCGAGGCTGGCGGCGCCAGCCTCAACATCCTGTCCGGCCTGGTCGCCGGCTACTTCTCGGCTTTCTGGATTGGCGTGATCATCGTCGGGCTGATGTCCGGCGCCTACATTCTGTCGCAGTTCGACCTGACCGCAGTGATCAATCCCGATTACACGAAGGCGGCGATGATGGCTGCGGTGTTCTCGTTCGGACTGGTCGCCTTCGGCTTCCTGGGGATGGGTCCGGTAACGATTGCCGTCGACAGCTACGGCCCGGTCACCGATAACGCACAGTCGGTATACGAACTGTCCATGATCGAGCAGATACCCGGCATCGAGGCTGAGATAAAGAGGGATTTCGGCTTCGATCTCAATTTCCGTACCGCGAAGTTCCTGCTCGAAGAGAATGATGGAGCCGGCAACACCTTCAAGGCCACGGCCAAGCCGGTATTGATCGGAACCGCCGTGGTCGGTGCGACCACCATGGTTTTTTCCATCGTCATGTTGCTGACAGCGGGTCTTACGGAAAACCTGGACAAGCTCTCTTTGCTGCATCCGCCATTCCTGCTCGGCCTGATCTCCGGTGGCGCGACGATTTTCTGGTTTTCCGGTGCCAGCACACAGGCCGTTTCTACCGGCGCCTACCGTGCTGTCGAGTTCATCAGCACGCACATCCGGCTTGATGAGGTCGTCAAGGCCTCACAAAAAGACAGCAAGAAGGTTGTCGAGATCTGCACGATCTACGCGCAGAAGGGCATGTTCAACATCTTCATGGCGGTATTTTTCGGCACCCTGGCCTGTGCTTTCATCGAGCCCTTCTTCTTTATCGGCTACCTGATCTCGCTGGCAATCATCGGTCTTTATCAGGCCGTTTTCATGGCCAACGCCGGTGGCGCATGGGACAATGCCAAAAAGATCGTGGAGACCGAAATGCACGCCAAGGGTACCGATTTGCACAATGCCTCGGTGGTCGGCGACACCGTCGGCGACCCGTTCAAGGACACCGCTTCGGTGGCCATGAATCCGATCATCAAATTCACGACGCTTTTCGGCCTGCTGGCGGTTGAAATGGCGGTCGGTCTGAACGCTCAGGGCCAGCAATCCGTGGTATGGGCAATGTCGGCTCTGTTCCTGGTCGTCAACCTGATATTTGTTTTCCGCAGTTTTTACGGTATGCGCATCGTCGCCAAAGAGGAAAGTCGGTAGCAGTATGTAGTCCGTAGCGTCCTTGAGGTCTTTGCCCGAACAAGAAAATCATCCTGTGTTCGTAGCCACGGCAACAGGGTTAATCCAGAACGAAGTCGACTATTTTAAGGGGGCATCAACAATGACTACTCATCTTTACTTCTCGCTGATCCCGGAAGCGCTGATCGCCTCCATGCTGCCACCAGAGGAATTCGGGCAGTATTACGCGACAGGCCACAAGTTCAAATCGAAGGGGCAGGCCGTATTTTTCGAAGTCGACCCAAGCTACCGCCATGAGTACTTCGACATCGAGGGAGCCTTGGCAAAGTGTGTGGCGAAACCGGATGGTTCACCCAAGAACTCGGTGTACATCTCGATGTATCGCGTGATGGAGCACCTCACTATGGCTTCATTGGGCAAACTGTACCTGACGACGGCCAATGGTGCGACGCTGGGCTTGAGTCGTGCAAGCCAGGTTCCTTCCGCCGTACCTGAACTGCATATGTACCAGGATCTTGCACCGATCAACAGCCTGGTGGTCAGTCGTCTGGACCCGGCATTTTTTTGTGCCGATGTAACCAGTACGCCATCCAAGTTTTTCAGTTTTCCGGGACTGTGCTTTGTCGAACTCGAACTGGGCCCGCTCGCCCACGATCCGGAAAATGGTCTGGAGGGCGATCTGCCATATACTTTCATGCAGCATCTGCGCGAAGCCTTGATGGAACTGAAGCCCGGTGGGAAGCGGAACAAGCTTGTGCATCGGGTGCATTCACTCGTCTTCCCGTTCCGCATGGTCAAGGGCGGTTTCTATGTAGGCATTGGTTCAGACTTCGTGTACTACCCGATGCCTTCGCAGGCGGTGCTCAGGAAGGATCACAGCAACTGGTGGCGCTCGGCCAATCTCTAGTCTGGCCTGTCGGGCCTGACCAAGTCGGCATCAATAAGTTGCATAGTCGTTGACGATCAGGTGGGCAGGTTTGCTCTGGATTCATGCGCTGACATCCGGTCAAACTCTGCCCCGTCTCATAAGACAACGAACCCGTTAAATCAGCTTTCTTGCGGTACAGCACCGTAAGGAACCGGTACCGGTTTGGCCGGGAATCTTTCGTCATCCTCGATACGCATCCAGTAGAAGCTGCGATAAACGAAGAACAGGTTCAGCATAAGGAAGACGGCTGCCAATAACCAGGCCAGGTTTTGTTGCCCCCTGGCAACGAGGCCAACTGCCATTTCAACCGCCAACAGACCAAAAAGTGTGGTGAACTTGATGATCGGGTTCATCGCAACCGAACAGGTATCCTTGAACGGATCACCTACCGTGTCACCGATGACTGCGGCCGCATGAAGTTCCGTGCCCTTGGCCCGCAGCTCGGTTTCCACAATCTTCTTGGCGTTATCCCATGCCCCACCGGCGTTGGCCATGAACACGGCTTGATAGAGACCGATGATGGCCAGCGAGATCAGGTAGCCGATAAAGAAGAAGGGCTCAATGAAGGCACAGGCCAGGGTACCGAAGAACACGGCCATGAAGATGTTGAACATGCCTTTTTGTGCATACTGCGTGCAGATGGCAACAACCCGCTTGCTGTCTGCCACGTTGGCCTTGGTCGAGCCTTCGTCAAGTTTCATGTTGAGCTTGATGAATTCAACGGCACGATAGGCACCCGTCGACACGGCCTGGGTTGAAGCGCCGGAGAACCAGAAAATCGTGGCACCGCCAGAGATCAGGCCAAGCAGGAAGGCAGGGTGAAGCATCGACAGATGGTTGACGTTGCTCGCCAGGCCGTCCGTGAGCAGCATGATGATGGAGAACACCATGGTCGCGGCGCCGACAACCGCCGTACCAATCAGTACCGGCTTGGCCGTTGCCTTGAAAGTATTGCCGCAACCATCATTCTCTTCCAGTAGTTCCTTGGCCCTGTGAAAGTTGAGGGTAATTCCGAAATCGGCCTTGACTTCGGCTGCGATACCCGGAATCTGCTCGATGGTGGACAACTCATAGACCGACTGCGCGTTGTCGGTCACCGGGCCATAACTATCGACAGCGATGGTTACCGGACCCATGCCAAGGAAGCCGAAGGCGACCAGACCGAAGGAGAAAACGGCGGCCATGATGCCGGCCTTTTCCGGATCGGGGTTGATCACCAGCGACAAATCGCCTTGCGATACCAGAGAAGCCCCGGTCATCAGGGCGACGATGACAAAGCCCATCCAGAAGGCGGAGAAGTTACCCGCGGTGAGCCCGGCCAGAATGTTCAGGCTTGCTCCACCTTCGCGGGACGCGGTAACGACTTCGCGAACGTGCCGGGAGTTTGTCGAGGTAAAAACCTTCACGACTTCCGGGATGATCGCACCGGCCAGCGTACCGAAGGTAATGATCAGCGAGAGTTGCCACCAGAGATTGGTATAAACCACTCCTCCGATAGCGATGTTACCGATCAATGCCTTGGACACGATGAAGGTGATGATCAACGAAACAATGGAGGTGACCCACACCAGCGAAGTCAGAGGGGCTTCGAAGTCGAAACTTTCTGCCTTGCCATATCTGGCCTTCATGGCGATTTCATTGCCGATATAGGAAATGCCAGAAGCAATAATCATCATCACGCGCATGACGAAGATCCAGACCAGAAGCTGAACCTGAACGGCCGCTTCGGGAACGGCCAGCAGAATGAAGCTGATCAGGGCAACGCCGGTTACTCCGTAGGTTTCAAATCCGTCAGCCGTCGGGCCAACCGAGTCACCGGCATTGTCGCCGGTACAGTCGGCAATGACGCCGGGGTTGCGGGGATCGTCTTCCTTGACCTTGAAGACGATCTTCATCAGGTCGGAGCCAATATCGGCAATCTTGGTGAAGATGCCGCCAGCGATGCGCAGTGCGGCCGCACCGAGGGATTCGCCGATGGCAAAACCGATAAAGCACTTGCCAGCCAGTTCGGGTGGAACAAAAAGCAGAATACCGAGCATGATCAACAGTTCGGTCGATATCAGCATCATGCCAACGGAAATGCCTGACTTCATCGGGATCGCATAGACCGGGAAAGGCCTGCCTTCAAGCGAGGCAAAGGCAGTGCGGCTGTTGGCCAGGGTGTTGATACGGATGCCGAACCAGGCAACGCCAAAGGAGCCGGCAATACCAACCAGTGAGAAGGCCAGAATCAGCGCCACTTCGGCGGCAGGCATGCGCTGTACCCAGCCAAAGTACGCCACAATGATTACGCCAATGAATACTTCGAGAAAAAGGATGAATTTGCCCTGGGTGATCATGTACGTCTTGCAGGTTTCGTAGATCAGTTCGCTGACCTCAGCCATTGAACGATGCACGGGCATGGCCTTGACCTGACCATAAATGATGGCTCCAAATGCGAGTCCTGCCAGGCAGACGAACAGACCATAGGTCAGCAATTGCGAGCCACTCATACCGCCCATGAAGCTTGCCAGAGCGGCATCCTGCAGGTTCGGCAAGACCAGATTGGCTTCAGAACTGGCGAACGCCGGGGAGACCGCACTGATCAGCAGAGCGGCAAGAATGAGCCGGGCCATATGCACCAAGACATACATTGGTGCGGACGACGAGTTAGGGTATTTCATCAATCCATCCTTTTTATGAGTTGAGGTTTGAAAACCTTCGATTACTTGGCAATCGTTCGCACAACAATGAACTATTGCTCCAGTTGTTTATTCCATTAGGTTAAATTCTTTAGTCAGGACAATGTTTTATCTCCTTATGATCTTATGAAATAAAGAGGTCAGTTTTCAACTAACCCACCCTGTAACCACAATTCATGAGTTGGCCGGTTCGCGCGACGGCTGACACGCCAGATTCCACTTTTCGCGTCCTCGCCGTTCAGTTCCAGAGGGACCTGCAACGCCCCCTTGTGCAGAGCATCATTTGCCACCAGCAACATGTCACGAGATGGTGCCAGCGCCACCTTTAGCGCAGCTACACCGGCGACTATTGTTTCCTGATAATTGGCGGAAATGCCGTTGACATCGGCATCAAGCCGTCCCTGGATGATCAGGTTCAAAAACATCGAGACAAAAATTACCGCCAGCACGTCAAGCGCGTTGATGAGGAAAGGTTTGTGGCTTACGCACAGTTGCCTGACCAGGCGATGTAGGAAACGAAACAAAGTGTTACTCCGGGCACCCTGAATAATCCCTACAGGCAATGAACGTGCCATTTCGATCAAATGGCATGGCAGAGCGTTCTCCCCGAGGCAATCCAGCACGCAGGACAGATTGCCTCCAGAGCCCGGAAAAAACAGATAGCTACTTATAAAACAATGACTTGAAACATGTTTTGGAGCACAGATGATGCCCACCCGTCAGGTACACGATGGGAATAGGCCAGCCTATGTCACTTTGCGTGATTTTCGCTATACGGGTTGTGAGGCTTTTGCCACAAGGATTCTTGCGCAGGCAACGATATCTTTCGCACTGTCATGTCGCAAACCGGGACATGGCGTTTCTTGTCTGTCAAGCAAGGAACCTGCTGAGAGGTAACAAAAAAACCGCTATCGGGAAAGCGCATGACTGCCAACGGCATCGTGCAACGGCGGTCAGGGTCAAGAAAAAGATTTGACTGGTATCCAAAGCTCCAGATCAGTGGCCTGAGCGACAACTCTTGAGCGCATTATTCTTCTCCAGACTGGCGAGCCAGTCGGCCAGTTGCTGACCGAGCTCGGTACTCACCTTCACAAGCGCATTGACGCCACCGTGTGCATCAGGGCTGGCTGCCGGGTGTTCGATAACCACCTGTCGCTCGGCTACAAGCTGCCGCCTGGTATCAATCAGGCTGACGTTGGCCTGCACCAGCGCACGGCTTTTCTGCGGCGAGTCGAACACCTGGGAAAATTCCTGCAACTCGACCCGGAGCAGACAATCGGCCGCCGCATTGCCGCCGACACTGACGGCTCCAAGTTGCTGCCTGAGTTGCTGGGCAAGCATTTGACCCGGACTGCTCGCCCAGCGACTGTCTGCGTATTCGCGTTTTTTTAGCGGTTCTTCGTAGACCAGCCGAAAATCGATGTTGCGCGAATCGGTCCAGGTCGGCGACCTTACTTCAAGCGCCAGTCTGGACCACGTTCCTTCAACCACCAGCCGTTTCGCTGGCAAACCAAAGTCATAAACAAGGGCCGGCGGCACATTTCTCGCTCCACCGACACATGCACTCAGAAGCGAGGCAACAAAGAGTATCAAAACTTTTTTCATGGTTGTTCCCTGGCGTTCATTGGCACAATAAAGCCCGCTTCACCCGGCCCGGGCAAGGTTTTCTGCCGACCAAAGATCAGGCTTTGCGGCGACTCCTCTAGCATTTGCAGGACGCGGTTGAGCTGAAGCGAATTGGAGGAAAGCTCGCTACTCAACTCGTTGAGCCGGGGAAGCAGCGCACCGGCGCCGCCGCTCAATGGATCGCCCAGCGTCATCTCCAGCCTGTCGCTCACCGATTGCAAGCGCACTACCAGCCCGCGCGCCTCGGCAAGAAAAGGCGGGCCCTGCGCGGTGGTCTGCTCGACCTGCGCCAGCGTCGAGTTAAGCAGGCGTACATTCTCCGGTGTCAGTAACTGGCGCAACTGAGCGCTGACCTCCCTGGCATTGGCACTCGTTGCTTCGAGATTGGACAGTGTTTTTGAAATATTCTGGCGGTTTTCCGGAGTCAGGACCTGGTTGGCATTGGCCAGAAAATCACGGGCATTGCGCAGGGTTTCGCCTCCGACCTCCGAGAGTTCCTGGATCAGCGAATCCTGCATCGGAATCCTCGCCAGATCCCCGGCACCGGCTTCAAGGGGTGCCGCATCCTGACCCGTATCTTCGAGCTGCACATGCGCAATTCCCGTCACACCCTGAAACCCGAGCCTGGCCGTGGTTCCTCGCGTGACCGGAATGTCCTTGCGCAGGGCGATCCGAATCAAAGTATTGCCGACATCGCCCGGGTCGAGTTCAATGTTTTCGACCTTGCCGACGCGAATGCCACGATAGCGCACCTGGGCCTGCACGTTAAGCCCGCTTATAGTCTTCCTGGTGACGACCAGATACTGATTGGTCGCTTCTGGTTTGCCGCCGAACCACCACAGCGCGGCAATGGCAGAAAACCCCAGGAGTAGCGTAAAGAGCCCGGCCATCAGGGCATATGCGCGATTTTCCATGATTAAACGAACCCTTTTTGCATGGCCGCCTTTGCGTGCTCGGAACAGAAAAAATTACGGATGAACGGGTGATCGACGGCGAGTACTTCCGCCGGAGTGCCGCAGGCAATGATACGCTGCTCGGCCAGCACTGCCACATGCGTCGCCAGACCCGCCAGGGTATCGAGATCGTGAGTCACCATGACAACGGTGAACCCCAGCTCTTTCTGCAACATCCCGATCAATTTTACAAAATTATCGGCAAGATCAGGATCGAGGCCGGCCGTCGGTTCATCGAGCACCAGCAGTTCCGGCTCCAGCGACAGGGCTCGCGCCAGGGCCACCCGCTTGACCATTCCCCCCGACAATTCGGCAGGCATCAACTGCCCATGACGTGCCTCGAGCTCGACCATGCCGAGTTTTAGACAGACCAGTTCATGGATCATTTCCTTGTCCAGCACGCGTAACTCGCGCAAGGGAAAAGCGATATTGTCGAAGACTGAAAGTGCGGAAAACAAGGCGCCCTGCTGGAAAAGCATACCGAAACGGCGGCGTAGTTTACGGCGTATCAGCGGATCGGCATCAAGCACCGAATGTCCAAACAGCTTGACTGACCCGCTGCTCGGCATGAGCAGGCCGACGATCTCGCGCAACAGCGTCGTCTTGCCGCTGCCGGAACCGCCAACCAGTCCGAGAATCTGCCCGGCTTCGACGTCAAGGTCGATGTCGCTATGAATCACCGTATCGCCAAACCTCGTGCTTACCCCGCGAATCTCGATTATTGGACAATCCGCTGGCGAACTCGGCGAAATGCTGGCCGGGGCATCGATGATTTTCATGCCGGCAGACCCAGATTACGCGTCAATATGGCAAACACGGCATCAACGACAATCACCAAGGTAATCGCCGTGACGACCGCCGTTGTCGTTTTCGATGATAGGCTCTCGGTATTCGGCTTTACCTGAAGACCAAAGTGGCAGGCGATCAGCGCGATCAGCAGACCGAAAAAGAAGCCCTTGCCGATCCCGATCCAGAGATTACCCAACGGAACCGCCTTGGGTAGCGCCTCTATGAAAAAACCATAGGACAGACCCATCTGCAGGTTGGCCGACACCATGCCGCCGATGATGCCTGCCGCCGAACACCAGACGACCAGCAGCGGCATGGCAATCGACAAAGCAGCCACCTTGGGCAGGACCAGACGCACACTGCGCGAAACACCCATCGTCGCCAGCGCATCGATCTCTTCGGTCACCCGCATGACGCCAATCTGCGCCGTCATCGCCGACCCGGATCGTCCAGCCACCAGAACGGCAACAATCACCGGACCCAGTTCACGAATAATGCTGATACCGAGCAAATTGACGATGTAGATATCGGCACCGAATGTTTTGAGTTGGAGTGAGGACAAGTACGAAAGCACGACACCGATCAGGAAACCGACCAGCGCCGTCACCGGCAGCGCCTGCGCTCCGCTCTTGTAGAGATTGGCCGAAAACTCGCGCCACGGAATGTCGCGCGGATGCGAACAAAGATAGGCCACATCGAGCAGCAACTGCCCGATCAATGTGATGATCTGGCGCAGGTTCTTGAACGCTGCCAGAACAAGCCGCCCTAGGGCAAGCACTGCAGCAAGCCGCGATACCTGAGGCTTGCTAGCATCAGCAGGCCGGATGGCCGCCGCCCGCTCGAGGACCGAGCGCTGCTGCGGCAAGGCATTGAGCGAATCGGGCCAGCGTCGGCCCCAGGCCCGCCAGAGAAGAATGGCGCCCACACTGTCGATGCGCGGAATGGCTTGCAAATCCCAGATCGGATGACTTGCCGCCAGCGCCTGCAAGCGCGCTTCAAGCCCGGAAATCGGCGTCGGCAGATGCGCCAGCGTCCAGTCGCCGGAAAGCGTTACATGGAGCCGCCCTGCGCGTTCATCGGTGTCAACCGAGGCGCCAGCCATACCGACTAATCCAGCACGGCCGGTTGGCCCTGGGGCTTGACCCGAAATGCCGAACCAATACGCTTCCAGTTGAGGGCTTCATCGGCCAGTGCCGCAGCACTGAGCGGGTTGGCGAGCAACCAATCGGCGGGAAGTTCAAGCTGAAACCCGCTATCCAGTTGCTTTACCATGACAGGTGGCAGTGGCTCATCATCGCGCGAGCGGTGCAAAAGTGCGGCCAGTCGAAGGCAGAAAACCAGTCGCCAGATCGAGTCAGCGGATGGCGCTGACGGAAGCTTTTCCAGCTTGCCACGTTGCCCGAGCAACAGTTGCGCGAGGCGTTCCTGATCCTTCTTTGAAAATCCGGGCATATCGGCAAAGCTGACGATGTAGGCCCCATGTTTGTGAAAACCACCATGCGCAATCGATATCCCGATTTCATGCAGCGCTACGGCCCAGCGCAGAAAGCGAACATCGCTCTCGTGTTCCGTCGAATCGACGCGGATCAACTGTCCGAGCAAATCAAGCGCAGTCAGGCTGACACGCCCGGCCTGACGGGCATCCACCTGGTAGCGCCGCATGAACTGTTGCACTGTCGCATCACGCATGTCCTGATGATGAAAGCGCCCAAGCAGGTCGTAGAGCACGCCGAGGCGCAAGGCCCCTTCAGAATAGGTCATGCGCTCGATACGCAGTTCGGAGAAGATCGCCGACATGATCGCCAGCCCTCCGGCAAAAACCGGAAGGCGCTCGCTGCTCAGTCCAGCAAGCTTCAGTTCAGCCGCCGAACCGGCGCGAATGATCATCGTGCGCAGCCTGGACAGACCCTCGCGGGTGATGCCACTGAGTCCATCGGGATTCAAGGCGTTGCCTTCGAGCAGATCGGCAATGGCGCGCGCGGTGCCCGAAGAACCGACCGCTTCAGTCCAGCCAAGGCGACGGTAATCCTGGGCGATCGTTTGAATTTCACGCGCGGCCGACACTTCGGCCTCGCTGAAACGCTTCTTATCCACCTTGCCATCCGGGAAGAAGCGCAGTGTATAGCTGACGCAACCCATGAACAGCGACTCCATGGCCAGAGGATCGAGTTTTTTACCGATAATGAATTCGGTCGAGCCACCGCCGATATCGACGACCAGGCGCTTGTGTTTGTCGAGAGGCAGTGTATGTGCGACACCGATGTAAATCAGGCGGGCTTCCTCGCGCCCGCCGATGACTTCGATCGGGAAACCAAGAGCGGCTTCGGCCTGAGGGATAAATGTTCGCGCATTCTTGGCCACGCGCAGGGTATTGGTCGCCACCACACGCACCGCTTCAGGCTGAAAACCGCGCAAACGCTCGCCAAATCGACACAAGGTCTCAAGCGCACGCTGCTGCGCAATTTCATTGAGGTATTTTTCACGGGTCAGCCCGGAAGCCAGACGAACCGGTTCTTTCAAAGTATCGAGCGGATAAATCTGGTCGTCAACAACACGCCCGATCTGCAAACGGAAACTGTTGGAGCCAAGATCAACCGCAGCGATCTGTTCGTAACCCATAGTCTGCTCACCCTGCCATCGATTGTTTTTATCGTCGATCATTTTAACACTGCCAACCGCGCCGCAAGGGCTGCGAGCATTGGTACCAGCATTCAAGCAGGTTCCGCTTTTATTGCGGTCGAGGGCATCGTAGTCATAGGTCGTGGTGATGCCGGAGAGGGTACGGACAGCTCAAATGGCTAGAAGATCGCGATGCGATGGGGCTGAGCCTTTGCCGTATTGCTGAGCCACTTCGTGGTGGAACACACCATCAACCGGACGGTTGAAAGCGTATGGTTTCTGGTCAAGCGTGACTCCTTTTCTCTCAATTGGAAAGGACTGCTGTTTTTCGGACGCCTTTGCAATGGCGAGCGGCGTGGCGGCGTCAGATTTAATGCATTTTGAAGCGATCGTACTGCGACGTAAGATCGCCTCAAGAATTGGAAACAGACTCCAGCGATGGAGTCCACTTCCTTCTGGAGGTTATAGGCAGAAGGCTGGACAGTTTCCGTTGATGAGCTCTGTACGCTGGCGTACATACTGGATGAAACAATTCATCTAGTCTCCAGCTCATCCATGAACACCATTGCGCTGATACCCGCCGCCATCGATCAGCCGACGCCAGAAGAACTGGCCCTGTCGGGGTCATGGACTGCACGCGGGATCGGCACAATCGGAGCACAACTCGACGCGTTATCCGCGCCGGCAAGTATGGTCGTCGACGGCGCACGAATCGAGTCGCTCGATACGGCGGGCGCCTGGGTTCTGCAAAAACTCCTGCGCCGCTTGCGCGGCGAGGGGTCACGCGTAGAAATGCGCGAACTGCGTCCGGAATTTGCCAGGCTGCTTGACGTCGTCGAGCAGCAGGCCGCCGATCAGACCGACACCCCCCCGCTCGCCAGTGCCTCCCGGTCGGGGCTTGAGGGCCTGGGGCGGAATGCTGCAGCGGCTTACGAACAGAGCATGGCGCTGCTCAGTTTTGTCGGGGAATGTGCTCTCGCCTTTGCCGGATGCATCGCGCACCCGGCGCGCTTCAGAGGGCGCCCTATCCTTTTCAACATCCGTAGCGCCGGGCTGGACGCTCTGCCCATCGTCGGCTTGCTGTCATTCCTGCTCGGTATCGTAGTCGCCTATCAGGGCGCCGACCAGCTCAGGCATTACGGCGCCAACATCTTTGTCGCCGATCTCGTTGGCCTGTCCATGCTGCGCGAGTTCGCCCCGCTGATCACCGCCATCATCATCGCCGGGCGCTCGGGATCCGCTTATGCCGCGCAGATTGGCACGATGTCGGTGACCGAGGAGATCGACGCCATGCGCACGCTGGGCATCGCGCCGCTGGATATGCTGGTCTTGCCGAAGATCATCGCGCTGCTGATCGCGCTGCCGCTGTTGACCGTGTTCGCCGACGTGCTCGGTGTGCTGGGCGGCATGATCATGGCGCGCGCGCAGCTCGCAGTCGGCTTCGGCGAGTTTCTTGATCGCTTCGTCAAGGCGGTCAGTATCACTGCCTATCTGATCGGCATTTGCAAGGCACCGGTATTCGCAGCCATCATCGCCGTGATCGGCTGCTTTCAGGGGTTTCGTACCAAAGGCGGGGCCGACAGCGTCGGCCGGCAAACCACGCGCAGCGTCGTTCAATCGACTTTCCTGGTGATCGTTGCCGATGCCCTGTTTTCGGTCGCCTTCAGCGCGCTGGATCTCTGACATGAAAAACGACGCGCCTGCCGATGCCCTAGTGATCGAGATGAGCAAGGTGTCGACACGCTTCGGCGATCATGTCGTGCATACCGACGTCGACCTGGAAGTTCGCCGTGCGGAGATTTTCGCCCTGATCGGCGGCAGCGGCTCCGGCAAATCGACCCTGCTGCGCGAAATGATCCTGCTGCAACGCCCGAACTCCGGCTCGATCCGGGTTCTCGGCGTCGACCTGCAGAAGCTCGGCGATGATGAAGCGGACGGTGAATCCCTGGCGCTGCGCCAGCGCTGGGGGGTGATGTTCCAGCATGGCGGCCTGTTCGGTTCGCTGACGGTGAAAGAAAATGTCGGCCTGCCGTTGCGCGAGCACACCGCTCTTGATGACGTCTTGATCGATGAAATCGCCGCGTGGAAGCTTTCCATGACCGGTCTCAAGCCAGAGGTCGGTGCCCAGTATCCCTCCGAACTCAGTGGCGGCATGATGAAGCGGGCGTCGCTGGCGCGCGCCATGGCACTTGACCCGGAACTGCTGTTTCTCGACGAACCGAGCGCCGGACTCGACCCGGAAAGTGCCGGTGAAGTCGACCAGCTCGTGCTCAAGCTGCGCGACCTGTTCGGCCTGACCATCGTCATGATCACGCACGACCTCGACCTGTTGTGGCAGGTGGCCGACCGTGTCGCCGTCCTCGCCGACGGTAGGATGCAGGGCACCGGCTCGATGCGCGAACTGTCGAAAATGGACAATCCCGCCGTCCGGAAATTCTTCGACGGTCCGCGCGGAAGAGCGGCGCAGGAACAAGAGCAGGATCAGGAAAATCCACAGGGAAAAGTGCAAACCAGCAATGAAATCGGGAGACCATCATCGAAACCAAAGTGAACTATGCGCTCGTTGGCGCGTTCGTACTTGTCCTCGGCGCCGTGCTCGTTGCCGGTGTTCTGTGGCTCGCCTCGGGCGGCGCTTTCCAGAAGAAATACGACTTGTATCTGGCCGTCGAAGACGAGTCGGTCGCCGGACTCAATCTAAACGCGCCGGTCAAATACAACGGGGTTGACGTCGGCAAGGTGCGTTTGATCCAGCTCGATCCAGGTAATCCGGAACGGGTGAACCTGATCTTCGCCATCGAGCGCGGCACGCCAATCAAGGAGGATACCGTAGCAGTGCTGAAAACACAGGGACTGACCGGCATCACCTATGTCGAGCTGAGCGGTGGCGCCCGCGATGCACCGCCGCTCGGCGTCACGGCGGGCAACGAATATCCGCAGATCCGCACCAAACCCTCGCTGAGCGCGCGACTGGAGAATGTGCTGACCTCCGTGCTGACCAAGCTGGACAGCACCTCGGGCAACATCAACGACATTCTCAGCGACGAAAACAAGGCGGCGTTCAAGAGTCTGCTCGCCGACATCGCCACCGTCGCGCATACCATCGCCGCACGCAAGGACACCATCGACGCGGGGCTGGCCAATGCCGGACGCACGCTCGAAAACACATCAAGTGCATCGGCCCAGCTCGGTCCGGTCGTCGATCGTATCGAACGCAGCGCCGAAGCGATCGAGAAAATGGGGAACGAGGTCGCCCGGACAAGTGCCAGCGCCGGAAAGACGGTCAATGCGATCGGTGCCGACGTGAAGCGCTTCACTTCAGAGACACTGCCTGAACTGGAACGCCTGCTCGGCGAACTGAGTGCCCTGTCGATCTCGCTGCGCCGCCTGACCGAGCAAACCGAACGCAATCCCTCGAGTCTCCTGTTCGGTCGCCGACCGGTGCCGGAAGGTCCGGGAGAAGCATCGACAGGCACACCACCAGGACAGAAGAAACCATGATCAGCTTACTCAACGCACGCCCCTGCCGGCTTGCCGCCACCGCGCTATTGCTCATCGTGGCCAGTGCCTGCAGTGCACTGCGGCCACCGGCGACGGAACAACCGTCCTTCTATTCCCTAGATAGCGTCAGACTGGAAGCGAAGGCGTTAACGCCTGCACCGGCAAAGCGGTCAATGGTAGCGCCTACCCTGATTGTCAATCCGACGCATTCCGCATCGGGCTTCAACAGCCAGCGCATCGTCTACGTGCGCGAGGCTCACCAGCTTGAATACTATGCGCACAGCGAATGGGTCGACACGCCGGCGCGCATGCTGGCACCGCTCATCGTCAGTGCGCTGGAAAACAGCGGCGCATTCCGCGCCGTCGTGTCGACACCGAGCGCCGCCGACGGCGATCTGCGGCTCGACAGCGAAATAATACGCCTGCAGCATGAGGTTGGCAGCCCACCCGGCCGCGTGCGTTTCACGCTGCGCGCCTACATGGTCGACAACACCACGCGCCAGGTGCTGGCGTGGCAGGAATTCGACGAGAGTGTTACGGCCACCAGCGAAGATCCCTACGGCGGCGTCGTAGCAGCGAATCGTGCCGTACAGACGGTGCTGGAAAAGCTGGCAGGCTTTTGCGCCGAAGTGGCAGGCAATTGGCAGGCCACTGCATCCCGGCGCAAGGAGTCGGACAACTAAGACTACGAAGTACCCAGTCACCAGATTCACCAAGGAGCATCGGGATTATTTCATGGTGTTACTGGTGAAACCAAACCTCCATTCGCATCTTCACCTGAGTGTTTTAAGGAAAAATCAACATGAGCATGATCACTTCCAAAGCCTATCTCGTCGGAGGCGGCATCGGTTCGCTGGCTGCCGCCGCCTTCATGATCCGTGATGGCAAGCTGCCCGGCGGCCACATCACGATCCTGGAAGCATCACCGCTACTCGGCGGAAGCCTGGACGGTGCCGGAGATGCGGAACGTGGTTATTCATTGCGTGGCGGACGGATGCTGACCACCGACAACTACGAATGCACCTGGGATCTTTTCAAGTCGATTCCCTCACTGAACAACGAGAGCAAGACAGTATTCGACGAAACCGTCGAGTTCAACGAGAAACACCAGGCACATTCGATGGCAAGACTGGTTGACCGTCGACGCGCGCAGGTTCCGGTAACGTCCATGGGCTTCTCGATGCAGGATCGCGTCGAATTGCTGAAACTCAGCACGGCCGATGAAACGGCGCTAGGTGCAAGCCGTATCACGGAATGGTTTTCGCCCGAGTTCTTCGAGACTGAATTCTGGTTTATGTGGTCAACCACCTTTGCTTTCCAGCCGTGGCACAGCGCCGTTGAGTTCAAGCGTTACCTGCTGCGTTTCATGCTCGAATTCTCCCGCATCGAGACGCTGGCGGGCGTCAAGCGAACCATCTACAACCAGTACGACTCGCTGGTCCTTCCCTTGCAGACCTGGCTCAAAGCCCAGGGCGTCCATTTGATTACGGACTGCAAGGTGACAGACCTCGAATACCAGACCGTTGACGACAAATTTGTCGTGACCGGCATCCATTGTCTCGGCCGTGGCAAAAGCATGTTAATTACCGTCAATGACGACGAACTGGTCTTCATGCAAAACGGCTCGATGACCGACGCCTCGAGCCTCGGGTCGATGACCAGTGCGCCGGCCAAGCTGACCAAAACCGATAGTGGCGGCTGGACGCTGTGGGAAAAACTGGCGCATGATCGTCCCGAATTCGGCCATCCCCAGGTCTTCAATAGCTGCATCGCACAGTCCTATTGGGCGTCGTTTACCGTCACCCTGAAGGACACCGCATTCTTCGACCAGATGAGTCAATTCAGCGGAAATTTACCAGGAATCGGCGGCCTGGTAACGTTCAAGGACTCGAACTGGCTGATGTCCATCGTGCTGGCCTTTCAACCCCACTTTCTGAACCAGCCTGACGATGTGCAGGTATTCTGGGGATACTCACTGTTCCCCGACCGGATCGGAAATTTCGTTGCCAAGTCGATGGCCGACTGCAACGGCGCAGAAATCCTGCAGGAGTTGTGCGGCCACCTGCGCTTCGATCCGGAGACGGTTGCAAAAGCCAACTGCATTCCGTGCCGGATGCCCTACATCACCAGCATGTTCATGCCGCGACTGGCTGGTGATCGGCCGCTGCCCGTACCCTATGGATCGAAGAATCTGGCGTTCATCAGCCAGTTCGTCGAAATTCCCGATGATGTCGTCTTTACCGTCGAGTATTCGGTGCGCGCAGCCCAGATGGCAGTCTATGAACTACTGGGTATCGAGCGCGATATTCCGGCGGTAACGCCTCACGCCGAGTCGCTGAAAACGAAGTTTGAAGCCTTGCTCAAGTCCTTCAAGTGACCACTGAATCGAAAACCATTACCGGGCTAAGCGCGGTAGCAGCAGCACAGCGTCTGAAGCAGGACGGTTTCAACGAACTGCCATCACCCGGCAAACGCGGATTCCTGCGCATCCTCTTCGAAGTGGTGCGTCAGCCCATGTTTGCGCTACTGATCGGTGGCGGGATCGTTTATCTGCTCCTGGGAAGTCGAACAGAAGCCTTGCTCCTGCTACTGTTCGCTTCCCTTTCGGTAACGATCACCATCGTTCAGGAATCGCGCAGTGAAAACGTACTGGAAGCACTGCGCAACCTCGCCAGTCCTCGCGCGCTTGTGGTCCGCGACGGCCAGCGGATACTGGTTGCCGGCAGGGAGGTCGTCCGTGACGATCTGATCATTATTGCAGAGGGTGATCGCGTTGCAGCCGACGCGACGCTCGTCTCCGCACAAGATCTGTTGCTCGACGAATCGCTGCTGACCGGCGAATCCCTTCCTGTTCGCAAACAGGCACCGGATTCTTCGCCAATAACGGAAGGACAAGCGACCGCACCCAAGCCCGGCGGTGAAGACCTGCCCCATATCTTTGCCGGAACGCTGGTTGTGCGCGGTTCCGGACAAGCCCTGGTCCACGCCACAGGTATCCGCAGTGAGATGGGCAAGATCGGCCGAGCCCTTGAAAGCATTGAAACAGAACAGCCGCGCCTGAAAATTCAAATCCACGGACTGGTTCGCAACTTCGCCATTATTGGCCTGCTCGCCGGCGGGTTGGTAGTTCTGCTTTACGGGTTGTTACGCGGATCGTGGCTTGAGGCGATGCTTGGCGGTATCGCCATCGGCATGTCGTTGCTGCCTGAAGAATTCCCGCTCGTCCTCGCCGTGTTCATGGCCATGGGGGCGTGGCGCATTTCGCGGGCTCGGGTGCTCACCCGGCGCGCATCGGCCATTGAAACGCTCGGAGCGACGACCGTGTTATGCACCGACAAAACGGGCACGCTGACCGAAAACCGCATGACGCTTGTCGCCATACACAGCGAGGACATGCTCTGGCATCCTAAAGAAAACAAGCCAGCAGATGACAAAATCCGGGAAACGCTGGAAGCGGCCCTGCTTGCCTGCCCACGCGAACCCACCGACCCGATGGATATCGCCATTCACACGCTGGCGCAATCCCAGATCGGGAAAAATGCGGCAAGCTTCCCCAAACACACGCTGATCCGCGCCTATGGCCTCAGACCGGACCTGTTTGCGGTCGCAAACATTCTGTCCGGCGAAGGCAATAACGTGGGCACGGCCTACGCCAAAGGCGCGCTCGAAGCGATCGCTGAACTGTGTCACCTGCCCGCAGATCGACTCCTCAAGATTCGCCAACGGGTCGATGCGCTTGCCGGCGATGGTATTCGTGTGCTCGCGGTAGCCAGGGCCACTGTTCCGAATGCGGCGCAGGAACAGAACCTGCCGGACACACCACGAGGTCTCAATTTCGAGTATGTGGGCCTGATCGGCTTCGCCGATCCCTTGCGTCCCAATGTGCCTGCCGCCGTGGCGGAATGCCGCTCCGCAGGAATCCGCGTGGTGATGATTACCGGTGATTATCCGGAAACGGCCCGCGCCATCGGCAAGCAGGCGGGGATCGACTCGACGGAAGTGCTCTCCGGCGACGAGCTCGAAACCCTGACTGACGATCAACTCGCCCTGCGTGTGAAATCGACGTCGATCTTCGCCCGTATCCGTCCCGAACAGAAACTGCGCATTGTGCAGAGCCTCAAGACCAACGGCGAGATCGTCGCCATGACCGGCGATGGCGTGAACGATGCCCCGGCCATCAAGGCGGCGAACATCGGCATTGCCATGGGTGGGCGCGGCACGGATGTCGCCCGTGAAGCTTCCGCCATCGTGCTGCTCGACGATGATTTCGGCTCGATCGTCAAAACAATCCGACTCGGGCGCCGTATCTACGACAACCTGCGCAAGGCAATCGAGTTCATTGTTGCGGTGCATATCCCGATCGCCGGACTCGCACTGCTTCCCCTTCTACTGGGTCTGCCGCTGATTCTCACGCCGATCCACATCGCCTTCCTGGAAATGGTGATCGATCCGGCATGCTCGATCGTTTTTGAAGCCGAACAGGAGGAAGACGACGTCATGCAACGTCCGCCGCGCGATCCGGCGAGCCCCCTGCTCCTTCCCAAACGGATTCTGTGGGCAGTATTGCAAGGCTTGATTGTTTTTGCCATCCTGGCAGGCGTTTACATTGGTGCGGCACGGATGGATGTACCTGATCCGGATCTGCGCGCTCTGGTGTTCACGGCGCTGATACTCATCAACATCGGGCTCATCCTGGTTAACCGTTCGTTCAAGTCGTCACTCATCCGCGCGTTCATGCGCCCCAACCGCTCGCTGTGGATTCTGGTTGGCAGCATCGGGGCACTTCTCGCATTGGCTTTGTCGTGGCCCCCGGCGCAATCGCTATTTAATTTTGGCCGATTGCACTGGGATGATCTTGCTCTATGCGCGGCAGCAGGTTTACTCAGCCTGTTCCTGCTCGAAGCAATCAAGTCACAGTGGTTTCGTGTTACAGCGAACAGAATCAAGGAAAGCCCGGCCACATAGCCCCGACTAGTCGGTACGATCGACGCTACGGAAAACCTGCCCATACACCTTTTACAGGAGTCCATAAATGGAACATCGCACCCTATCCACTTCCGATGGATCAATAATTACCCCAAGAGAGAACACCGTCAATCACCGGATCGTTCTGAACTCCCGTCCGGTCGGCGCACCGAGCGCGCATAATTTCCTGCTTGAAGAATGCATCGTTCCTGAACCATCGTCCGGCCAGATCCTTCTGCGCACCGTGTATCTTTCGCTCGACCCGTATATGCGCGGTCGCATGAGCGACGCCCCCTCGTATGCCGCACCAGTGGCCGTGGGTGAGGTGATGGTCGGCGGCACCCTCTCGCGCGTGGAAGCCTCCCGGCATCCTGATTACCAGCCAGGTGATCTGGTGCGCAGTTTCAGCGGCTGGCAGAGCTATGCTCTTTCGGACGGCACGGGCCTGATCAAACTCGATCCCGACATGAGACACCACTCGCTCGCCCTTGGCGTTCTGGGCATGCCTGGCTTCACGGCCTACATGGGGCTGCTCGACATCGGCCAACCGAAAGAGGGCGAAACCGTTGTCGTTGCCGCAGCCAGCGGCGCCGTCGGTTCGGTGGTTGGACAGATCGCCAAAATCAAGGGGTGCCGCGCAGTCGGTATCGCTGGTG
Organism: Propionivibrio sp.; assembly: GCF_016790145.1. Classification (GTDB taxonomy): domain Bacteria; phylum Pseudomonadota; class Gammaproteobacteria; order Burkholderiales; family Rhodocyclaceae; genus Propionivibrio. The sequence goes on along the minus strand of NZ_JAEUOI010000016.1, from coordinate 13,351 downwards.
GTCCAGACAAGTGCCGCTATGTGGTCGACGAATTGGGTTTCGATGCCTGCATAGACCACCGCAGCATCGATTTTCCGCAACAATTGGCGGCGGCCTGCCCGAAAGGTATCGACGTCTACTTCGAAAGTGTCGGCGGTGCAGTCTTCGATGCCGTCCTGCCCCTGCTCAACGCCCGTGCTCGCGTTCCACTGTGCGGCCTGATCGCCCATTACAACGACACCGCTTTACCGCAAGGTCCGGATCGTCTGGGGCTCCTGACCCGGACGCTGCTCACCAAGCGCATCAAGATGCAGGGCTTCATCATTTTCGACGACTACGGTGATCGCTTCGGTGAATTCCTGAAGCAGATGAACATCTGGCTCAAGGAGGACAGGATCAAGATACGGGAGCACATCATCGAAGGCCTCGAGAACGCTCCGCAAGCTTTCATCGGCCTGCTCCAGGGCAAGAACTTTGGCAAATTGCTCGTTCATGTCGGTCATGACTGACCGGGTTTTCCGGTCAGGCACACCGACGGATCCATATCAAACTTGGCGTGCTGTCCCCGGTGGCTCGGTGGTTTGACCCTGACAGCGATAACGACATTGTGCTACAGCCAGCGCTGCAACAGACTGGCTCCCCATTCCTTGATACGCAGCAGTGGAGATCGCTGTTCCCAACTCTCCGGATCGATGGCCTCGGAAGCTTCGAGGTCAGTGGCAAACATGGCCTGCATTTTCTCGGCGAAATCACGCCCCAGGATCACCGCGTTGATCTCGTCGTTGTCGAGAAAACTGCGCCAGTCGAGGTTGGTCGAGCCGACGCAGGACCAGACACCGTCGATGAATGCGGTCTTCGAATGCAACAGCGCCCCGCGTCGCTCGTAGATCCTGACTCCGGCTTTCAGCAGCGCGGAATAGTGTGAGCGGCCCGCATGAAACACCACGTCGGAGTCGGAATGACCGGGCAGGATCAACTTCACGTCGACACCGCGCCCCGCGGCATCGATCAGGGATTTCAGCAGTTGCGGATCGGGGACAAAGTAGGCATTGGTCAGGCTCACCTGCTTTTCGGCGTTGCCGATGGCCGAGATCAGTGTCAGGTAGATCAAGCTGTAGGGGTCGTCGGGAGTGCTGCCGATAGCACGCACGATGTCTTTCCCCTGCACTTCCAGTACCGGAAAATAGGCTTTCGCGGCCAGCGTCCTGCCCTTCTGCTTTTCCCATGTCTCGATGAAAAGCTTCTGCAACTCGGCGACTACCGGACCTTCGATCTGCAGATCGGTATCGCGCCAGGCCACCGTGTTTTCCGCCACTTTCACCGTCACTTTTCTGTTCCGCCTGAGGCTCGACCCCGAAGAATAAACACTGCTGATATTGATGCCGCCGATGAACGCAATCCGCCCGTCGACCACCAGCAACTTGCGGTGGTCGCGGTTATTGATCAGCCATTCCTTTTTTGCTGCCAGCGGATTGACCGGATTGAATTCAAGAACCTCGATCCCGCCCGCGCTCAGACGCTCGAAGAAGGTCTTCGGTGTATTGAATGCACCAACGCTGTCATAGATCAGGTTGACCTGAACTCCCCTGCCCTGCATTTCCAGAAGCAAGTCGGCAAACTGGTGTCCAATTTCGTCGTCTTCAATGATGTAGGATTCGAGATTGATATGATTCCGGGCTTTGCGGATGGCAGCAAACATCGCCGAGTAGGTCGCCTTGCCGTCCTGCAGCAGGGTGACCTTGTTGCCCAGGATCAAGGGGCTGCCGACAATCGCCTGTTCCAGCACAATCTGCTTTTCAAGAATATCGATGTCGCCGGATTTGCTTTTGAGCTCGGCGAGGATAGCGGCGCTTTTCTGCGTGGTCAGCGGACCCCTGGCATTTTCAAAGCGGGCCGCCTGCCCGCTGTGCCGCTCTATGAGGGCATCGGTATCAGGCAAGGTCGCGCAACCGTCCGCAGCGAGCAGGCAAGATACAGCCACGGCAAGCAGCTTGGTCAATCGAATTACCATGCGCTGTCTCCGTCGCTAGAGCAGGAGCCGGAACACGGGCAGCAAGCGTGATGCCTGCTCCGCAGAGCGTCCCGGCCCCCTTCCTGAATGAAATCAGCGTGCGGGAGGCGATGGCGGAACGACAATCACCGTGTCGCCGCTGGCTTTTCCTTTTTCACCCGTAGCTCCGGTATTTCCTGCACTCCCGGTTGCGCCAGTCGATCCGGTGGTTCCTGTAGAACCTGTGGCCCCAGTCGGTCCGGCGGGTCCGGGAACGGGGACGGTAACCACGGTGGGCATTGCCGGAGTCGATTTGTCGCAAGCGCCCAGGGACAGAGCGATCAGTACGGATGAAAACACTATTGAATATTTCATGGGAATTCCTTTCCAAAGATTGACAAAATCCACTCACCCGAAATGGTTGGCGGCCGTCTGAAGTTACGTTTTGAATCTACGCTCTATTTACCTTCGCTTCTGTGCGCCAGCGTACAGATTTCAGCAAGGATTCAGAGCAACATGCAACTGGACTCGCCACTTCTTCCCATCCTCTGAAGTCGATTGGCTGGTCGCGGCCCTCGGAGCATTCCCATGCCCGAGGGCCTGTTTTTTGGCCGGCGTAAGCGAATCATCTACTTGTGATGCATCGATCCAGGCGACGGCAGATCAATATCTTCTCCAATGTACGCTATCGCACAGACCTCATTTTTCCGAAGGGCTATTGTGGTCATACATGGAGAAGGAACATGAATCGATAACACCCGTTTCGTGGTTTCTCTAGACCCTTTTTTCAACAGCAAGGAGCACATACCATGACAAAAAGAGACGCCTATGTGGCAAAAATGAAACTTCAACTCGACGAGCTGAACGTAAAGATCAGCGAGTTGGAAGCCAAGGCGCAGGAAGCGAAAGAAGATGCGCGTGCCAAATACAAGGAAGAAATGACCAAACTGCGGCATCAATCCAAACTCGCAGTCGCCAAACTCGATGAACTGAAGGCCGCCGGCGAAGATACTTGGGAAACCATGGTCGGCGAAATGGAAAAAGTGCGCGATGCCTTTATCCATTCCTTCAATTACTTCAAGTCCCAGCTTTAAGCCGGGCTTTCCTGTCTGCGGGCCGGTTGACGCAGGCAGGAATTGCAAGTGCCTGCAAGCGGCCTGAAAACTCAAGGCCGGCAGGCGCTTTTGCATTTTCTGTTGAAAATGTGGCCAGGATTGGCCTCGTGAAGAAATCATTACAGCCTGATTTCCACGCTCGTCACCCAGGCAAAAGCCGGGGTCCAGTTCGTTTATCTGATTGGTTTAATGGATTTCAGAAGAAGGTAATGGATTCCGGAGTTCGCCGGAATGAGCGCGAAGCCAGGCCTCGGGCCACGACTTGGGAGATGTTTATCCATCAATTCACAGCTTCTGGGACCCAAATGGAGCAAGAATCGCAGCTTGCTCCCCTCGCCAATCCTCGGCAATACTCCACGCATCACATACACAGCTAGCTTCTCAAGATGGCTCATTGGAATACATGCCGCTTCATCTTGCGGGTATAACACCTGACCGCTGCTTCTGCTGTTGTCGCGGCAGAGCCTGTGCATCCCGGATCAGTTGCCGGCAATCGCTGTCTTCACCTGGACCAGGGTCAATCAATGGGATCAACACCAGCAGCGGATTGACCATGGCCAGCGCAATGGCGCCGAACACACGCGCGGCGACCGGCCCTTTGTCGATTCCGATATCCGGCCTGGCAAAGCTGCCGCGGATGTAAATCGGGCTACGCAAGGCCAGTGGGCTGGTGTTCTTGGTTTTCTGAAGGAGTTTCAAATCCAGCGTTTCCTGCCCGAGATCAATGCTGCCGCTACCGATCAGGGTCGTCACCTCGGTGTCGAAAATGAGCGCATCGGCGATCATTTTGCCATCCCTGACATCAAAGTCGGCTACTCCGCAACGCACCTTGACCAGCCGGTCGCCGGTCATTTTCAGCCCAAGAATTTCCCAGAGATGCAGACCGGCTTTTTCCATCATCAACTGACTGATTTCGCCCCGTTTGATAACCAGTCCGACCTTGCCGTTTGACGTCGCCAGCATGCGTCCAACCGAGTTACCGTTTCCGGTCAGATCGAACTCGCCGTTGATCTGGCCGATGCTGGTTTTGCTCAGTTCGACCTTCGGAAAAAGCTTGGCAATGAGAATTTTTCTCGCCTTGATTTTGGCCTGCGCTTGAATCGAATCCTTCCGCCCATCGAGCGATATGACGCCGCTGAGGTGGCCGCCAGCGACGCCGAAATCGAGCGGATCGAGCGTCAGCACCGAATCGCGCAAACTCAGATGGGTCACCAGGTCTTCCAGCGGCAGATCATCGGCGCGAATGCTTCCGGCCTTCAGGGTGACCTCCGCGTCGATGCTGTCCCATTGCCCGGTCTTGAACGGCTTGGACGGCAGCACGCGGGCGGTCGCAGGTGTCGGAGTAACGTTTGACGAAGGTTCTGGAGCCGCCTCTCTGGCCGCTTCGAGGCTACCGGGCCGGGAACCGATCAAGGGGCCAAGATCGGCCAGATCGAGCTGCCTGGAAACCAGATCGGCCTCTATCGCCGTGCGTTTTCCGCCGCTATCGACCTGGAATGTCCCGGCGATATCGCTGCCCCCGATGCGCCCCGAAAATTTCTCGTACCGCCACGTTGTTCCACCATGAACAATTTGCCCTTCGGTCACGTAAGCGCGTGTTTCCGGAAAGGCGATGCCGAGCAAGGGGAAAAGTTGCGCCAGGCTGTCGCCGCGCAGCGCAAGGTGCATGTCCATCGCGGTAAATTTCACCAGGCTGGTAATGGTGCCATTGGCCTTGACGAAAGTGCGGCCCACAGCAAGCTCGATTTGCAGCGGATAAGGCGTGCTTTCGTCACGCAGGGCCAGTATGGGCCCACCCTTGCCGTGCGCCTTGAGCGGCATGCCCTTGTATTGCCCGTGTGCGGTAAAGGACAGCCCATCTGCGTCGGGCTGTGGGCCTGTCGAGCTATCCAGCGTCGACAGTTCGGCGCGGATGCGTGTCTTCTGACCGGCATCGTCATAGCCGAGCGTTCCATGATCGATGGCCAGGCGGGAAATCAGGATGCGTGCTGCCTCATCCTGCTGGTTGACATCCAGCAACCAGTTCTTTCGAGCTTCGCTGCCTTGCTCGAGAAAGATCGTTCCACGCGCAAGCCTGACCTCGGGAAATACGATCTTCAACTGGAGCAGTTGCGCCAAATCAATTGTGATGTCCACCGCGTCGGCAGTGACCATCTGCTTTTCCCTGGCCCAGCCGGGGTTGGCGAAGGTCACTGAACTGGCATGCAGGCGGGGATGCGGCCAGCCGAACCTGAGCTCAAGATCGCCACCAATGACCAGTTCGCGCCCGGTTTTATCCAGGACCATGCGCTCGATCGGCCCGCGCAGCCAGTTCCAGCCGACAGTTCCGATAACAACAGCCGCCAGCACAAGTGCTGCCAGAACAACTGCGGCGATCCATTTGAGCGAACGAAATACGGTCATCGCGATCTCCAGTTAGGCACAGCGTCCTGCGCTGTCTCGTTTATTTTCCAGCCACCGCCGAGCGCCTTGAACAGGCTGATCGAGGCTTGCAGACGTGACAGGCGGATTTGTGCAAGCTGATCCTCGGCCTGGAACAGCGTGCGCTGCGCGAGCAGTACGAACAACAAATCGTCGACACCTTCACGATAGCGGATTTCTGCCAGCCTGAGGGCCAGTCGCGCCTGAACCAGTATCTGTTCCTGCAGCAACTCCTGATCTGCCGTAAGACTGTTCGCGGCGAGCGCGCTTTCGACATCCGCCAGTGCGGCGAGGATGGCCTTCCGGTAATTTTCGACCAGCTCGCGCTCGTGCGATGTGGCCACATCGACCTGGGCGCGCAGGCTGCCGGCATCGAAAACTGTCTGCACCAGCGACGCGCCGAGCGCCAGTGCGGCCGTGGGTGCATTCAGGAAATTGAGCAGCACCTTGCTCGCCAGCCCCGCCGATCCGGTGAGCTGGATTGCGGGTAACAGAGCCGCCCTGGCTACTGTGACATTGGCATGGGCGGCGGCAAGCTGTGCTTCGGCACTTGCAAGATCGGGGCGACGGGTCAGCAGATCGGCGGGAAGGCCGGGCGCGACGCGCGGAACGGCCAGATCGGATAAAGTTGCAGTAACGCTCGCAGCGCTTGTGTCAACACCATAATTGACGCCCACAGTGAAGCCCTCGGGCGGCCTGCCGAGCAGTAAGGCGAGCGCAAACAGCGTTTGTCGCTCCTGCAGTTCGAGCGGCGGAATGGTGGCGCGTTGCGCGAGCACGGCCGTCCGCTGGCCGGCCAGGTCGAGCGCGGAAGCCGCGCCGTTGCGCACGCGGGAATCGACCACGGCCAGGACACGATCGGCAATGACCAGGTTTTCGCGCGCGATGACCAGGCGGGAGCGCAGCGAAAGCACCTGGAAATAGGCGCTGGCCACACCCGCCACCAGCGTCAGGCGCACGCTTTCGAAGTCGAAGCGGCTGGCACTCAGCGTAGATTCGGCCGAGCTCACTCCGGCGGCATTCCTTCCCCACAGATCGAGTTCATAACTGGCAGTGAAGGTGGCGCTTGACACATCATTGGTGACCCAAGGAGCGCCGTCCGGGCGGATTCTGCCACGCGCGCTGCCCATCCCGACGCTCAGCTCCGGAAATAGCGAGGCGCCGGCAATCCGCACTTGAGCTTCCGCTTGGTGTACGCGCTCGCCGGCGATCGCCAGGTCCGGATTGGCACTCAGGGCGGCGGCGATCAGTGCCGACAATTCCTTCGAGTTGAAGTTGCGCCACCACCCGGGTGCGCTTACCGCCGCGTCGGCGTCGGAGAACGCCGGCTCGACCCAGGCTGTCGGCATGTCGGAGGCGATTTCCGGTACCAGAGGCACGGTGTTGGCGATGGAACAGGCGGCAAGCACCAGCACGGCGGGCAGCATGGCACAAGCGAACTTGCCGCGGCGCCCTTGTGCGGGTCCGTGGTCGGGCATCATGTTGCCAGGGCAATGATCGGATCGACCCGCGCCGCCTTGCGCGCCGGCATGTAACCGAAAACGATTCCGGTTGCCATGGCGCAGCCAAAGGCCAGCAAAACCGGGCCGATCGAATACCTGACCGGTGTTCCGAACCAGCCGACCAGTGCTGCAGCGCCAAGCCCGAGTGCGACACCGATCACCCCGCCGAGCAATGAGACGACCAGTGCCTCGGTCATGAACTGCTGCAGGATGTTGCGCGTGCGCGCCCCGGTCGCCATGCGGATGCCGATCTCGCGCGTACGCTCGGTGACGCTCACCAGCATGATGTTCATCACGCCGATGCCGCCGACCAACAGCGAGATCGCGGCAACCGAGCCAAGCAGCACGGTCAGCGTGTTCTGGGTATCGGTTGCCGTGTCGAGGATCGACGACATATTGCGAATCTGGAAGTCGGCGCTCTGATGGCGCGACTTGAGCAGCGCCGTGACAGTTGCCTGCGTTTCGTCGATGCGCGTGACATCGTCGACCGCCACCGTGACATTGCGCAGGAAGCGCTGACCGAACAGGCGCAGGCCACCGGTGGTCAGCGGCACCATCACCACGTCATCCTGATCCTGCCCCTGCGGCGACGCCCCGCGCGCCGCCATCAGGCCGATCACCTGAAACAGCACGTTGTTGAGGACGACGTACTGGCCGATCGGATCCGAACCCTCGGCAAACAGCTTGTCGGCAACCGTCTGCCCGAGCACCGCGACCGCCGTATAGCTTTTTACGTCTTCGCTTGAAAAGAAAACGCCCTTGCTGACCGGCCAGTTGCGCGCCACCGGAAAGGTCGCCGCCGTCCCGGTGGCCTGCGTCTGGTAGTCTGAATTGCCGACACGCACGGTGACACTGCCGCCGAGCTCGGGAACGGCGGCAAGCACATTGGGCAGCGCAGCAATCATCTCGGCATCCTCCGGCACCAGCGAGGCGACGGCGCCGCCAACGCCGCGGCGATCCGGTGGCCCCGGGCGGATCAGCAGCAGATTGGTCCCCATCGCGCTGATGCGATCGAGAACGAGTTGCTTCGCACCGTCGCCAATGGCCAGCATGGCGATCACCGAACCGACGCCGATGACGATGCCAAGCAGCGTCAACACCGTGCGGAAAAGGTTGGCGCGCAGCGCGCGAACCGCGGTTTTCGCCGCCTCCAGCGCGCCGCCGAGCAGCGAGGCGCCGCCTTCCTCTGCGCCCTGCACCGGCTCGGGCAGCATCTGCCGCGCTGCGGAGCCGGAAGCCGGGACCGACGGAGTCGTTGGCGGGGAGGATGGAGCACTGACACCGGAGTCGCTGACGATACGCCCGTCGCTGATCTCGATCGTGCGCTGCGCCTGCGCCGCAATGTCGGGGGCGTGGGTGATCAGAATCACGGTGTGTCCGCGCTGCGACAGGTCCTGCAGCAGCGCCATCACTTCGATTCCGCTCTGCTTGTCGAGGGCACCGGTCGGTTCGTCGGCGAGGACGATGCGCCCGCCGTTGATCAACGCGCGGGCGATCGAAACGCGCTGCTGCTGGCCGCCGGAGAGCTGGCTCGGGCGATGTGCCAGGCGCTCGCCAAGTCCGAGCGAGGTGAGCAGTTCCCGCGCCCGCGCATCGCGGTCGGCCGGCGTCATCCCCGAGTAGACGGCAGGGACCTCGACATTTTCGAGTGCCGACGCGGTGCCGATCAGGTTGTAGCTCTGGAAAACAAAGCCAAAATCCTCGCGCCGCAGTCTCGCCAGTTCGTCGCGGCCGAAAGCGGAAACGTCCTCGCACTTGAAGTGGTAGCTGCCGCTCGTCGGCCGGTCGAGGCAACCGAGGATATTCATCAGCGTCGTCTTGCCCGAACCCGAGGCGCCGATGATCGCCAGAAACTCGCCCTGGTAGATCTTCAGGCTGACCCCGTGCAGCACTTCGACATCGAGTTCGCCGCTGCGATAGGTCTTGCTGACATCAACCAGCTCGATCAGCGCTCTGCCCGCCGTCTGGCTGGCCGGTCGGCCCGCAGCACGCAAGGGAAGCGCAGAGCCCACTAGCGGCCGCCCTTCTGAGCGGTGGGCGCCAGCGCACTGGACGGCTTCGACTGATCCTCGGCTGCCGGTGAGCGGCTGCCGATCACCACCTTCTCGCCCGGCTCCAGCCCGGAGATAATCTGCGCCGAAATGCGGTTCATCACGCCGACTTTCACCTCGCGCCCGGTGACCTTGCCGCCGGCGTCGAGCACATTGACCAGCGCCTTGCCGCCTGCGTACTGGCCGCGCGGATCGAGGCCCGAAGCCTTGCGCCCGCCGCCGGCTCGTGGCGTCTGACCGCTCGCTGCCAGCGGGCCCAGCGCAGCGACCGGCACCAGCACGGCGTCCCTGGCGCTCGCCGCAACGAAGAAAACCTGTGCCGTCATCTGCGTCATCAGCGCCTGGTCCGGATTTTCGACGTCGAACAGGGCATCGTAGAGCACCACATTGTTGACCACTGTCGGCGTCGGCGGAATCTGGCGCAACTTGCCGTAGTGGCGACGGCTATTGCCACCTAGCGTCGTGAAGTAAACGTCCATGCCGATAACCAGCTTGGACACGTCGGCCTCCGAGACTTGAGCCTGTACCGTCATCGTCGCCAGATCGGCGATGCGCATGACGATCGGTGCCTGCTGGTTGGCATTAAGCGTCTGCCCCTGTTTGGCTGTCTGCGAAACGACGGTTCCGGCAATCGGCGAGTAGATCCTGGTGTAGCCCAGATTCGCTTCGTCACCGCGCAAGATCGATCCGGTCTGCTTGATCTGGGCACGGATGGCATCGGTCTGCGCCAGCGCGGATTGATGCGTCGCTGCGGCACTCTGCAAGGCGTCGGTGGTGGTTGCATTTTCGCGGTCGAGATTTTTTTGCCGGGTTAACTGCAGGCGGGCAAGAACAAGCTGCGCCTGGCGGTCAGCGAGTTGCGCCTCCTGGTTGAGCAACAGGGCGTGATCGCCGTCGACCCTGGACTGATACACCGAAGGGTCAATCTCGGCGAGGAGTTGCCCGGCGGTGACGACGGTACCGACATCCACCAGCAGCTTTTTCAGTTGCCCGGAAACTTGCGTGCCGACGTCGACATAGTCCTTGGGCTGTAGCGTCCCGGTCGCGGTGATCGTATCCTCAAGATCACCCCGCTGCGCCAGCGTTGTGATCAGGCTGTCGGCCGGGTTGTCCTGACCGAATCCTGCCCACCAGGCATAGTACGCGCCACCGGCCAACATAACACAGGCGGCTGCCAGGAGTATCCAGCGGGTAGCCCGCGGCATGCGTGCGCGCAAGCGGCCCAGCCAGCCCGACCCTTCATCCTTCACATCCACAGGAGTCTTGATGTCCAAGATGATTGCTTTCCATGAGTCAGGATTTATTTGTGGCCGAGGGCAGGAGCATGGCCCTGCAGGAGCAGGAAATATTGGTCCCGAGGACGCCCGACCGCCCGTTACAGAGGCCATCATCCCCTTTTGCGCCGACAGGCTCTGTGCGATGGCGCACGTTGGGAAAAGAACACGCGGAAAGTTATTCTTCCCGCTATAAAACTCGTCGGGTTTTGCCGCGAAGAAAATCCACCTGGGGGACACTGCGCTCACCCGAGCTACAGAATCTGCAAAATCGGTTCGCCCTGAAATTTATCGACGGGTGTGCGCCAGCGCACAGATGGCGTTCCTCGGATGAGGATAATTACTCCACCAATGGCTTGAATCACTCCGCGCAGCATGGGCCATCAAATTGTTATTGGAGTATCGACACATGAAACCGAATCCTGGCATGAAGAGCAAATTACTTTCGTATGGCTGTGCCGCCATTTTGCTTGGCTCAGCATCGTTCCTTGCGCTCGCCGCCGACAACAAGGAAACAATCGCTCAAACCCCCGGAGGCATATCCTATGTCTCCGGCGGTGTCGGAGACGAGTCGATCGACAGGCTAAATATGATGGCCAGTGAATTCAATCTAAAACTGGTGTTCGCCATGAAGTCTGGCAACTACGTGAGCGACGTCAGAGTCGTAATCATTGACGCGAAAGGCAAAACCATTCTGGATACTACCAGCGCAGGGCCGTGGCTCCTAACCCGCTTGCCCGCAGGCAATTACCAGATCGTCGCCAGCTTCGCCGGCAAGGCGGAAAAACGCCAGGTTGCCGTCGGCGCGACAAAGCTCAGTACAATCGACTTTCGCTGGGCAGCCGAGTAAGGGTGTGAAACGCAGCGCCTGGCCAGCCGGGTGAATCTGTTCTATAAACCCATCGTGGCCCGAGGCCAGGCTTTGCGCTCATTCCGGCGTAGGCCGGAATCCAGATTCGTTCATCTGATCAGAATGTTAGTAAAACTGTCTTGATTTACGAACTGGATTCCGGGTCAAGCCCGGAATGAGCGCGAAGCCTGGCCTCGGGCCACGGTGTTTGCGCCAGCCGTCACTGCGCCGGAGGCGCTTGGCAGGCGGCAGTCAAATGCCCTGGCGATACTGCACATCGGAGAGCAGGCGGTTCATTTCTTTCCTGACCACGGCGTAGCACTCGCAGGCGCGGGTCTCCAGCCCCGATCGGTCAAGAACGGCAATGTGGCCGCGCCGGTAACTGATACAGCCGGCGCGCTGCAGCTTCCCGGCCGCCTCGGTAACCCCTTCCCGGCGCACACCGAGCATGCTGGCGACCAGCTCCTGGGTCATGATCAACTCGTTCGTCGGCAGGCGATCCAGCGTCAGCAGTAGCCAGCGGCACAGTTGCTGCTCCAGCGTATGGTGCCGATTGCACACCGCCGTCTGCGCCATCTGCGTCAGCAAGGCCTGCGTGTAACGCAGCAGCAGGCGCTGCAGCAGGCCGGCGCGATTGAACTCCTGCAACAGTTTGTGCCGCTCCAGCCGGTAGGCGTGGCCTGCGGTTTGCACCACGGCCGAGCTCGACGTGGTGTCCCCGCCCATGAACAGCGAAACGCCGACAACACCTTCACTACCGACACCGGCGGTTTCGGCCGACGCGCCCGACTCGGTGACATAGTGCAACGAGACGATGCAGCTCGTCGGGAAATAGGCGTGCTGCAACTGACTGCCGGGTTCGTAAAGCATCTGCCCGAGCGGCATCAGAACCAGTTCCAGTTGTGCCGCCAGTGGCTCGAATTCAGCCGTCGGCAAGGCGGCGAGAAGATGATTTTGATTAGGACTAGGAGCGATTGACATGACTAAACATCCACACTGAGTTCAATGCTTGCCGGAGAGTTCGAAGCCGATCCCGCGGTAACCGAGGAAGCGGCAGGACTGGTTGAACATGGGCTCCCCGCTGACCTGAAATTTCTGCTGCGTGCCATCGGCATTGACGCGGGTGAACACAAAGTCGAGAAACGGTTGCCGGGCGGCAATGGTCGCCTGCAGCAAGTCACGCTCCTCCTTGTTCCAGCCGGCCAATTGTGTATCGACTGCATCTCCGGCATCTCCGCTCAGGTTGTCGACGCGGATTCCAAGCATCTCCAGTACCGGGCCGGAAACCTTGGTGAACTGCATGTTCTCGTCTTGCTCCCAGTACCAGTCGGAGGCCAGTTCGGTCAGACTGCGATAACGTGCTTCGCTTTCGCGCAGTTCGGCGGTCCGTTCCTGCACGGTCTGTTCCAGCTCCCTGCTGTAATTTTCGAGTTTCCTGTACAGCAAGCGAACTTCCAGCAGGTTGCGGATACGCGTCTTGACTTCAAGCAGGTCGAAGGGCTTGCTGATGAAATCGCGGGCGCCGGCCTGCAGCGCACGCAGCTTGTGGCCGGGCTGGGCGGTGATCACCAGAACCGGAAGAAAACTGTCCGCTTCGTTGGTCTTCAGGCCTTCCATCACCTGGAAACCATCCATGCCGGGCATCTGCAGGTCGAGCAGGATCAGGTCATAGTGGTGTTTTCGATGCAGAGCGCAGACCTCGTGCGGATCCTTGGTCGAGGTGACAAAAGTGTAGTCGGCTTCGATCAGCATTTGTTCTAGCAAATTGATATTGGATTCCTGGTCGTCAACAATCAGGATACTGGCGCTGAGGATTTCGGATTCAGTGATCAACATGCGGGCTCCTTGTTGGCTGCGTTGTTACGCTCTGTTGTTGCAAATTGCAGGGCCACATCCAGCGTGGACATGAACTCCGCAACCTTGATCGGTTTGGTGAGATATCTGAAGAATCCGGCTTCCAGTCCCTTTTCGATATCGCGCGGTATGGCATTGGCACTCAGTGCGATCACCGGGATGTGGGCAGTGGCCGGGTCTTCAGCCAGTATTTTAAGCGCCTGGAGACCGTTGATGCCAGGCAGGTTGATGTCCATCAGGATCACATCCGGCACGGTGTCGCGCGCAATCTTGATGCCCCGGTAGCCGTCCGCTGCGCTCAGCAGGCGAATATCG
>NZ_JAEUOI010000002.1 GCF_016790145.1 Propionivibrio sp. | reverse complement strand
GGCAACACCCGATTAACAACCAAGGGCAACGACGCCTACGGCGTCCGCGCTATCCATCCCCGACCAAACTCGACGGCTTCGCCTAACGGTTGCTTCGCAACCAGATCGTTTGGACGAGGCTTTTCGCGCATTTGGGTAATCGGCTTCTGATCTGAATACTCAAAACCACTCGGCACCCGCCTCAGCGCCCCTTGCCGCTCATTGAGCCGCGGTTGTAATCCTTGTCGCCCGGCATGATCGTGCGGCCAATGCCAAACAGCCCGCCCTGCGCTTCAGCGGGTCGGGGCTTGTTTTCCGGATACTGCGCGGCTTGCTCGCTGGCTTTCGCGGCTTTAATGGCGTCGACATACTCCCAACGCCCGTTGGGGTAGAGACGAACCTTGTCGCCCTCAACGGTGATGGCGTCGATCGGTTCGCGCTTCAATTCATCTGCCGCGTGCGCGCCAGTGCACAACAGTGCTGCCGCGCAGCACAAGGGCATCAAATATCGTGCAACAACATTCAGCGCATGCTTCATAGTTTCTGCTCCACCCACGCCTTGACCGAGGCCAGCGCCGCCGGCAGGTTTTCCGGCTGCGTGCCGCCCGCCTGCGCCATGTCCGGCCGGCCGCCGCCCTTGCCGCCGACCTGCTGGGCGACCATGTTGACCAGTTCACCGGCCTTGACCCTGGCCGTCAGGTCGGGCGTCACGCCGGCAATCAGCGTCACCTTGCCCGCCGCCGTCGAGGCCAGGACCACGGCAGCGCTCCCGAGCTTGTCGCGCAGCTTGTCCATCGTTTCGCGCAGGGCGTTGATGTCGGCGCCCTCGATGCTCACCGCAAGCACCCGGGTGGCCAGAGTCGTGCCCTGCACCGCCAGCGCCTGGCTGACCAGATCGTCGCCCTGCGAAGCGGCCAGCCGGCTTTTCAGCGCCGCCAGTTCGCGCTCAAGACGGCGAACCTGATCGAGTATCGCGTTGACGCGCTCATGCACTTCGGCGGGTTGCACCTTGAGCGTGCCGGCGACACCGCCGAGTGCGGTTTCCATTCCCTGCATGTAGGTCAGCGCGTTATCGCCGGTCACCGCTTCGACCCGGCGCACCCCGGCCGCCACGCCGCCCTCGGCGACGATGCTGAAGACGCCGATGTCGCCGGTGCGCTGCACATGCGTTCCGCCGCACAGTTCGCGCGAGGAGCCGATGTCGATGACGCGCACCTCGTCACCGTACTTCTCGCCGAACAGCATCACGGCCCCGAGTTTCTGCGCTTCGGCAATCGGCAGCACGCGGCACTGGCACTCGACATTGGCCAGGATTTCAGCATTGACCAGGTGCTCGACGCGGCGGATTTCTTCGTTGGACATCGGCTTGCTGTGTACGAAGTCGAAGCGGGTCTTGTCCGGATCGACCTGCGAACCCTTCTGCTGCACATGCTCGCCGAGCACTTCGCGCAAGGCCTTGTGCATCAGGTGCGTCGCCGAGTGGTTGCGCATGGTGCGGCGGCGCGCCAGCAGATCGACTCTGGCGTTGACCGCATCGCCGACCTGCAGGCGCCCGGTCTTGAGCACGCCCTGATGGCCGAAGACCGAGGCCTGTATCTTCTGCGTATCCTCGACGGCGAAAATGCCCTGCGCCGACTGTACGCTGCCGCGGTCGCCGACCTGGCCGCCGGATTCTGCGTAGAACGGCGTCTCGTCGAGCACGACGACACCCGCATCGCCTTCCTTAAATTCATCGACCGGGCTGCCTTCCCGGTACAGCGCCAGCACCTTGCCCTTGAATTCGAGCGTCTCGTAACCATGGAAGCCGGTCGCCGGGCCGCTGTACTCCAGCGCCGTCGCCATCCTGAACTTGCCGGCGGCACGCGCCTGATCCTTCTGCCGGTTCATCGCCACGTCGAAGCCGGCGCTATCGACGCTCACGCCGCGTTCGCGGCAGATGTCGGCGGTCAGATCGAGCGGGAAACCGAAGGTGTCGTGCAGCTTGAACGCCGTTTCACCGTTGAATGTTCCCTGGCCTCCCATGGCGGCGAGTTCGCCTTCAAGAATCGCCATGCCGTGTTCGATGGTCGTGAAGAAGCGCTCCTCTTCCTGGCGCAGAACGTCGATGATGCGTTTCTCGCTGGCTACCAGCTCGGGATACGCGCTGCCCATCTCGGCGACCAGATCGGGAACCATGCGGTGAAAGAAGGCTGCACGCGCACCGAGCTTGTAGCCGTGGCGGATGGCGCGCCGGATGATGCGGCGCAGGACGTAGCCGCGCCCTTCGTTGCCAGGGATGACGCCATCGGCCAGCAGGAAGGAACAGGCGCGGATGTGGTCGGCCAGCACGCGCAGCGAGGGGCTGTCCAGGTTAGCAGCGCTGGTCTCGCGTGCCGCCGCGCTGATCAGGCTCTGGAAAAGATCGATCTCGTAATTGCTGTGCACGTGCTGCAGCACGGCCGCGACGCGCTCAAGCCCCATGCCGGTGTCGACCGAGGGCTTGGGCAGCAGGTGCATGACACCGTTCTCGTCGCGGTTGAACTGCATGAAAACATTGTTCCAGATCTCGATGTAGCGGTCGCCGTCCTCATCGGGCGATCCCGGCGGGCCGCCCGCAATGTGCTCGCCGTGATCGTAGAAAATCTCGGTGCACGGGCCGCAGGGGCCGGTATCGCCCATCATCCAGAAGTTGTCGGAGGCGTAGCGCGCCCCCTTGTTGTCGCCGATGCGCACGATGCGCCCGGCCGGGATACCGATCACCTGATTCCAGATGTCATAGGCCTCGTTGTCCTCGGCATAGACCGAAACCCACAGGCGATCCTTCGGCAGTTTGTAGACCTCGGTCAGCAGCTCCCAGGCGTACTTGATCGCATCGAGCTTGAAGTAGTCGCCGAAGGAGAAATTGCCGAGCATCTCGAAGAAGGTGTGATGGCGCGCGGTATAGCCGACGTTCTCCAGATCGTTGTGCTTGCCGCCGGCTCGCACGCACTTCTGCGAAGTCGTTGCGCGTTCGTAAGGCCGCTTGTCGAAGCCGAGGAAGACATCCTTGAACTGGTTCATCCCGGCGTTGGTAAACAGCAGCGTCGGGTCATCGTGCGGAACGAGCGAACTCGAAGCCACGATCTGGTGGCCCTTGGATTCGAAGAATTTGAGGAATTTCTCGCGGATTTCGGCACTTTTCATCGGTCATCGTCCCTGAAGCAGCGTATGGCAAAGGGGGTTGATTTTAGCACCGAATCGGGCACAGGCAGACGGCTCGCAAGACCGTGACAAGGCCTGGCAAGGCAAACTGGCCAGGCCGCACATCCTCCTTCCGGAAAATCCGGCGCATTCGATCCGCGTACGGTGCACCGCTGACGCTTACTGCCGGAGAACGGGCAGTTACATAGCGTCACGCAATCGCCGCACAGGCACAACAGACACACAATCGGCTAATCCCTACCATGAGCACGTTGCTTCAGCTTCCCCAGCTGGCAATGTTTGACCCTCCCTGACCCATCGCCAATGATGGGCCTTTCAATCCCGCGCCGAACCGGTGCGGGATTTTTTTTGCTGCAGATCGTGCGATCAGGCTGAAGCGGGTGCCTCGCCAATCATGCGTACCTCGCGCTGCGGGAAGGGAATCTCGATGCCGTGTTCGCGGAACGACTTCCAGATCGCCAGGTTGATTTGCGAGCGTACATTGCCCGTTCCTTCTTCCGGATCGGCTAGCCAGAAGCCGAGTTCCAGATTGATGCCGCTGTCGGCAAAGTCGGTCAGCAAGACGCCGGGCGCCGGCTCGACCAGCACCCTGGGCTGCTGCCGTGCCGCCTCGACCATCAGGCGCATGGCCTGGTCAAGATCCGTGCTGTAGGCAACCTGGATGGGCAAGGCGACCCGCGCGCGCGTATCGGTAAACGATTGGTTGCGAATGATATTGCTTACCAGATACTCGTTGGGAATAATCACCTCGGTACCGGTCAGGGTACGCAGGACGGTATAGCGCGTAGTTATCTGCGTCACCGTTCCCGAAGTCCTGTCATCGATGTTCACCAGATTGCCCAGGCGGATCGAACGGTCGAGCAGAATGATGAAGCCGCTGACATAATTGCTGGCGATTTTCTGCAAGCCGAGGCCAAGACCCACGGCCAGGGCACCACTGAATACCGAGAGCGTCGTCACGTCGATGCCGACCAGCGAAAGACTGCTGAGCAGCGCAATCACCAGCAGTATCGCCTTGGCCAGCCGCCCCAGGACCACGCGCACATTGGCATCCAGATGCTCGGCCGCCATCAGGCGGCTCTCGATCAGACTGGCGACCCACAGCGCGATCAGCAGCGTGATGCCAACCGTCACCGCGCCATGCATCAGCATCCACAGATTGATCGTCTGCTTGCCGAAACTGAAGCTCACCTGTTCAAAAAGTTCGATCAACGGATCGTCAAGCCCGGTGATGCCAAGCACCATCCAACCCCAGATGGCCGAAGTGATCACCCGCTCGAAGGTTTTGAGGAAGCCACCCTCGGAAAAGACGCAGCGCAGCAGGTAGACCAGGATTCTGACCAGCGCCCATGTGACGAGCAAGGGTCCCGCCAGATAGAGCAGGCTGAGGTGCTCCCAGTGCAAGGCGACAAGTATCTTGCGCAGAATCAGCACGAAGATCAACGCCACCAGGGGAAAAGCAATTCGCTTCAGACTGCCGATGCCGAAGGAGCGTAGCGCACTTTGCCCGGAATGCTGATACTTGTGCTCCTGGCCACGTAGACGGTAAGAAAACCACGCGGAAAAGGCCAGAATCAGCACCAGCGCCAGCGCCACCCAGAAAAACTGGGCGTGTTGCAAATCGCCCCAGATCTGGGTGAGCAGGGCAAACATCTGTTTCTCGGTCATCGACGCTCCATTACGGCGGCAAAAAAGCCATCGGTACCCTGACGATGCGGCAATAGGCGCAAACGCTCACCGCCCTCCCCGTCAGCTGCTTCAGCACCACCCATTTCGATCCCCTGTTTAAGCAGAACCTCGGCCGCGGACTGCGAAACGAACTCCGGATGGGTCGCCAGGAAGGCCGATACGAGCGACTCGTTTTCCGCTTCAAGCAAACTGCATGTGGCATAGACCAGCCTGCCGCCCTGCTTCACCAGAGTCGACGCAGCGTGAAGAATCGCAGCCTGCTTGACGCTCAGTTCGGCGACATTTTCCGGGCTCTGACGCCATTTCAGATCGGGATTTCGGCGCAGCGTTCCCAGCCCGGAGCACGGCGCGTCAACCAGCACGCGATCCAGCTTGCCGGCCAGCCGCTTGATCTTGATGTCCTTCTCGGACTCGATACGTGCCGGATGCACATTCGACAGCCCGGAACGCGCCAGACGCGGCTTCAGCTTGGCCAGCCGCTTTTCGGCGACATCGAAGGCGTAGAGGCGGCCTTGCGAGCGCATCAGGGCACCGAGCAGGAGCGTTTTGCCGCCGGCTCCGGCACAGAAATCGGCGACCATTTCGCCGCGTTTCGGCTGCAATAGAAAGCCGAGCAACTGGCTGCCCTCGTCCTGCACTTCAAAACTGCCGTCGAGAAACAGGGGGTGGCGTGAAATCGAGGGCTTGCCCGCCAGACGGATGCCGAGCGGCGAATATCGGCAAGGCTCTGCCGCCAGCCCGTCGGCGTTGAGCCGGGCCAGCACCTCGGCACGCCCGGCCTTGAGCGGATTGACGCGCAGGTCGAGGGGCGCCGGCTGGCTGAGGCCGCCAGCCAGCGCCTCCAGCTCCGGTGCCGCGTAGTGCGCGCTCAGCGCCTCATACAACCAGTCCGGCAGATCGAGGCGAACGGCCGGCGGCAGATCGTCCAGCCTGACCGCCTTGGCCTGCGCCAGCCACTTGCCCTCGGCTTCGCTCAGCACCGCATCCAGCTCGCGCCGGTTCAAGCCCTGCACGCAGGCCAGCGAAGCGAGCAACAGACGCCGCGATGTCACGTCATCAAAGCAGCGTGCCGATAACGAGCGCTTGCGGCGCAGGACAGAATAAACGCTTTCGGCAACAAAGCCGCGTTCGCTGTGACCGAGTTCGCGATGCTGACGGAAATAGCGCGAGACAACCAGATCGGCGGGGAAGGTCGAGCGTAGCAGCTCGGCCAGCAGTGCTTCGGTATGCTTGAACAGCGTGGGTGTAAAGCGCATCAGGGTGGACTCACTTGAATTTGGGTGGCGACCTGGACGAAACTGTCGCCCTTGCTGTCAACGTGGCGGATTTTAACCGGCAGCAGCAGATAATCGTAAGCCAGCCAGAGTTCGGTCGTATTCACTCCGGGAGCGCGCAGATGAAGCGTACGCATCACACCGGCCGGCACCTCGATTTCCTCGTCGCCCAGCACCTCGATCCGGTATACCCCGTACTTCCTGCCGGTGGCGATGTGCATGGTGCTGCCGGCCTCGGGATGCGCCAGATAGCCGAGCTGGAAATTGAATGACAGCAGATCCTGCGCGCCTAAGGTGAGCGCCTGCTCGGCACGATCGCCGACGCGCACTGTCATGTTTTCCCAATCGAACACAGCCTTCTCCCTGGTCTCCTGGCCATTGCGTCGTATGACAAAGCTTTCCGGCCGCAAACCTTCGGCGGTCAACCAGCCACGGCTTTCCATTTCGATACGATAGGCTTTGATCAGCCACACCAGACCGCTCGTTTCGACCAGCGAAGTCAGGCGGTAGCGGCCATCGGCGATCTCCCATTCGTGCCGGGAAACGCCGATCTCGAAATTCGAATCGCCGCGATCGACGCGGTAGCGAATCAACCCGTGAGGCGGAAGTCGCGATTCAATGGCTGCCGACGGCGCCGAGGCGAGCGGCGGCGCCGCTCCGCTCGCCGGCGCATCTGGCGCAGCCGCTGCGGTCGCTGCCGCCGCCCCCACCGCCGACGCCTCGGGGATGCTCAGCACCGGCGAGGCACTGGCTACTTTTTCCACCTTGCGCGGGGGTTTTGGAGGTTTTGGGGGTTTGGGCGCTTTCGCCGTTACCGGTTGTTGCGGCTGGGCCAGCACATCGGGCGGCGCTTTCGGCATCGGCATCGGCTTCAGTTCGGCCAGCAGCGGAACGCTTTCCGGCTCGGTCGACAGATCGATCTCCGGCCCGAAGAGCGCTGCAACGTGAAGGCTGAGTGAAGCGGCAAGCGCCATCAGCAATGCGAAGGGCATAATAACCTCAGCCTGTGGTTCATGCCGGCGGCGAGATCAGCGCCGTGGCGCCGTCCTGCGGCGCCGAACACAGCACCCGCCCACCGACCATGTGCAGCCGCTCTTCGGCGAGCCAGCGCACGGCCAGCGGATAGACCCGATGCTCCTGCGCCAGCACCCGTGCCGCCAGGCTGGCCTCGTCGTCGCCGTCGAGCACCGGCACTGCCGCCTGCACGATGATCGGGCCATGATCGAGCGTCGGCGTCACAAAATGAACCGTGCAGCCATGCACCCGCACACCCTCGGCCAGCGCACGCCGGTGGGTGTGCAGGCCGGGGAAGGCCGGCAGCAATGAAGGATGGATATTGATCAGACGCCCGGCGAAATGCTGCACGAAGCCGTCACTCAGTATCCGCATGAAACCGGCGAGCAGCACCAGATCCGGCGCAAGGGAATCGATCACACCGGCCAGGGCCGCATCGAAAGCCTCGCGACTGGCAAAAGCGCGGTGATCGACAATGTGCGTGGCAACCCCCCGTGCGGCGGCGGTTGCCAGCCCCGGCGCGTCGCCACGATTGGAGAGCACCGCCGCCACGCGCACCGGCAGTGTCCCTGCCGCGACGGCGTCGAGCAGCGAGCGCATGTTGCTGCCGCGACCGGAGATGAGGATGACGATCGATTTCATTTGATTCCCAGCGCGCCGACCGGCAGGAATATCGCCGTCGCCATGCTTTGCGTAAAACGCGTGATCGCCCGGCCCTGCTTGTCGGCGACCACCTTGGACAGAAAATCCAGCAGGCCGATAACGCGGCCGAACTCACGCTCGAAACTCAGATTGGGGTTATTCGGGTCCAGTTCATTGGTAATCAGCAGCGGCTCGCCGCCGGCATTCTTCGTCGACGACATCTTCCAGATGGCGATCTCGATGTTGCGGGCGCAATTGTAGAGCTTCTGCTCGTTCAGGTCGTCAAGAACGTAAAAATCGTCCTTGTGCTCGAAGGCGGCATAGACCATGCCGAGCAGCCCGGCCATCACGGCCAGCACGCGATCACCCTGATAATTGGAGCTGAAGGCATAGAGCGCTGCCGCACCCTCGCGCCGGCCCTCCAGTTCGGGAAAATCCAGATTACCGGCAAACAGCCGATCAAGAGCGGCCTCCATGCTCGGCTGCCCGGACTTCTTCCACTCCTTGGGGTTGCGCTTGTAGAGTTTCTCGGCGATGCGGTGCATGCCGACCATGACTTCACCCCGATCTGTATCGATCACCCGGTCGATTTCGGTCTTGGCCAGATAACGCGGATCAAAACGGTTTTCCTTCTTCCCGTCAGGACCGAAGCGGGTAGCGCAGGCGGCGAGCATGAGCAGTACCAGCAGCGAAGTGATGAAGCGTTCAAGCATGCGCAATGATAACGCACTGGCCACTTTAAATTCGCTGGTCGAGTCAGTCCGTAGGTCGGGTTAGTTGTTCGTATGTCGGGTTAGCCCAAAGGGCGTCCCGCAAGGGGATTTCCTTCGGGGCATAACCCGACGCCGGTTTACTAGCCATCCTCCGGAGTTTTCGGGTCAGGAGTTCTGAACGTGCAACGCCGCAATCGCCGACCCGACCTTCTCGATCTTGTGCTCACCCGCTCCCGGCATGTTCGACATCAATCCCCTACCCGATGGTATATTCATCGCTGTCTTCATCATGCACAGTGACTTTTCGCCATGGACATCCACAGCAAACCCATCGAACAACGCATCGACTGGCTGCTCGACCTCGCCCGCCGCCACGGCGAGTCGTTCAGGAGCCCCGAAGCCTGGCTCGCCCGCGAGCGCTATCTGGCCGAGCATCCGACGGCCATCGCGGTGCTCAAATGCATGGACGGGCGCATCAACATTCCGTTCGCCACCAACACCCCGACCGGTATCCTGATGCCCTTCCGCAACCTCGGCGGCATGTTCGATCTCGGCTGGCCGCACCTTGGCGAGGTACTCGCGCACCACGTCCAGCGCATGGTCAGCGAGGGCCGGCGCGTGCTGTTCCTGATTACCTACCACTGGTCGAAGGGCGATCCGGCGCGCGGCTGTGCCGGCTTCGCCTACAACACGCAGGCGGCAATCGAGCACACGCAGGAAATCCGCGGCCAGGTCGAACATATTTTCGGCAGCGGCCACGGCACCGTCTACCCGCTGGTCTGCGGCTTCGAAACCGACGAGGACGCCCTGGTCATCCACGGCGTCGACGGCCGCACGCTCGACCTCTCGACGCTCGGCGCGTGGGACGTCACCACGCTCGAACCGAGGCTGGCCGCCCTGCTGCCGGACATGTCGGCGCAGATGCGCGCCGACCTGCTGCCCCTGCTGGCCGGCAATCTGGAACATATCGCCCAGGTCCGCGAACAGGTTCGTCGCCACGAACGCACACTCGACATCGAGCACCGCGAATGGATGATCTGTCTCGGCCGTGGCTTCGACTTCCTGCATACCCCCAACCTGGCGCTGATCATCGGCCCCTACAGCCCGGATCTGGCCGACCCGATCCGCAAGGCGGCCGGCATCATCGAAGACAATATGAAAACCGAGCGTATTCCGGCCGACGGCTTCCTGCTGCTGGCCTCGGTACCCTACGACGAGATCGGTGTCGACCGCGCGCGTGCCGAACTCAAGTCGCGCTTCCTTTCCTGCTTCGCCGCCAACGTCATCCGCGCCGAGTACCCGACGCTCGCCGGGCGCATGGCGATGCATACGGCGGTGCTCGACTGGCGCTCGCGCAACCTGGAATTGCTGGCGGAATGAAGAGCGGATAATGCAGCACGAAACGATAAGCGCCGACGACGGCGAACAACTGCACATCCGCCTTTCCGGCAGCGGAACGCCGATCCTGCTGCTGCACGGCTGGACGTCCAGCCATGCCGCCTGGGCACCGCTGATCAAGCCGCTGGCCGGTCAGCATCGCCTCCTGCGCCCGGATGCGCGCGGTCACGGCGGCCATCCGCTGAGCGCCACGCGGGCGCCGGACGTCAGGCGTCTGGCGCGCGACGTCATCAACCTGCTCGACCACTACGAAATCGGGCGCGTCGTCGCCGTCGGCCACTCGATGGGCGCACTGACGCTGTGGCAGTGCATCCGTGATTTCGGCTGCGAACGCTTTTCGCACCTGGCTTTCATCGACCAGTCGCCGAAGCTGCTCACCGACGACATCTGGAGCGGCGGCATCTACGGCGACTTCGACAGCGCGCACGCGCAGCGCCTGATCGATGAATTTGAAAGCGAGGGTAATTTCGTCGAAGCCGTGCTGCGCTTGATCGCCCTCGGTCTCAACGACAAGGCGCGCGCCACCTACCTGCGCAACACCATCGGTTGGCGTGTGACACGCGAAGCACTACGTAGCATCGACCCGCTGCCGGCCATCGCCATCTGGAAATCGCTGGTCGCCGCCGACTACCGCGACGTGCTGCCGGCCATCGAGGTGCCGACCCTGCTCGCCTACGGCAGCGAGAGCAATTTCTACACGCGGGCGACCGCCAATTACGTCGCGCAACACACGCCGCAGGCGCGGCTCAGCCTCTACGGTGGCGCCGACCACTGCCCGCACCTGTGGCAGCCGGAGCGCTTCGCCGCCGAACTTTCGGAGCTGATCGATGGCACCTGAACTTTCCGGCAGGCGGCAATAAGACTTACGCTTTAAAACAAGGTAAATTTTTTCTTACGCTAACTCATATTTTTACGGTCATTCCGGGCCTGACCCGGAATCCAGGTTTTTGGAGCACCAACAGGGTCCCGGCTTTTGCCGGGACGACGGTTTCTGGACAGGAAAGGCTCTGCGGAGCCTCGTAAAAAATGACCGATGCATTCATGCGATTGCCTAGGGGTTTTGGCCTTTTCTTGATCGGCTGCTTCAGGGTGCCGATATAATTGCAGGCTTGTTATTGGCTCAGGCGGTGGTCTGGTCGGGTGCATCGGCAACTTCCAGCTTCACCTGATTCTCCCGCTGGCGCACCGTGAGGCGGCAGCCAGGGCTGTCGTCGGCCGTTTGCGCAGCGCCCCTTTACAAGATTCCCGGAGTATTTTTTGTTTGTTATGCGTACGTGCCGACTGCTTTGCGCTTTATGTATTGCAGCGACCTTCAGCCTTGCCCTGCCGGCGGCTGCCGCAGCGCAGTTGGTGGCGCCAAAGCCGGTGCGCGATCTGCTGTTGCGCCATCTGTCACTGCCCTCGCCCGGAAGTGAGCCGGAGGACGCTACGGCGCGCGCTTCACTTGAGCGCCGACTGCGCAGGGAGGCCGGCGATTTGCTCGCTACCGAAGGCTATTTCTCCCCGCAAGTCGAACTGCTCGACAGCGACGATGGCCTGGTCCTGCACGTCGAGCCGGGGCCGCAGGCGCACATTGGTCGCGTGCATATCGAGCTACGCGGCGCGCTGACCGGCGAACGCCGCCAGCAGTTGATCGACGAGTGGTCGCTGCCGACGGCGGCGGTCTTCCGGCAGTCCGACTGGGATAACGCCAAGCAGGGTCTGCTGCGTGAACTGATGGCGGTCGATCATGCCGGCGCGCGCCTGCTGTCGAGCCAGGCCGAAGTGGATGTCGATGCGGCGCGGGTCGACCTGCATCTGGACTATGAAGCCGGCCCGCGCTAACCCTAAGGTGAGATTCGCAATATAGGCCAGCAACCCTATCCGGCAACGCTCGTCGAACGATTCAACGAACACATTCGCCCAGGCAAGCCCTACCGCCACGAGGATCTGCTGGCCGTGCAGGCGGCGCTGCAGAATACCCCCTTCTTTTCATCGGCCGGCGTCGAACTGGAGCGCAGCGCAGCGACAGAAAATCAGGGGGTTGAAGAGGAGATGGTGGTGCTGGAGGCGGAGGGGGTGCTCGAAAAAACACAGGAAGAAGCACTACAGGTGCCGGTGATCATCCGCTTGCACGAGCGCGCGCCTTACAACATCGCGCTCGGTGCCGGCTACAGCTCCAATACCGGTGCGCGTGTCGAGGGCAATTTTCGCAATGCCGATTTCCTCGGCCGGGCGTGGGAGCTCGATACCGGCGCACGCATCGAGCAGTTGCGCCAGAGCGTCTATGCCGACATCTTTTTCCCGCCGGATGGCCAGCGCCACCGCGACAGTGTCGGCGCCGTTGCTCAGCATTCGGACATTCAGGGGCTGGAGATTCAGCGGGTTGCCCTGGCCGCTTCACGCGTACAGTTACGCGGCAGCATCGAGCAGCGCCTGGGGATCAACTGGCAGTATGAGCGACAGACACCGAATGGTCAGCCAACAAGCACGAACCAGGCACTGACGGCGACGGTGGGCTGGACCTGGCGTCACGCCGACGACCTGCTCGATGCCAGCGAGGGTATCGTCGCCCATTTACAATTGGCTGGCGCGACGAAAGCGTTACTCTCCGACCAGAATTTTGTCCGCACCTATTTCCGCTACAGCCAGGGGATCCCCCTCGGCAAGTCGGACGCCCTGCTGCTGCGCGGCGAACTCGGCGCCACCGCAGCGAAGTCTTCGCAGGGCATCCCGCAGGACTATCTGTTCCGCGCCGGCGGAACAAATTCGGTGCGCGGCTATGCCTACCAGAGCCTCGGCATTCAGGAGGGTTCGGCAACGCTGGGCGCCCAGTATCTGATTACCGTGAGCGCCGAATACACGCACTGGTTCGACGCCCGGTGGGGAATGGCCCTCTTTGCCGATGCCGGCCAGGCCGCCGACACTCGGGACGTTTTCAAGCTGGCTCCAGGCTACGGTGTCGGCGCGCGCTACAAGAGCCCGGTCGGCCCGCTGGCCATCGATGTGGCGTGGGGCCAGCTCGACCATACATTTCGCATGAGCTTCTCGTTGGCTGTGCCTTTCTGAAAAACCGGACATGCAAGACGACGCCATGACGACTCACAAGAGCGCAGCGCAGCCTGGACCAGAACCCATTGCAGCGCCCGCCGCAACGCCCAGCGTATCTCCCAGGTTTCGGCTCACTCTGAGCTGGCTGCTGGCTGTCGGCGGCGTGTTGCTGGCCGTGCTCGGCTGGCTGGGAGGCAGCGAAGGCGGGCTGCGTTTCCTGTGTGCACAATTGGTGCAGTTCAGCGCCGGTCGCCTGCAGATCGAAGCCCCGGGCGGGCGTCTGCTCGGCGACTGGCACGCGGACTCGGTGCTCTGGCTCGACGCCACACAGGAGGTGGAGGTACAACAACTGACATTGAGCTGGACGCCGCGCGAACTGCTGCGTGGCCAATTGGTTTTTGAACGCATCGAAGCCGCCAGCCTGAACTTTTTCCATACCGCGAGCGCCGGGCCGACGCCGCGTCCGCTCAGCCTGCAATTGCCGCTGGCCCTGCGGATCGGGCACGTGCTGCTCGGCCGCGCAACGTTTGGCGAACGCACCCAATACGGCAATATTCCGTTGCTGCTGGCTGAAGGAATCGACGCCGGGTTCGCCAGCGACGGGCGAACGCATCGCCTTGAACGCGTGCAGGCGCAGCTTGGGAAACTTGCGCTGACCGCCAGCGCCAGGCTCGCTGGCGAGCCGCCGTTTGCGCTGACGGCGCAGGCCGTGCTGAGCGGCGCGGCACTCGGCCAGCCGGTGCTGCTGAACCTGCTTGGCAGCGGCTCGCTTGAGCACGTGCAGATCGATGGCCAGCTCGCCAGCGGAGCAGCCGACACCATCCCGATGGAACCCACGCTGGCGCAGCCAGCGCAAGCAGGCAAGGCAGCCGCAGACTCGGCAACCCCTGCTCTGGCGACCGGTGAACTGCATGCGCTGTTGACCCCTTTTGCCGCGCATTCACTGGCTTCCCTGCGTCTTCGGATGAGCGAGCTCGACCCCTCCCTTTTCTCCGCTGGCGCACCGCAGGCGCGGCTTGACGTTGATGCCCGGATCGAATCGCAAACGAGCGCGCAGGGCGAAGTGCTTGCCAGCGGTCACCTGAGTATTTTCAATCGCAGCAGCGGAGCGCTCGATCGCAATCTATTGCCGCTGGCCTCGCTGAACGCGCAAATCAAGTGGCAGGGCGATCGCCTGGCCTTCGACGATCTCAACCTGGAGCTGAGCGGCGGTGGCCGCCTCAAGGGACAGGGCCATTTTGCCGGTGGACGACTCGAGCTTGATCTGCTCGCCCGGAACGTCGACGCGCACGCGCTGCATGACCGTCTGCTGCCGACGCGGCTGGCCGGGCCCGTGCGCGCCCGTTTCGGCGGCGACAGCCAGAACCTCGATCTCGATTTACATGATTCACAATTCGCCTTGAACGCACGCGCCAGCCTGACTCCGGAGGTGCTCGAAGTGAGCCGCCTGCAAGTGGCCAGCGGCGAGGCCCGCCTAACCGCGCAGGGACTGTTGGCGCTGAGCGGCGAGGGGCGATTCACGGCGCAGGGCAGCGTGCAGAATTTTGATCCGGCGCGCTTCCTGCACCGCGATGCGGCCGTCCGCAGCATGCTCAACGCCGGCTTCGAAGCCAGAGGGGCGTTGCGTCCGGCGCTCGAACTCGGCCTGCACTTCGAGCTGCGCAACAGCCGCATCGGCACGCAACTACTGGCCGGGAAAGGCGATGTCGATTTGCTCGGCAGCCGTCTGCGCAAGGTCGATATCAATCTCGACGCCGCCGGAAATCGGCTGAGCGCCCTCGGGGCCTTCGGCAAGGCCGGCGATACGCTACGGCTGACGGTGCAGGCACCGAGACTTGAGGCGCTTGGCTGGCCTGACCTTGCCGGCGATGCCCGTGCTGATTTTGTGCTCGGCGGCAGTCTGACCAGCCCGGTGTTTTCCGGGGAATTACAGGCGACACGGCTGCGTCTGGCCAGGCAACTTGATGTGCAGGGGCTGTCCTTCAATGGGCAACTCGGCGCCGGTACCCAAGGCGTGCTGGGCGGCCTGCTGCGCTGCACCGCCTGCGCGCTGCCGACCTACGGCATTCCGGCACTGGCGCTGGAGGCAAGAGCCGAGGGGCTGCGCCAGCGGCATCGTCTGGAGCTGCGTGCCGGCATGCCGGACAAACGCGAAATACGCGTGGCTCTCGACGGCGGCTTGCACGAGGAGGCTGCCCGCCGGTCAGGCGCGGCAACCTCCTCTGTCGGCAGTTCGCCGATGCTGTTCTGGGGCGGTATGCTGAGCGAGTTGCGGGTGGGAACACGGCCCGTGGAAACCTTGGAAAAGGCCAGGGCCGACGCAGCCAGGATCGACGCGGCCAATGCGGCGCCCCTGCTCCGGCTCACGGCACCGGCGCCGCTGCGCGTGAGCCGTACGGCACTTGCTTTCGGTCCGGCCTTGATCGACGGGCTGATCGGTAACTTGCGCATCGAGCGACTGGGCCATGAGCAGGGCCGCTGGCAGAGCGCCGGGCGCTGGCAGAATTTCCGCCCGCAGGACGTGCTGGCCGAGTTCCCCACGATAGAGGCGCAGCTTGATGCCTTTGACCGGGCCAATCCGCAAGCGCTGGTGCTCGGCGGTGAGTGGGATTTTGCGCTGATCAGCGCCGCGCGACCTGCCGGTCGCGCCGCGCTGTGGCGCGAGGGCGGCGATCTGGTACTCGGCAAGCTGCCGCTCGGCCTTGGCGAGGCCCGTCTGCAGGCGAGCCTGGACGCAGGGCGCCTGGCGGTGAAAGGACAGGTGCACGGCAGCCGGCTGGGCGACATCAGCGCGGAGTGGAATGCACAGAGCGCACTCGGGGCGGGCGGCGCCATGCAGTCCCTGATCGATCGGCAGGCGCCGTGGCAGGGTCGCCTGCAGGCGCGGTTGCCCGATCTGTCGTGGTTTGGCCCGCTGCTCGGCGAAGGCTGGAAGTTGGCCGGCCAGGTGGATGGCGAACTGCGTCTGGCGGGAAGCGCCGCACGACCCCAATTGAGCGGCGAGTGGCGCGGTGCAGAGCTGGCACTGCGCACGCTGGATCGGGGCATGCGGCTGGAGCGCGGACAGGCTCTGCTCGAAATCACCCCGGAGCGCCTGATCCTGCATCGGCTGAGTTTCGAGAGTGATTTTCAGCCCTTGCCGCGCGCGTTGAAACTCGAGCCGAACATCGACGCCGCGCGGCTGACCGGAGCCCCCGGAAGTTTCGAGGCGAGCGGCGAACTGCCGCTGACCGGCGTGACGCCGGGGAGCGCGGCGCGGCTGAAACTGCGCCTGGATCGGGTCGGTGTCCTGCAGCGTCCGGATCAGTGGGTCGCCGTCTCCGGCGAGGGCGAGTTGCGCGTCGGCGAACGCGTGCTCGATGTCATGGGCAAACTGCGTGTCGATGCCGGTTTCTGGTCGCTGACCGATGCCGGCCGTCCGCGACTGTCCGATGATGTGGTGATTCTGCAGGCGCAGTCGGAGGGTAACCGAAGCCGTGTTCGCCGGATTCTGCACCTCGACCTCGAGGCCGATCTCGGGCGCTGTTTCCACTTCCGCGGCGCCGGCGTCGAGAGCCGCCTGGACGGACAAGTACGCATCCGCTCCAACGATGCCGGCCTGCCGCGGGCGAGCGGCAGCATCAGCACGGTGGATGGGCGTTTTGACGCCTACGGGCAGAAACTCGACATCGAACGCGGCATCATCAACTTCCAGGGAGCAATCGATAACCCCGGGCTCAATATTCTTGCCGTACGCAGAAACCTGGCGGTCGAAGCCGGTGTCGAGGTCAGCGGCACGGCGCAGCGGCCACTGGTCCGCCTGGTGTCGACGCCCAATGTGCCGGATAGCGAAAAACTGTCCTGGCTGGTCCTCGGTCGCTCGCCCGATCAGCAGGGCGGCAGGGACAGCGCCTTGCTGCTCGCGGCAGCGCAGACCATCCTTGGCGGGCAGGACGGCGGTGCTTTGCGCCAGCTGCAGCGGGGACTGGGGATCGACGAGTTCGGCGTGAGCAGCGGCCAGTTGGGCGGCGTTGATCGTCTGCCAACCAGCCGCGTCGCCGGCTCCTCGGGTTTTGGCAACAGCCAAACGGTAAACGGGCAGATCGTCAGCGTCGGCAAGCGCCTCTCGGCAAACACCCTGCTCAGTTACGAGCAGTCGCTGGACACTATGGAGAGCATCGTCAAGCTGACGCATAACCTGAGCCGCCATGTATCGCTCGTCGGCCGTGCCGGTTCGGATAATGCGCTCGATATATTCTGGAACTACAGCTTTGGGCGCTAGCCGCCTGTCGGACTTGGCCAAGTCGTCCACCAGACTGCTGGTAATGGCATCAAGAACAGTCCGAGCGCTGATCTCGCATCGTCCTGTGCAAGGGTTGAACGGGTGAATGCAAGCGGTAAATGAGAACGGATCGGGTCGTGAACCGAGAGACAGTCAAGCGATCCGGCTTAGCGCCAACCCCTTCGCTTTCGCGTTCTTCGCCAGCGTTTCGTCTACCGTCGCCATCCCGCTGGCGCCTGCTTCAAGCGCCATCGCCAGGTGCAAGGCATCACCGGAGCGCAAGCCGCTTGCCGCATTCCGCGCCATCCCGGCAGCCTCTGCAAAGGCTTTTCGACTCACCGGCAACAAGCGCAATCCAGACTTGCAGAACGCGTCGAAGTCCTTCCATGCCGCCTGTGCCTGCCTGGCACTGATCTCGCCTTTCCGAACCTTGATCGACAAGGCGCTCGAAAATTCCGTCACCATCCAGTCTGACGATACCAGGGGTTCGGCGCAGGACTCAAACCAGGCTTCGATTGCCGGGCTCGCCGGTTCGGGGACAAACATCGGAACCGCTGCGCTGGTGTCCAGATAGATCATCAATAGCGATCCTCCTGACGCATCATCTGAACACTCGTCGTCGTCATCGGCATGCTTGCCCGCAGCTTGCGCAGATGCTTGATGAACGCCGATTTGTCGAACGGCTGCGCCGGTGTCAACTTGATCTCGCCGAGCGGCGTCACTTCCGCCTCGACGGTATCGCCCTCGCGCAACCCGGCAGCGCGCGTGCATTCCACCGGCAGACGAACTGCCAGACTGTTGCCCCATTTTGCCAATTGCAGCTTCATGACCACCTCGCCTGTCGATACGTGTAGATACATGCTAGCACGATGGCAGCCGTAGACCAAGTGGCATTTCTCAGGGGCTGTGAAAGTGAATCTCTGCGGCTGCGCCAGCTATCTCTTCGTCATCAGGAATCTGTAGCTGGAACGATCAGCCCAGCTTCGAGCAGTTTGCGCAGCAAAGCAGGCAGCGCACCAATGATCGTCTCGGCTGCAAGCCCACGCGCCTGCGCGAACGCCGTAGCGGCTTCGGCTGCGCTGCGCGACCCGTCCATCCAGCCGAGCAAGTCGGCGGCGAGCGGATCGACCCGCATGGCGATCCGCAGGCCGTCGGCCGCTCGCAGATCGACACGCTCGACGCACCAGCCGCTCGCTCCGGGGCGACGGCGTTCGATCGCTTCAAGCCCGGCAAGCGGGGCCAGTCTCAGTTCGATCAGCGCTGCGTCGTCGCTGCGTGCAGCCAGGTCGCGTGCGGCGAGAATGCGATCAAGCGACTCGCCGCGCCGTCCGCCGCCGGGCGGCAACTCGCGTATCTCGATCCACGGCTCGCGGCCTGGCGCGTGGCTGAGCAGCACGAAGCCGCAGTGCAGCATGGTGATGTCGGCGGCGTTATATGCGGCAAGCCAGCTATTGATCGCCTCGGTCGGAACGATGTCGCCATATTCCTGCGCCAGCCACACGCGGGCGTAGTCATCGGGGAGCAGGTGATCGGTGGCCAGCACCCATACATCGCAACCCGATGACTCGAACCAATGCGCGAGTTCGCCCTGCCAGGATCGTCCACGATGCTCGGGCCAGCTTGCGGCGAGCATCAGGCAGCCGCCGGCAGTGAGCAGTGCGGGTGCCTGGCGGGCAATACGCTCGCAGATGCCGGCGCCACCGTCCCGATAGCGGTAGGTCGACGCCGGCGAGATGACATACGGAGCATTGGAGACAATGACATCGAAGCGCCGAGCGTGCACGGGAGCGAACAGATCACCAAGGGCCGTTTCGATATGCGGGAAGCCGTTCAGCTCGGCGTTGAAGCGGGTGAAAGCGAGCGCGCGCGGATTGATGTCGACGGCCATCACCGCAGACGCCAGCGGCGCACTGAGCACCGCGAGTACGCCACAGCCGCAGCCAAGGTCGAGTACCGAACTACCCGGTCGTAGCGGCATCATTTCGGCGAAGTTCCGAGTGGCAAACCCCACTCCGAGAACGAAGTCGGCAAAGCGGTCCCGATGCAACTCGGGGCGATCGCTGGTGAAGTAACAGCCAGCGTAGTATTGCAGTCGGACCGTCGCCGAAACCTGTTGGCCATCGACCGCGACCATGTTGGCGGCGATCAATGCGTTCAGTGCATCACCGATAGCTTCGCTCACCGTTACGGTCGACAGCGCGTAGCCGTCCGTGAAGAGTATGCCCAGGGTCGAGCTTCGTCCACACTGCCGTGCAGCCTCAAGCGCTGCAAAGACCCTGTCGCGAGTCGAGCGGTCCGGAAAGCTGGGAGCCGGGAGCGAGTGCTTCTTGGGCAGTGCGCTGCCCTCAGCGGTCACTGGGGCTTGAATATCAGTACACCTCCCGGTTGAAACGACATATTTTGGAAATCGCCTTTAATGGTAAACGCTGAACCGCCGGCTGCGCCCAGTTTCTGTGTGCCAAGCCTGGTGGAACCGGGATCAAAGGAATAACCACCAGCGACCACGTCCAGATCCTTTTCGGACAACTCGTTGCTAACGTCCTGCGCGGCAAAGCTGAAGCCATGCTGGGCGGCTACGTCGGCTAGCGCTTCGATCGTCATTCCGTCAGGATTGGCTTGCTTCAGTTCGTTGCGCAGCATTTCATCGGCATTGATTTTAGCCATGAAGGCATTGAATGATTCCAGGCTCATGATTGGACTCCTCTAGGGTTGGGCTGGGGCACCCCACGCCAGCCATGGATAGAAAATTCAAGGGTGCTAACAAGATATTGCGGCTGTTGTTGGTGCGGGTCAATGGGCTGCTTCGAGTTCATTGCGAAGCTCTCTTTGATTGTCAGGCTGCGCTTGCAGATGGGCATCAGCCGACGTAAACATCGTCCTCTGTCTGCGTTCCCGGACCCCTCGCCAATCGCTTAAGTCCGCCAGACACCTGGTCAAGCGCGTCATCGGAAAGTTCGCTCTCCGGCGTTGTCTCGATTTCCTGGGTTTTTTCAGGCGTTTCCTGTGCCGATGGCTTGCTGGTATTCGTCATGATGATCTCCTTGGTGTGCGGCATCGCGCTACGGAATCGCAACGCTTGAACAGACTATAGATGATTATTCAGAGCGTAGCCATTGACCTGCGGCACAGCCGGGATGTGACTTATTCACCCCGGTTGACAGGATTCATGTCCGCTCACAGATTGGTCTTCAGCATTGGCCGCGAGAATACGCTGAGCACCAGTCTCAATAGATGACACGCTGGTTCAATTCACCAGGCGGTCGGCAGACGACGTCTGATCTCGATGCGCTGGCGTGTCACGGTCAGATAACCGCCGGCCACCAGGTCCTTGAAGATGCGGCTGATCATTTCCCGCGACGAACCGATGCGGCAGGCCATTTCCTGCTGTGTAAGTGTGCGGCTTCGACGTATAGGTTTGCCCATGAGGGGGAGTACGAAATTCGGGCGACCTTTCAGGAACTCGTGAAACTATTCGATCCGCACGTCGGTAAAGTGCGAGGCATCAGCGTCATCACCGACACGGAACGCGAGCCCGATCCCGGCAATAATAAACAACTATTTCAGCGAAATCATCCCAAAATTCGCTTTTCCCCAATTCCATTCAACTTTCGCTTTAGCTCTTTCATTTTCATACCACGCCTGCACAGCTTTCTGCACCCGCCTGATTTCCCTCTGTGATGATGAAGGGATATCGGCGGACCCTAGCACCTGCATGATTTCGATACCCGTGCCATTGTCAGCACTGACCAGTACTTTCCCTACTGGAAAATCTGATCTATCGGGGAAAAGGCTGACCAACTCGAAGTTAAACAATCGCACAAACTCAATTTTGAGCATTGCTTTGAAATCGCAAGCCTCTGCAATTTTTCGAGTAAGGGCAGGCAAGTCATCTCCAGGGTGCTTCCGCAAAATTTCCGTGGCAAGCTCGGTCAACTGGGCTGGCAGGCTGATTCGTGAAACCGGGATGGATCCGAGTGCATTCGGGGAGAAATCAATGCTCGCCACCTCAATGGATGAAGCGAGATGACGTTCTACAGCACGGCTTCGCATGCCATCTTCGATGAAAGTCCGGAAGCGCTCAATAGTCAGACCTCTTTGACCTAACCAAGCAGCGATCTCAACCCCGCCTGTAATACCTCTTGATGCAAAATAGTTGCTTGTCGCGGTGTCCAATTGCTCCTTGGAAACGGGCACATCGAAATGCTTTGCCTGCGCTGCCAACAAGCCGTAATCGACCAAGTCCGTGAACAGATTACCCTTACTCAGGACAAGATCCACATAGGTAATTGCTTGCACAACGGTTAGTGGATTTCCATTCACCTTAACAAGGATATTGGAGTCAAGCCGAACCCCGCCCCTTAATGACCATGGCAGAACGCCGTTTTGCGTGGCACTAAGAGACAGCGTCCCACTATCGCTGGTAACCAACAGGCAGTAGCAATACAGGCCTGATGCATCATCGAGTTCCCACACCAGATCCAAAGCACAGTCCGGGAAATCGCCCTTTAAGTGCTTCAAGTTGTTTAGCGCCTCTTCAGGAAGTAGGTTCTGGCGGCTGAGGTCCGCAATGAAAGACAAGAGGATTTGTGATTGATCAGTTAATGCATTCATCGACAATCCTTTGCCTGATTTTCTGATGCGTTTGGTTCTACTCCATAATAGCGCCTACACATGATCGACGAGCATTCTAACGATCCGCTGGCTGATCGGTAAGCCGGTCATGCCTTCAATCCAGCCAAACTGGCCCGCAGGATTGATCTCAAGGAAAAAATAATCTCCAGCGGGAGTCAATATGAGGTCGATAGCCCCATAAAGCAGTCCCATCGCAACGACAAGCTTCCTGCACAACTGTTCAATCTCTTCAGGTAATTGGTGAACGAAGTGTGGCGTATTGCCGTCGTCGTAATGTCGCCAGTCAGTTTTCGTTCTGTTGGTTGACTGTGAATGAATCTCTGCTGCAAAAACATCTGGCCCGACTACAGTTACCCTGATCTCAACTTTCTTCTCAACGTAGTGTTGTGCGATGAAAGGGCACAAGCGGACATCCTGAAAATACAATAGATCTCGAGGCTGTACCAGATTCGCATAACCAAATACAACCTCACGAAAAATCGGATTGGGTAGTGCGACGGCAGGTTTGGTAATGACGCGGGTTTGTGCGGCGTTGAAAAAATCCAGAAATGCTTCAGGGTCGTTCGTAACCAACGTTTCAGGGATATGAAATCCCAGTTTGGCTGCCAGCGTCAATTGGGGTAGTTTCAACTTCGCACGCCGCATCGTATGACGCGAACATGGGAAATGCAGACAGTCGAGATCATCAAAAATACCGTAGACGACTTCCGCCGATGCTTCCTCGATATGCGTTACCAGTGCAACATCCGTCAGATCCGGGCTGGCTTTTGGTAACTCTGGCCTCCACCAGAAAATGGAACTGATTTTTTCCAGAGGAATTGCACAGCCTTTCGCCTGGTTATAAACAACACTTGAGCCATGCTTGGCAGAATGGCGAAATGCAAGCGTATCGTGAGCGGGGAAACATTCAAGATCAACAAGTACCGAATTTTGTTTCTGCTGCTGAAGCAATTCGTTAATCAAAATCGCAGTGGGTTCATTATGCTTGGCTATGATCAGAATCATTTCGCAGCAGCACCCTAAATAAGAGGGCGGGAAAAGGATTATGCTCCGCCCGCCCTCAAAAACATACAGTACTTGTTTCGCACTGTGTTCAATTTAAGCAGGATTGACCTGCTTGATTCAGAACCCTACATCCGTGTCATAGGTAGGCCTGGTCGTATCCAGTCCATTAATGGTCTTGGATTTTGCGCTGGTGCCGCCGCCCGACATCATCATTCCCCCGGCGACCTTGGCGAGATCCTCTTCGTTCAATTCCATATCGGTGTTCGTAACGACAACAACGTTATCGCCCTCTGGCTTCTTGTAAGCATCTGACATGATCACTACCTCCAAATTAGACAACAAAGCCCGAAACATGCAGGACGCCCCTGGGCTTAAGGTTGGGCATCCATTTAAGCTACTATTTATGGCTGCGTGTAAAAATGACAATTACATTCTCTGAAAATCCGAAATCCAAAGCCCGAGGCTTAGAATCGCAATAAATTGTTTATTTGTATACGCATTGTCAGACCAACACTCGTTATGACTTCTTGTATCAAAGAATAACCCGACCCGATAAGTCGGTAAAGCGACCTAATTAACAACGAACAGTGTGACATATTCACAAGTACAAACAGGA
This sequence comes from Propionivibrio sp., assembly GCF_016790145.1. Classification (GTDB taxonomy): domain Bacteria; phylum Pseudomonadota; class Gammaproteobacteria; order Burkholderiales; family Rhodocyclaceae; genus Propionivibrio. Next base: position 31,331 of record NZ_JAEUOI010000002.1, on the reverse strand, counting down.
ATTGTCGCCAGTCTTTAACAATTCCCAATCAGCAATTCCTCATCAATTTTGCTGCTGGCGCGCTCACCATGCAGTTGGCAAGCGACGCCTGATCTCGATGCGCTGGCGCGACACGGTCAGGTAACCGCCGGCCACCAGGTCCTTGAAGATACGGCTGATCATTTCCCGCGACGAACCGATGCGGCTGGCCATTTCCTGCTGTGTCAGGGGTTCGTCGATCAACCAGGTCTCTCCCTGCTGACGAGCCAGTTCGTGCAGAAGCTGGGCCAGGCGTCCATAGACGTCGAGCAGGGCCAGACTCTTGACATTGCGCGCCAGGGTGCGGCTTCGACGTATCAGTTTTCCCATCAGGGCGAGGACGAAATCCGGGTGACTTTTCAGGAACTCGCGAAACTCTTCGATCCGCACGAGGGCAAAGCGCGAGGCCTCTAGCGTCATCACCGACGCGGAACGTGAGCCGGGTTCGAGCAGCATTTCTCCGAAATAGTCACCCGGCCCGAGCTGACCGATGACAACCTCGCGCCCCTGGTCGTTCGATAGGAAGACCTTGACCTTGCCCTGGATGACGAAATAAACACTGTCGCCTTGGTCTCCCTCGTTGATGATGACTGAATTTTTCGGATACGAGCGCAGCACGGCTCGCTCCAGAAGGGCAGCAAGCTCGGAGGCGGTGAGATCAGGGAATTCCGGAAGTGTATCCATCATGGGCCTGGAGAAACAGACTCTTGATACCTTACAGCACCTTGACCAAAGAGAAAAGCAGATTACAGAGGATGGCGAAATGGTTCTCCCCAGGTTTGCCAACGATCATCAAGAGAGTTCTGCGATCACTGGCCACCAGACAATTCTTCACGAGCAATGGGGAGTTGAGCTTGCACCGCCCGAAAAGCTGCTTCGGAGAACCGCTGAATGCATTTCACATTTTTCTGGCGCACCGGTTCGGATCGGTTGCTGTTCCCTGACCAACTAATCTGGCGGAGAGAATCTGCTTGCTGTTATTATTTACAGTGACATGTTCGCTTCACACGAGACATAAGAGTTCGCGCATTTGCGCAGTCACTCGATAACCACCGGAAGCGTCATCGGGAGGGGTATATGCGCAAGGTCTTGTACATTCTCGGGCAACTGACAGACCAGGATACTGACTGGCTGGCGGTAGTCGGCAAACGGCTGCATGTCAAATCCGGCGAACTGCTGGTTCGGCAGGGCGAACACCTTGAACAGTTATTCATTGTTCTCGATGGCGAGCTCAAGGTCCTTGCCGCTCAAGGCCAGGAAATTGCCAGAGTGGGGGTGGGCGATATCCTGGGAGAAATGTCCTTCGTTGACGACAGTCCCACGTCGGCTTCCGTGCAGACCATCAGCGAGGTACTGGTACTTGCGGTAGAACATCGTCTGATCAGCCAGAGAATGGCCGCCGATGCCGCTTTTGCGGCCCGCTTCTACAAGTCGATTGCGATCTTTCTGGCCGATCGCATGCGCAATGTTCTCGCCCGTTTCGGTTATGGCGAGTCAGCAGGCGACGTCGATGAGATGCAGCTTGGCGAACTTGACGGTCACGTGCTGGATACCTTGCATCTGGCAGGAAGTCGATTCGATCGCATGCTCAAGAAGCTCATCGGTTAACCTGGAACAGGATTGAGCCTGAAGCGCGTGACCCCTGGCATGATTGACTACGCAACGTCCATCGGCAACTGCCGACGTCATCCGCACAGCGTGCTTGCTGCATTGGCGGCGGTAATGTGGATTGGCTGCACGACTCCGGCGCTTGCCCAGACGGTCAGCGGCCTGTCGCTTAACGATGCCATTCTTGTGACCCTGCATGGCAATCGCGACGTGCAGATCAGCGAAGCCCAGGTGCAGATTGCAGATGCTCTTGTGCAGCAGGCACTGGGGACCTTCGATCCCTTGCTGACAGTCGAAGCTCGTCGGAATGAGGACCGGCGCCCCCTGACCCAGGCAGAGCAATTTGTCACGCCGGTTCTTACCGACCTGAGCGGCAGTGGATCCGGTCTTGATGCGAGCGTGGAGAAGCGCCTGCGCTCGGGGCCGACGCTCCTCGGTAGCGCTGCGTCCACCTACCTGCAGAACAGCACATCGAGGGTTTTGGGGCTTCCCTCCCAGACCACCCGGTCGATTGCTTTCGGACTGCGTGTTCCCTTGGCCAGGGGTGCCGGCGAAGGCAATTCGGCAAACTCGACGCTGAAGGCCGGCGAGCAGGATTTGGCGGCGGCGAGCGCAGAAAGGCGCTATGCCGTCTCTCTGGCCCTGCGCGATGCGGCGATTGCCTATTGGGAATACAGCAGCCGATGGCGACAACTGGAAATCACGCGCAGCGGTGAAGAGCGGACGCTGGGTCTGCTCCAGGAACTGCGCAAACTGGTCGCTGCGGATGAGGTTCCGGCGGCCGACATCGACCTGGCCCAGGCCAACCACTTCGAACGGATCAATAGCCGCATCATTGCCGAGCAAGCCTTGCTGGAAGCCCAGCAAGCACTTGGCAGAAGGATGGGGCTGACCTCGCAACTGCAAAGGGAAATCGGCCAGCCGCTTACCCCGCCACCGGCGCCTGAGGCAGTCACCAACCTGCCCGCAGTGAACCTTTTGCTGGAGCGGGCGCTGCTCCGGCGCGGTGACTGGCAGGCGATCGAGCGACGCGTCCTGGCGCTGGGCGAACGTCTGGCCGGCAGCAGGGATCTGACCCGGCCGCAGATTGATTTGACCCTGCTCGTCAGTTCCAACAGCCTGCAGGAAGGCGCCGGCATCTCCGGTGTGGTGAACCCCGTAGGCGGCAATGCTGCAGGGCCATCGGTCGCGGCCATTCTCAATTTTCAGCTTCCGGTCGGCAACAATACCGCCACCGGACAGATGCGGCAGGCCTCCGCCCTGCTCAGCGAAGCCGAGATTCGTCGTGAGCCTCTGCGCGCCGACATCGGTGCGGCCGTGGAAGCCTCGTCGGCGCTGGTCCGCCGCTCGGCCGATGCTTTGCGCGGTTCCGCGCAGATCGTCGAGCGCTATGCCAAAACGCTTGAGCATGAACGCACCAGGCGCCGTCTTGGCGTGGCCACGCTGATCGACGTCATCAACGTTGAAGATCGCTATTTCCGTGCCCTGCTCGACGAAGTGCAACGCCGTAGCACTTATGCCATCAGCGTGGTCAGGCTCGGGCATGAAGTCGATGCCCTGGTGGGAACCGCGGGCGATCAGTTCGAAGTCAATCTCGCCAGCTTCATGCGCTTTGCCTTGCCCTGAGGACGGATACTCATGTCAGAACGAAAAAACATCTTCCGTCAGGTTTCGCTTGATCGGCTGTCCTCGCCGGAACAACTGGATCGACTGGTGCATGTCATCACTCCGCGCGGATGGTTGCTGTGGGCACCGCTCGCCGGACTCGTATTCGGTGCCCTGGTGTGGGGCTTCCTCGGCTCGGTGCCGACGGTGGTCTCGGGCCGCGCCATTCTGCTTCAGCGGGGCGGCCTGGCCGAGGTCAGTTCGGCGGCCCAGGGGCGAGTCATGGATCTGCTGGTCAGCATCGGCGGCCATGTGAATCGCGGCCAGACCATCGCGCGCATATCCCAGCCGGAGCTGACTGAAAGGCAACGCCAGGCGGCAGATCGACTGGCCGAACTACGGCGCCAAGAAGCGCGGATCAACGCGCTGCTCGAGCAAGGCGAAAACATCAGCGAGGCATCGATCAAGCAACAGCAGACGATGTTTAACCAGCAGCAAAAAGCCGCCGAGGAGCGTAGCCGCCTTCTGGGCGAACGAGTCGCCGCGCAGACCATCCTGCTCGAACAGGGACTGATTACGCGCCAGACATTGCTCGCCACCCAGATGGAGCTTACCAGCGCCCGACTTGAGTCCGAGAACATTCGCGTTCAGACAAGGCAACTGGCGCTCAAGCAACTGGATACTAGAAAACAGGCCGAGGCCGAATTAAGCCAGATCAAGTCGCAGGTCGCCGAGGCGCAACGTGCGGTCGAAGGTCTGGCGCAGACCGAACGCCTGACGACCCTCGTCGAAAGCCCGTATGCCGGGCGGGTTGTCGAGGTACGCGTGGCGCCAGGCGCGCTGGTTTCACCTGGCACGCCCCTGGTAACGGTCGAGCCGGAGGGCGAAGTCGCCGACGGGCTGGAGGTGGCGATCTATCTTGCCGCCAGCGATGGCAAGAAGGTCAGCAAGGGAATGGCGGTGCATGTAGTGCCGGCCAATGTGCGACGTGAGGAATACGGTTATCTGATCGGCGAGGTGATTTATGTCTCAGACTATCCAGCCACGCAGCAAAGCATGCGCAGTACATTGCAGAACGAAGAACTGGTCCGTGAACTTTCAGGCAGTTTGTCGCCCATCGAACTTCGCGCGAAACTGATTCGCGCCGCTACCCTCAGCGGCTACCAGTGGTCTTCGCAACAGGGGCCCCCGGTGAAGATTTCTGCCGGTACTCCAGCGCAGGCCGAGATCGTTGTCCGACGGCAACCACCTATTTCCTTGCTCATTCCGGCGTTGCGCAATGCCCTGGGGGGGCTGTAGATGGATCAGGCCGTCACCTCGGCACCGGAGGGTTTTCGTCTGCGTCAGGTCAAGACGCCGGTTATACTGCAAATGGAGGCCGTGGAATGCGGCGCGGCGGCTCTGGCCAGCATTCTGGCCTATTACGGGTGCTGGGTACCCCTCAATGAGCTGCGTCTCGAGTGCGGTGTTTCGCGCGATGGCAGCAAGGCCAGCAACATCATCAAGGCGGCCAGGGCCTACGGCTTGAACGCCCGCGGCTTCCGCAAGGAGCTGGCCGCTCTGTCGGATTTGCCCTTGCCGATGATCGTATTCTGGAACTTCAATCACTTCCTGGTCGTCGAGGGGTTCTCTGCTGAGGGGGTGTCTCTCAATGACCCTGCCGGCGGATGCCGGATTGCCTCCTGGGAGGAGTTCGACCAGTCGTTCACCGGCGTTGCCCTGACCTTCGAGACGACCCCGGAGTTCCGTCCACAGGGCGAACCGCCCAGTGTCGTCAAGGCCTTGCTGGCCAGGGTCTCCGGCTACAAGTCGGCATTTTCTTTCGTCTCCCTGGTCGGCCTGACCCTGGTCATTCCCGGACTGGCCATCCCGGCCTTCTCCAGAATCTTCGTTGATGATTTCATGATCGGCGGACAGCACTCGTGGCTGTTGCCTGTCGTTGTGGGCATGCTTGTCACTGCCCTGCTGCGCGGCGGACTGCTGGCCATCGAGAAGCATTTTCTGCTGCGCATGGAGTCATCAATCGCCGTAGCGACCGCGAGCAAGCTGTTCTGGCATATGTTGCACCTGCCCATCGAGTTTTATACCCAGCGCTATGCCGGTGAGATCGGATCGCGCCTGACCATCAGCGATCGCGTCGCCCAGATGGTCTCAAGCGGGCTTCCGGCCGCTGGCCTCAATCTGTTCACTGCCCTGTTCTTTCTGGCGGTCATGTTCAGCTATGACATCGTGCTGTCGCTGGTCAGTTTATTCTTTGCCGTGGCCAATATCGGGCTGCTGCAATCGGTGGCCGGTCGGCGCAAGGCCGCGAATCAACGGCTGGCGATCGATGGCGGGAAGGTTGTCGGGACCTCGATGAACGGCCTGATGTTGATGGAAACCATCAAGGCCTCCGGTGCGGAATCCGATTTTTTCGAGAAGTGGGCGGGTTACCAGGCACGCTGGCTGATGTCGACCCAGGAACAGGCACGCTCATCCTTGCTGCTGAATACGCTGCCGATGACCCTGGCGGCAGTCGAGGCTTCGCTGATCGTCGGTCTCGGTGGCTTGCGGGTGATGGACGGGGCGATGAGCGTTGGCATGCTGGTGGCCTTTCAGAGCCTGGCCCAGAGTTTTTCCGGACCGGTACAGTCGCTGGTCAACCTGGGCGCACAGATCCAGCAGCTTCAGGGCGACATGGACCGCCTTGACGATGTCCAGCGCGTCACCCCGGAAACCGCTAGCGGCTTGTCAGCGCCCTCGGCTCTGCCACAAGGCAACGCCAGGCTCCAGGGCCGCATCGAGCTGCGCGGCGTGACCTTCGGTTACAACCGGGCCGCAGCACCGCTGATCAGCAGCTTTTCCCTCACCGTAGAGCCGGGACAACGCATTGCCCTGGTCGGCCCCTCGGGGTGCGGGAAGTCGACCGTATCGCGACTGTTGATGGGCATTTATCAACCCTGGTCCGGCGAGGTGCTGCTCGATGGTAAGCCCCGGCAGTCCTGGGACCGCGATCTGCTGGCTCTGTCCCTGGCGGTTGTTGACCAGGAGATCGTGTTGTTCGAGGGGAGCATTCGCGACAATCTCACCCTCTGGGATGGAACGGTCTCCGATTCGGCCTTGGTACGGGCGGCTACCGACGCCTGCATGCATGAAGCCATAGTGAACCGGCCCGGAGGTTACGATGGGCAGGTCGACCAGGGGGGGCGAAATTTCAGTGGTGGACAGTGCCAACGACTCGAACTTGCACGCGCGCTGGTCAATGACCCGCGCATGCTGGTGCTTGACGAGGCGACCAGCGCGCTCGACCCCGTGGTCGAGATGGAGATCGATCTGAATCTGCGGCGACGCGGATGCACCTGTGTTATTGTCGCCCACCGTCTGAGTACCGTACGCGACTGCGACCGAATCTACGTTCTGCAGGAAGGTAGGATCGTCGAGGCCGGAACGCATGACGAACTGCTCGCCATACCGGAGGGTAATTACCGGCGTCTGGCGGTGGCCGAATGACTCGGGACAGCAACTGGACATCGTGGCTGGCGGCACAGGAATCGATCGCCGTGCCGGCAGTGGATTTTTTTCGTGAAGGCTCGCCTCGTGCCGCCCTGGTTATCGAGGGGGCGGTTGATCTGTTCCTGACCGAGATCAAGCAGACGGAAACCGCCCAGGCTTTGCGGGCGGTATACCGGATTACTGCGGGCAACTTCCTGGTCTGGAGCGAACTGCCGGAACAACTTGCGGCTTACCAGGTGCGCTTTGTAGCGCTGCCGGGAACCCGCTTGCTGCCGCTTGACTCGCTGATGTCCGGTGCCCCGCTGCCACCTGGAGATGAACTGGAAGTGAGTGTCGCCGAATGGATCGGTGGCTTGGTGCGCGCCGGACGATCCGGTCTGGTGCCTTCGCAGTACAGGGAACCCGAGCCGACAGAGCCCTTCCCGTTCGGCAATGCCGAGGTGTGCGCGGTAGCGTCCGCAATGCGCTGGGTGGAAATCATTGAAGGCCAAGTCACCCTGATGGGCAACGAGGAGCTGCTTTTCCAGGCAGGATCGGTGGTTTGCCTGCATGCCGACGCCTGGATTGCCGGCTGCGGTGAAGCGCGGCTGCAGGTGCTCGATTTCAGACAGATCATCATCGACCGGCGCCTGCTGTCGTCGCTGGTAAATATGCAGACGGTATTGATGCAGGCGTTTATCGTGAAACTCGGCGCCGACGACGTGGCCGATGCACAACGCCTGCAAGCCAGGCGCGAAGAGATGGGACGGCAGATGGAGGGCGGGTTGCGTCGGCTTGCTGGCCTCCTCGATCCCGGATTGCCCGAAGCCACCTGGCAGGGTGGCATTGATCCCGTGCTGTCCGCCTGCCGGATCGTCGGCGCCGCACTGGACATCAGCTTCCCTGACCTGCCGTCGAACGCCTTGCACCTGCCCGCTGACGAGCGCCTGGCGGTCCTCGCGGATATGGCGCGCGTGCAGAAACGCCGGGTGGCCTTGCGTGGGTGCTGGTGGGCGGAGGATGCCGGCCCGATGGTCGGCTTTACCATGGAAAGCGGAGAACCCGTCGCCCTGTTGCCGGACCGGGCAGGCGGCTATAGCGCGGTCTCCCCGCACACCGGGGAGCAGCAGAAAGTGGATTCGGTGCTGGCCGCAACGCTTGCCCATTTTGCCTACGGTTTCTTCCGCAGTCTGCCGGCCAGGCCCATCGCCATTATTGACCTGGTTCGCCTTGGCCTCAGCGGTCGCCGCCGGGAAGCGGGAATGGTCCTGTCCATGGCCATGCTTCTGGGCATCCTCGGCACCCTGGCCCCGCTGGCCATGGGCTATCTGTTCGACCATGTGATACCGGAGGCGAACCGGAACCAGCTCCTGCAAATGGTGATTGCCCTCCTTGGAGCGGCGTTTGCCGCTTTGCTCTTCTCATTGTTTCGCTCCGAAGTCCTGCTGCGCCTGGAAACCAGTACCGAGTCGGCGCTCCAGGCAGCGATCTGGGACCGGGTATTGAAACTTCCAGTCCGCTTTTTCCGGAATTACTCCGCAGGCGATCTCGAGCAGCGCATCAACGCCGTTAACCTCATCTACCAGCACCTCTCGGGAACAACGATCAGTGGTCTTCTCGGTGGCCTGTTCTCATTCCTGAATCTCGCCCTGCTCTTCTATCTCTCGCCAATGCTCGCGCTAGTCGCGCTTGGCCTGGTGGTCGTCGCGATCGCCGGCAATGGAATTCTGGCTTACCTCATTCTGCGCAAGGAGCGTCAGAACGTCGCACTGCAGGGCAAACTCAGCAGCCGCGTACTCGACTATCTCAATGGCATCGCCAAGCTGCGCGTCGCTGCGGCTGAAGGACGGGCATTCGCCCGCTGGGCGGAGACCTTTGCCCAAGAAAAATCCTTGCACATCGACGCCCAGATTTTGCGCAATGCCGCAGACGTTTTCGTCTCGACATTTTCGGTCATCGCCAGTGCCGTAATTTTTTACCTGGTAGCGCAACCGCTCGCGGGAGGAAATTCAGCCGGCGCCGGCAACCTGCTCAGTACCGGTACCTTTGTTGCCTTCACGGGAACGTTTGCCAATTTCTTTCTGCAATTCATCGGCTTCAGCAACACATTGCTTTCGCTTCTGCACCTCCTGCCCCAACTGGAACGCGCCCGGCCTATCCTGGAAGCCCAGCCGGAAGCCGATCCGGTCAGAACGCGGGTGCATGAACTGAGAGGAAACATTTCAGCATCCAATCTGGTCTTTCGCTACCGGCAGGACGGCCCACCCATTCTCGACGGCGTCTCGTTTTCCGCCAGGGAAGGCGAGTTCCTGGCCGTAGTCGGACCTTCGGGTTCCGGGAAGTCGACGCTGATGCGCCTGTTGCTGGGCTTTGAGCGCGCCGAGTCCGGCTCGATCTACTTCGATGGCAAGGATCTGGAAGACCTGGATTTGCAATCGTTAAGGAAGCACATGGGGGTAGTGCTTCAATCCGGGCAACTGATGCCTGGCGACATCTACACCAACATTGTCGGAGCCCTCAACCTGACTGTCGATGACGCCTGGGTGGCTGCGCGCCTGTGTGGGCTGGATGCCGATATTGAAGCCATGCCGATGGGCATGCACACCATGCTGGCCGAGGGCGCTTCAACCTTCTCCGGCGGCCAGAAGCAGCGCATCATGATCGCCCGCGCCATTGTCAGACACCCCCGCGTGTTGCTGTTCGATGAAGCCACCAGCGCGCTGGACAACCGTACCCAGGCCCTGGTGAGTCATTCGGTGGAACGTTTGAAGGCGACCCGCATCGTTATCGCCCACCGTTTGAGTACGATCATCAATGCCGATCGAATACTCGTGATGGACCGTGGCCGGATTGTTCAGTCCGGTACCTACAGCGAACTAATGGAACAGCCCGGGCTTTTCCGCGAACTGGCGGAACGGCAATTGGCATGATGACCGGGCGGGAATCGGGTTGAGTAAGTAACGGAGAGCCGTATTCCGTATTTTATATGCAGAGGTCATTTCGCATTGCCGCATTTAGCGGCGATTCATGACGAGCTTTTTGTTTGTTTATTGTCTGAGTTCGAGCCCATTGCAGTCACACATTCCGCGCGAAAGGGGAAGGTCAGCTGTTCGTCTCCACCGCCTTGGAGGAGGCGGCATTGTGCAGACAATCGCATGGACGTTGATGCCATCAACGTGCCTATCATCCCATGACGATAGCCTGTGGAGCCACTCGTCTGTAGACGGTCTGCCATGGCAAGACCGCCCGACAATGAATTTACAGACCCCAAGCTGTCGGAATCCGGGGTAGCCTTGTCGTGCAGTAACATTGTCGATATTTTTTACACTTCGATTCTCCTTTGTCACCACTCGTCTCTAACCGTTTGTTTGTTTAAGAATTTCTTTTTAGGCATGTTTCGTGCTGAGCATGCGTCGTTCGAGCATTTCTGGATTAAGGGATTGTTGCGGAAGCTGAATGTTTCTCCTGCTGAATAATCGTAAATAGATCGAAGAAGGGGCTTTCTTATGAAGATTTTGAAGAATCTCGTCACCAAATTCACTGCTCTCTTCGCCATGTCAGTGGCGATGGACCCACAAGCTCAAGCGATCGCTTTCAACTTTGGCTGGCAAGGGAATGCTGGCTAGCTGGTCAAGACGGAAAGCAAAGTAGGATCAACCTGACAAATACAGAGAGCAACCCGCATCAGCAGGTTTCAGTTTTGGACGGAATGTCTGCAGTTGGCCGAACTGGAACAGCTTATAGAGTATCCCTGCAACATTATGCATCGCACAAGCGCAAATAAATCACCGATTCTGATTGCCCATTTAATCCTACGCCACTCTTTGTCTGCAAAGAAGTACGCGCTCCAGATCGTCTGATAGCATTATTTGAGGCTGCGAAAGCCACCAATCCAAGGCCTCGCATCCCAATTCAGACGGTCAGGAGTACGGCTTTTCTCTTCGCCGCCTATGACGTCTTGCCGAGATTCTTGCCATGTACCCACAGGACATCACCACGAGCACCGGCCTTGTTCAGGGCGCGGCCGAGTACGAACAGCAGATCGGACAGGCGATTGAGGTATTTGCGGGCAAAGTCGGAAACGTTTTCATGGTTCGAGAGGTGTACTACGCGACGTTCGGCACGGCGACAGATCGTGCGTGAGAGGTGTGCTAGGGCCGCCGCGGGGGTCCCGCCAGGCAGGATGAACTCCTTGAGCGGGCTGAGATTTTTGTTGAATTGTTTGACCAGTTCTTCAAGGCGAACGATGTGTGCCTCGCCGATGATTTTCGAGTCGGGTATGCAGAGTTCGCCGCCGAGGTCGAACAGATCGTGCTGGACACCGAGCAGAGCGTCGCGGATGGCTTCCGGAACTTGTTCGGTGAGCAGGACGCCCAGGCTTGAGTTGAGTTCATCAACATCACCCATGGCCTCGATGCGCAAGCAGTCCTTGGCGACCCTTGACCCATCGCCAAGGCCTGTGGTGCCGGCATCGCCGGTGCGGGTGACGATTTTAGAGAGGCGGTTGCCCATGAATGGTTTCCTGTTGAGTAATGAAGGTGAGTGCTTGATTATATCTGAAGACTTTTGCAAGCTTTGCTTTGCTGTAAAGCCGGTATGTGTTGGCGGACCCAGTGCATGGTGAGCCGTGATCAATTTCAAGGCGCGATCTACATACAGGATGCAAAACCACCCGGCGTCTGCACGGCAGGTTCGCAGTTCAGGAAGAAGGTGAAACAGATTTTAACCTGCACGGTTAAATGCAAACGTCACACACAGTGTAGTGGCGAGGGCCAAACGTGATATTCTCGATTCTCCATGGAGATTCAGTGTAATGCCTTTAATCATTGATGCCTGCGTTGCCCAGCATCAGGGTGACCGCAAGGAACAGCAGGATCGTGTTGCCCTTTTTCCCCATCCCAGGGGTGGTGGGGTTGCGCTCGCCGTCGTTGCCGATGGCATGGGCGGACATACCGGCGGGGTGCTGGCGGCGCAGCAGGTGATTCACACGGCCTGCAACAATCTTGAGCAGTTCTCGGCGCGTAGCGAGTCGCCACAGATCATGCTGGAATCGAGTCTCCAAGAGGCGCACATGCTGATCAAGGCATCGCGTTTCATCAACGAGAAGGATCCGCACAGTACGGCCGTGATCCTGATCCTGCAGCCGGGCAAGGTGAGCTGGGCACACTGCGGTGACAGCCGTCTCTACCAGTTCCGTGGTGACCAGCCTTTTTTTCGCACGACCGACCATTCTTACGTTGAACAACTGGTGGCCAAGGGAAAAATCACGCCGGAACAGGCGCTGGTTCATCCCAATCGCAACATCCTGATCACTTCACTCGGCGGCAACGAAGTACCCCGAATCGATTTTGGTGAAGCAGAAGACCTGCAGGCCGGCGATTCTTTTCTTTTGTGCTCTGACGGTCTCTGGGGATACTTCAGTGATGCCGAACTGGCCGGCGTGATCGCCGCCTATTCTGCACGTGAAGCCTCGGAAATGCTGATTAGTCGGGCGCGTACGCGAGCTCAGGGTGAGGGCGACAATGTTTCGCTGGCTATCCTGAAACTCGTCGATGCGCCGGCAAAAAAGCCGGCAAACTAATCGCCGATGGCGGGAAGCTAGACCTTTTTCCGACCCAGACCGCCAAGTAGCGCCGCGACCAGCCGGCGTGGCTTGTGCGGATGCTCCATGTGGGCAACAATCTGCGCGGTTTCGGCGTCGGCAGGTGCAGCCATCGGCTGCGGTTCGGCGCTCTCATACGGCTTGCTGAAATCGAAACCGTCGGCAGCGATCTGAGTTCTGCGCCGGCTGCTGACCGGAGTGCTTCCCGAGGAATGCTCACGGCGTGGCCTGGCCACCGGGGCGGCTACCGCCGACGGTGCCGGCGGGCGACGGTGATGCGCTTTCCGGCCCGTGGGCGGATATTCGTAATCGTATTCCGGATCGAAACCTGGAACGATGACCTGCTCGACCTTTATCTTGATCAGTTTTTCAATGTCGACCAGATACTGGACTTCGTGGGCCGAAACCAGAGAAATCGCCGTGCCCTGCTTGCCGGCACGACCGGTACGGCCAATGCGGTGGATGTAGTCTTCCGGTGTATGCGGAAGCTCGAAGTTGATGACGTGCGGCAGATCGTCAATATCCAGGCCGCGTGCCGCAACGTCGGTGGCCACCAGCACCAGCACCGTGCCATCCTTGAAAGCTTCGAGGGCTTTCAGTCGATCCTGCTGGCTCTTGTCGCCATGAATCGAATCGGCGGCAATTCCGGCACGCTGCAGTTCCCGGGCGAGCTTGTTGGTTTCGATCTTGGTGCGGGTAAACACCAGAACCTGATTGAATTCCGATGACCTGAGCAATTTGACCAGCAGCGCCCGCTTGGCGTCAGCCGCCACCGGGTGCACGCGGTGCGTGATGGTGTCGACTACTGTGTTGCGCTTGGCCACTTCGATCAGCACCGGCGACTTGAGCATTTTGTCGGCCAGCTTCTTGATCTCTTCCGAGAAAGTTGCCGAGAAAAGCAGGCTCTGCCGCTGCTGTGGCAGCAGGTTGATGATGCGGGTGACATCCGGGACAAAGCCCATGTCCAGCATGCGGTCGGCTTCGTCGAGCACGAGCGCCTGCACACTGCCGAAGTTGAGACATTTCTGTTCAACGAGGTCGAGCAAGCGCCCTGGGGTAGCCACCAGCACCTCGACACCGAGGCGGATCTCGGCGATCTGCGGCTTGATATCGACGCCGCCGTAAGTGCATAGGCTCCTGATCGGAATGTATTTGCTGTAGGTCTTGACCGACTCATAGACCTGGATCGCCAGTTCGCGGGTCGGCGCCAGCATCAGAACGCGTACCGGGTGGCGAGCGGGTGACGGGCTCGGGCTGGCAAAAGGCAGGATGCGCTGAAGCAGCGGCAGGGTGAACGCAGCGGTTTTGCCGGTACCCGTCTGGGCACCGCCCATCAGGTCGTTACCGGCAAGAACAATCGGAATAGCTTGCGCCTGAATCGGCGTTGGATCCGTGTAACCCTGTTCGGAAATGGCTCTTAGCAGCTCAGGCGCGAGGCCGAGTTCGTCAAAACGCATCGGCAGCGCCTATAAATAAATCTGGAATCAATGGCATAGGGCTGGGATTATACACGAACTGTGTGCTCTTCAGAGCGCCGAACAAGGTCTGGGACAGGGTAATCGCTGTAAATTCCAGTCCACACAATCGTCGATCCAGCGTAACCGGCACACGATCACCCTGCCGTTACGCGCTCTCATGAGTGATTGGTTCGAGTCAGCCCTTGAGCCAAGCTGCGGCGTCCAGGGCGAAATAGGTCAGGATGCCATCCGCTCCCGCCCGCTTGAAGGCGAGCAGACTCTCCAGCACGCAGGATTTTTCGTCCAGCCAGCCGTTCTGTGCGGCCGCCTTGAGCATGGCGTACTCGCCGCTGACCTGATAGACATAGGTCGGCACCTTGAACTCGTCCTTGACGCGGCGGACGATGTCAAGGTAAGGCATGCCCGGCTTGACCATCACCATGTCGGCGCCTTCCGCAAGGTCGAGTGCCACTTCGCGCAAAGCTTCGTCGCTGTTCGCCGGGTCCATCTGGTAAGTGGTCTTGTTGCCCTTGCCGAGGCTGGTGGCCGAGCCGACGGCATCACGGAATGGCCCGTAGAAGCTTGAGGCGTACTTGGCCGAATAGGCCAGAATACGCGTATGAATCTGCTTTGCAGCATCCAGTTCGGCCCGGATACGCGCCACGCGACCGTCCATCATGTCCGAGGGGGCGACCACATCGGCACCGGCCAGTGAGTGGGTGAGCGCCTGTTTGGCCAGCACGTCGAGCGTCTCGTCGTTGAGCACGTAGCCCTGCGGGTCGTCGGCATCGATCAGGCCGTCCTGGCCGTGGCTGGTGTAGGGGTCGAGCGCCACGTCGGTAATGATTCCCAGTTCTGGAAACTCTTGCTTCAGTGCCGCCACCACGCGTGGCACGAGGCCATCCGGGTTCCAGGCCTCTTCGGCACCCGGCGTTTTCAAGCCTGTATCAATCACCGGAAACAGCGCCAGCGCAGGAACGCCCAGCCCGAGCGCCCGTTCGGCAGTCCTTAGCAGACGGTCAAGGCTCTGCCGCTCGACGCCGGGCATCGAGGCAACCGCCTCGGCACGCCTGCTGCCCTCAAGGACAAATACCGGGTAGATGAAATCGTCGGCCTTCAGCGCCGACTCGCGCATCAGGCGGCGGGAAAAATCGTCACGGCGCATGCGGCGCATGCGCACAGCAGGGAATCTGGCATTGAAACTCATGGCGCTCACGTCACTTTCGTATCTGAACTGAAAAAAATTCCGCAATCGGGAACTAATCAATACACGTTCAACTCTTAATCAACAGATGGCTCACGCCGTCTCCCGCTTCATCTCCCTGAGCGGGTGCCTTACATCTAGGTGAGGCATTTCGCCCCCGGTCATCCCTTTGCCGGGGGCTTTTTATTTTCTGCGCTTTTTACCCCGCCTTGCGCCGTTCTTGCACTCCAGCCCATGGCCTTTCGGTTCTTCGGCCTTGCGACTTTCTCGGAACGCAAGCCGACTGGTGGCAATGCGACCTGTTTTGACTCCATGCCGAGCCAGCCACCCAGAACCGCCTCGGCCTCGGCAACACCCCTTTTTTTCAGGCTGGAGAACAGTTGCAGCGTACAGTGATCGCCTATTTTAGTCAGTACCGTCTGTACCTCGCGTAGAGCCTGCGTCTGCTCCTGACGGCTCAGCTTGTCCGCCTTGGAGAGCAGGATATGCATCGGCTTGCCAGTCTGCGCAAACCAGTCAAGCATCTGAAAATCAAGCTCGGTTAAAAGATGCCGGCTATCCATGATCAGTACCAGACCGACCAGTGGCTCGCGATAGCGCAGATAGGGCGCCAGCAAACCTTCCCATTGGGAACGGATTTCCTCCGGTGCTTTGGCAAACCCGTAGCCAGGCAAATCAACTAGGTATCTCCCCTCGTCGAGAGTGAAATAATTGAGGTGCTGCGTCCGCCCCGGTGTCTTGGAAACAAAGGCAAGGCGCGTGTGATTGGCCAGCGTGTTGATGGCCGATGACTTTCCGGCGTTCGAGCGACCGGCAAAAGCGATCTCACGCTGAGAGTCGGGAGGCAAATCACTTAAATTGGCGACGGTAGTGAAAAAAACCGCCTTCTGAAAAAGAGGCATTGGCAAACCGAAGAGGTTGGGGGCTAGGTAAACAAGTCCTGAATTGCGATAGAATATCAGGTTTGGAAATATGCTTCGCTGAACTCGGATTCATCAAAAGGAGTTTGTACATGATTCGCACCACAGCACTCGCGGTTCTCATGACCGTCGGCTTCTCCGTAAACGCGGCAGAAGAAATGAAAATCAAACCAGATCTTGCAAAAGCCAAGAAGACCGCTGAAACCGTATGCATAGCCTGTCATGGTGCGGACGGCAACAGCCCGACGTCGGCCAACCCGATTCTTGCGGGTCAGGGTTCGGAGTATCTGTTCAAGCAATTGATGAACTTCAAGTCCGTTGACGGCAAACCGGCTTTACGCAACAACGCCATCATGGGCGGCATGACAGCTGCATTGAGCACCGAAGACATGCAGGGCCTTGCGCTCTACTTCTCGCAGCAGAAGCAGAAACCGTCGACCGCGACTGACGAAAAGCTGGTTGCGGCAGGCCAGAGCCTCTGGCGCAAGGGCGACTTTGAGCGTGGCATTCCTGCCTGTGCCGGTTGTCACGGACCAGCGGGAGCCGGCGTTCCGGCGCAGTTCCCGAGCCTCGCCGGACAATACGCAGACTACACTGAAGCCCAGTTGAAAAATTTCCGCAGCGAAGAACGCGCAAATGATCCGGAAAAAATGATGCGCAGCATTGCCGAAAAACTCTCGGACAAGCATATCAAGGCACTTGCAGAGTACACTGCCGGCCTGCGCTGATGAGAACCAGAATAAAAATCCGCCACAGGATTGAACCTCGTCATCCCCACCTTACAAGGAGGCCCCATGAAAACATTAAAACAGCTCGTTGAGGGCAAGGAACTCAACACCGTCTCTCCCAAACAATCTGTGCTTCATGCACTCAAAATCATGGCTGAATATGATGTCGGGGCACTGGTTGTCCTTGATGGACAGCGTCTAGCCGGCATGTTCTCGGAGCGCGACTATGCGCGCAAGGTGATTTTGCAGGGTAAGGTCTCGGTGTATACCAAAGTCAGCGAAGTCATGACCGACAAGGTCGTTTCGGTGACGATGGATCACACGATAGAACAATGCATGGCGATCATGTCAGAAAATAACTTCCGTCACTTGCCGGTTCTCGACGAGAAAGGTCTTGCCGTGGGCATCATTTCTATTCGTGACATACTCAACGAAATGGTCAGCCAGCAGAAGTTCATCATCGGCCAACTGGAAAATTACATCGCCAGTTGATTGGCAATCGACGAAAAGCAGGTTTAAGCTGCTTTTATTTCAGCCGCAGAGAAAAACCGGATCGAATAAGGCCACTCGCTCGCTCCAGCTTTTCTGCGTTCTTTTTCCTTTTGGCGATTACTTGATCTCCAGCAGGCTCTCGTCCCATTTATCATGCTTCTCCAGGCCGAGAAGGTTGGCCGTGGTCGCCGCAAGGTTGGACAGCCCGGCGGTCGGGGTCTGCTTGAGACCGAGTTTGCCACCTGAAACGTTGTCGTAAAGGATCAGCGGAACCGGATTCAGGGTGTGCGCGGTTTTTGCCTTGAACGAACCATCCTTGTTCTGCGACGGCTGTTTGGTCTTTTTGTCCAGTTCGTACATCTCGTCGGCGTTGCCGTGGTCGGCGGTAATCAGCGCGACACCGCCCATCGCGTCAATCACCGGAAGGATGCGCGCGAGTTGCAGATCGACGGCCTCGACCGACATTGTCGCCGCACGGAAATTCCCGGTGTGCCCGACCATGTCGCCATTGGCGAAATTGCAGCGCAGCGTCCGGTACTTGCCGCTGTTCAGTGCCTCGATCATGGCATCGGCAATTTCAGCGGCCTTCATCCACGGGCGCTGTTCAAACGGAACCACGTCGCTCGGCACTTCCTGATAGGTTTCGCCCTCGAACTTGCCGGAACGGTTGCCGTTCCAGAAGTAGGTCACGTGCCCGAATTTTTGCGTCTCTGAGCAGGCAAACTGGGTAATGCCGCCCTTGGAGAACCACTCGCCCGAAGTGTCAAGAATGGCCGGTGGATTGACCAGAAAACGCTTGGGCAGCTTGAGGTCGCCGTCGTACTGCAGCATGCCGGCGTAGGTCACCTTAGGCACACGCACGCGATCGAATTTACCGAAATTTTCTTCCTCGAATGCACGCGTGATTTCAATGGCACGGTCACCGCGGAAGTTGTAGAAGACCACGGAATCACCGTCCTCGACGGTCCCGACCGGCTTGCCGTCCCTGGCGATCACGAAAGGCGGAAGATCCTGGTCGATGGTTCCAGGGAACTTGATACGCAATTCCTTTACCGCCACCGAGGCGCTGGCGAACTGCTCGCCTTCGCCCAATACATGGGTGTGCCAGCCTTTATCGACCATGTTCCAGTTGGCGTCATAGCGATCCATGGTGATGTTCATGCGACCACCGCCCGAAGCAATCTGTGCATCGAAGCCGCCCGCATTCACCTCGGCGAGGAAAGCTTCGAAAGGCTCGACGTAGTCCAGCGCACTGGTCTCCGGCACATCGCGGCCGTCGAGCAGCGCGTGGATACGAACCGTCTTGACGCCCTCTTCCCTGGCGCGCAGCACCATCGCTTTCAGGTGATCAATGTGGCTATGCACGTTGCCGTCGGAGAACAGGCCGATGAAATGAATGACGCCCGGTTTTCCGTTGGCGCCGGCCTTGGCGCCTGCAACGATCTGCTGCCAGGCCTCACCCTGCCAGATGGCGCCGGTCGCAATGGCGTCGGCGACCAGCGATGCGCCCTGGCTGTAAACCTGGCCGGCGCCAATGGCGTTATGGCCAACCTCGGAGTTGCCCATATCATCGTCAGACGGCATGCCGACCGCCGTTCCGTGTGCACGCAGTGCGATATTCGGATAGCTGGCGAACAGCCGGTCGAGGGTAGGCTTCCTCGCCGCAGCGATAGCGCTGCCCGCTTCGGACTTTGGAATACCGTAGCCGTCCATGATAATCGTGACTACCGGGCCTTTGATTCCGGCGAAAGAGGCAAGTTTTTTCAGCATGATATGTTCCTGCAAGGAATTGGAAAATCAGAAAAGAAGCGGGGAGAACGGTTAATCATAGCAAATTCATCCCGTTAGCGAAGCCGTTGCTTGGGATCAAAGCGGACAATTGTGGCGCCGTCTGCGGTCTTTCGGGCCTGTGCTTTCCAGGCATGACCATAGACAACCTCGAAGGTTGCCGGCAAGCGCCCTTGCGAAAGGTGTTTCTCGTATTCGGCGCGCGCCGCATGCCAGGCCGAACGCCCCATCAACCCGTGACGACGTGCCTGCATGGCACAAGCAGCGCCGCTTTGACGCAAGTCGCGGAACAGGTCGTCGATACTGGAATAGGTCATGGTCAGCACGTCCACATCCATCACCGGATCGGCGAAGCCGCAGGCAAGCAACATGTCGCCGAAGTCGTGCATGTCGGCAAAGCGCTGGGTATGCACATAGCCGTCGGAAAAACTGGCACGCAATTCCTTCAACGTATCCGGACCAAAAGTGGAAAACATCAACAGCCCGCCAACGTTAAGCACGCGATGCATCTCACGAAAAGCCGGAACGGGATCGTCCAGCCAGTGCAGCATCAGGTTAGACCAGATCAGTCCCACCGAACCCGAGGTGAAGGGCAAGGCAAGCGTATCGGCAGCGACCAGTGCGCTTGACTTCCTGCTCGCGCGCAGAAAGGGAAGCAGCCAGCGCAGGCGTGAACGTTCTTTACGCCCGGCTTGCAGCATGGCTTCGCTGACATCGGCGCCCAGCACCTGCGACTTTGCGTAGCGCTCGCTCAGCGCGCCAAGGCTGGCACCGGTTCCACAACCCAGATCCAGCACACGCCCGGGTTCGATCTTCACATAGTCGAGCCGTTCAAGCATTCGGCTGCCAACCTCACGCTGCAAGACCGCAACTGCATCGTAACCGCTTGCCGCCGCACGCGCAAAATTGCGCCGCACCTGGCGCGAATCAACGAACGGCGCCGGTGCGCTCATGGACTATCAGATTGGACGCAAACCGAGTTTGTCGAACAAGGACTGGTCGCGATCAATCCCCGGGTTGCTTGTGGTCAGCAGTTTGTCGCAATAGAAGATCGAATTGGCACCGGCAAAGAAACACAGCGCCTGCATTTCTTCCGTCATCGCCTCGCGACCGGCAGAGAGGCGGACGAAACTGCCTGGCATGGTGATGCGTGCTGCGGCAATGGTCCTGACAAACTCGAAATTGTCGATCTGCTCGCTTGTTGCCAGCGGCGTACCGGGAATTGCAACCAGATTGTTGATCGGCACGGATTCCGGGGGTGGATTCAGGTTGGCCAGTTGGGCCACCATTGCCGCCCGGTTCCGGCGTGTCTCGCCCAGGCCCAGAATGCCCCCTGAGCAAACCTTGATCCCGGCCTGGCGCACTTGCGAAATCGTATCGACGCGATCCGCGTGCTTATGCGTGGTAATCACCTGGTCGTAGAACTCGGAGTCGGTATCCAGATTGTGGTTGTAATAGTCCAGTCCGGCTTCCTTGAGCTGACTGGCCTGCCCGTCCTTGAGCATGCCCAGGGTAACGCAGGTTTCCAGACCAAGCGCCTTGACCTCGCGGATCATCTGCGTGACCACCTCAAGTTCCTTTTCCTTGGGTCCGCGCCAAGCGGCTCCCATGCAGAAGCGTGAAGCGCCCTTGGCCTTGGCATCGCGGGCCGCCGCCAGCACGTCCTCAACCTGCATCAGCGCTTCGCGCTCGGTTTCGGTCTTGTAGCGCGCCGACTGCGAGCAATAGCTGCAATCCTCCGAACAGCCGCCCGTCTTGATCGAAATCAGCGTCGAACGTTGCACTTCGTTCGCATTAAAGTTTTCGCGGTGCACCTGCTGGGCACGGAAAAGCAGATCCATCAAGGGCATCTGGTAAAGCGCCTCGACCTGGGAAACCGTCCATTTCGCAGAGCGGACTGGCGCAGAAGAATCGGGAGTCAGCGCAAGGACTGGAGCAATTGTATTCATGAGCGAAACCTAACAGAAAAAAAAGAAGACACGCAGGGAACATGCAGGCACAATCAGTGAACCGCTCAGGGACGGTTCTGGAATGTCGATTTTAACCCAAAACAAGGGCTTGAAGACCGGCCCGATACGCGAAATAGCGATCAACATCGGCAAGCTGCTAACGCAGGATTGCCTGCTTTGCGCTGCCGCCAGTGAAGATAACATCGTGTGCGCAGCCTGTGCAGCCGATCTGCCACAACTTCAAAAACCTTGCTGCCCTCGATGCGCCCTGCCAACACCGAACGGCGAAATCTGCGGTCGTTGCCTGGCCAAACCGCCACACTACGAAGCCACGCTTGCCGCATACCGCTATGACTTCCCGCTTGACAAACTGGTTCAATCTTTCAAATACGCTCATCGTCTGGCACTCGGCGCCTACTTCGGCCGGCAACTGGCCTCACTAAGCACGAACCTTGTTGCCGACCTCATCATCCCCCTGCCGCTCCACACCGAACGTTTGCGCGAAAGAGGCTTCAATCAGGCGCTTGAACTTGCGCGCCCGGTCAGTAGCGTTTTGCAGTTGCCGATCGACACCGCCCACTGCAGCCGCACGCGCAACACACCAGCCCAGGCCATCCTGCCCTGGCGCGAAAGGATAAAGAACATCCGTGGCGCTTATTGCTGTTCGGCTGATTTCACCGGGAAACGGGTCATTCTCGTTGATGACGTGATGACTACCGGCGCTTCGCTTGACGAGTGTGCACGCACCCTCAAACTGCACGGTGCTGCCGAGGTCACCGTGCTGGTCGTTGCCCGGGCTATGGCGAAGCCCTGATGCACTTGGCGACCTGCTGGTCTAACCATCATGGCGATTGATTTGCCACCCCGGAACATGAAAAAATGGGGCATCGGAAACCTCCACTGTTGTTAGAGGCACCAGGGGTGGTGCTTGGCAGAGTGGTGGCACACCGGTTCGCTCTTTGACTGCACATCGTGCCATTCTGGCCGCGAGGGTTTTTTGTTGCCTGTCAGCCATACTTTTTCACGGTAACCGTTGAAGCTGACCTACAACGTCAGCCGGCGAGCACTCGCCTGATTTCGGCAAGACCCGCCGACAGCATGGCCAGATCCTGTGGAGCGTCGCGCTTCAGTTCGTCGACCACGCTGCTGGCCTCGCTGACTTCAGCCTGGGACTCTCCGGGGCTGCGCTGTAATAGCTTCTGCCGCAGCTTGCGCAATTCTCTGGCGAGTTGCGCTCGGGCGCGTGCTTGCCAGCGGTTGCCGGCCGGCAGCCGGGCAATGGCATTTCCAAACCAGGCCAGATCAAGTCTCGCTTCAAGAAGTGCGCAAGCGCTCGTAACCTCGTCGATGGGCTTGTCGCTGGCGCGCGCCAGATCGACGAGCTCAAAGACGCCAACGATGGCGGCACGTGATTCGAGCAGCGCAGTGACGGCCAGGCCTCCCGTTTCAGTTTGGCGGGCAATAGCGATCGCTTGATTGACCGCAGCGCGGTAGATATCGACGATGGCGGTGATGCCCACGCCGACCGGTTGCGCGGCGATCACCTGGCGGGTGGCGGCACCGACCATCTCGCGCAGCGCAGCCATCTGTGCCATCTGCCGGGTAGCCGGGATCTTCAAATCGAGCGCCTCAATCTCGCACCACGCGGCTTCGGCGCCAAGCAGATCGCTCACCGCGAACCAGGCCGCCGCAACCTGAGCCGGACTGGCTCCGGTCTCGTCGCCGATCTGCATCACGAAGCTTGTTCCCATCCGGTTAACCAGGCGATTCACCAGTTGCGTCGTCACGATCTCCCGCTTCAGCGGATGCGTGGCGAGTTGACCTCCACACTGGCGCAGGAGCGCCGCCGGAAAGTAATCAACAAGCAACTGCTGCAGTTCCTCCGCATCAGGCAGCGGCGAGGCAAGTATCGACTCCTTCAGCGTAATCTTGGCGTAGGCGAGAAGAACGGCAATTTCTGGCGAGGTCAGGCCGCGGCTCATCTGCGCGCGTTCGGCAAGAGCCTTGTCATTAGGCAGGAACTCGATACGACGATCGAGCGCGCCTTTTGCCTCAAGGCTGCGGATCAATTGCGCGTGCGCGTTGAGCAGCTCGTGGCCCGCGGCGACCTCGAGCGCGATCGCCTGGGTCTGCTGATAATTATCGGCGAGCACGAGGTCGCCGACATCATCGGTCATCGACGCCAGCAGAGCATCGCGCTGCTTGCCGGTCATGTCACCGCAGGCGACAAGGCCAGCGAGCAGGATTTTGATGTTAACTTCGTGGTCCGAGCAGTCAACGCCGGCGGAGTTGTCGATGGCATCGGTGAAAATACGGCCGCCAGCGAGCGCAAACTCGATCCGCGCCGGCTGCGTCAGGCCGAGGTTGCCGCCCTCACCAACGACCCTGGCACGCAGTTCGCTCGCGTCAACACGCAACGCATCATTGCCACGGTCATTGGCATCCTGGTGACTCTGGCTGCTGGCCTTGACATAGGTGCCGATACCGCCGTTGTACAGGAGGTCGGTCGGCGCCTTGAGGATCTGGTTGATCAGTTCGGTCGGCGCCATCTGTTCGACATCAACACCCAGCCATTCGCGTATTTGCGGTGACAGCGGGACACTTTTCGCGCTACGCGGCCAGACTCCACCGCCGACCGAAATCAGCGATTTGTCGTAATCGTCCCAGGACGAACGCGGCAGCGCGAACATCCTTTGTCGCTCGGTGAAGCTGCGTGCGCTGTCTGGGTTCGGATCGAGAAAGATGTGCCGGTGGTCGAATGCGGCGAGCAGACAGATCTGGTCGGACAGCAGCATGCCGTTGCCAAACACGTCGCCGGTCATGTCGCCGATGCCGACGACGGTGATTGGCTCTCGCTGCGTATCGCGACCCATCTCGCGGAAGTGTCGTTTCACTGCCTCCCACGCGCCGCGTGCGGTGATGCCCATCTTCTTGTGGTCGTAGCCGACCGAGCCGCCGGAAGCGAAGGCGTCGCCGAGCCAGAAGCCGTAGTCGATGGCTATGCCGTTGGCAATATCTGAGAAGGTCGCCGTACCCTTGTCGGCAGCAACGACGAGGTAGGGATCGTCTCCGTCGCGGCGGCGGACATCCTGTGGCGGTACGATCTTGCCGTCGACGAGATTGTCGGTGAGGTCGAGGAGACCGCGAATCAGAGTCGAGTAACAGGCGATGCCTTCGCTCTGGAAGGCCTCACGCTCGCTGGCCGACGGCAGGCGCTTGCCGACGAAGCCGCCCTTCGAGCCGAGCGGGACGATGACAGCGTTCTTGACCATCTGGGCCTTGACCAGGCCGAGCACCTCGGTACGAAAGTCCTCCATGCGATCGGACCAGCGCAGACCGCCACGGGCGACGCGCGAACCGCGCAGATGAATGCCTTCCATGCGTGGGCTGTACACGAAGATTTCGTAGAGCGGCACCGGCTTTGGCAAGAAAGGTATCTGCTTCGAGGCTATCTTGAACGACAGGTACCCCTTCGGCTTGCCGTCTGCTCCGCTCTGGTAGGCGTTGGTTCGCAGCGTCGCCTCGATGGCGGTGCGAAAAGCGGAGAGGATGTGGTCGTCGTCGAGGCTGCTGACTTCGGACAGCGCGACAAAAAGTTCTTTGGCGATGGCCTCGGCGCGTGCGTCGTCGCCCGGCGGTGAAAGACGCGCCGCGAAGAAATCGACGAGTAGTCGGGCGATGTGCGGATAGGTGGCCAGGCAGCGTTCGATATAGACCTGGCTATAGTGCAGTCCGGCCTGGCGCAAGTAGCGAGCATAGGCACGCAGGATGGTGATGCGCGGGCCGTCGAGTCCGGCGAGAAGTGCAAGTCGATTGAAACCGTCGTTCTCGGCCTCGTCGCGCAGCAACTTTTCGAGCAGTTCGACAAAGGCGTGCCGTGTTGGCTCGGCGTCGAGCGCTTCGGCGCGTGGTAGCTTGATGGCAAAATCGGCGATATGCAGATTACTGCCGGTCAGATTGAAGGGCTGTTCGGAGAGCACCGTCAGTCCCATGTTCTCAAACACCGGCAGCACCACCGAAAGTGGTCGCGGACTGCCCTTCAGGAACAGTTTGAGGTGCTGGTGCGAACCATCGTCGCCGTAGGGCGCATTGAGCTTGACCTCAATTTTCCCGCTTTGTTCGGCGGCTTCAAGACGTTCGAGATCGGACACCGCCGAGGTCGGCGGCACCTGATCCTGATAGGCAAGCGGCAGCGCCAGCGCATAGCGGCGCAGCAAGGCATTGCCGCGCTCCTCGCCGCAGTGCTCGATCAGGTTCTGCTGCAATTCGTCGTGCCAGCCACGAACGATGCGCGCGACTTCGCGCTCTAAGCTGTCGGCATCGTAGGCAGGACGTGTGCCGTCCGGCGTCCACGCAATCAATTGCAGGCGGGCCAGACGCGACTCACCGACCAGCAGGAAAAAATCAATGCTATTTGCATTTAGCGTATCACTGAGCAGGGTGCTTATGCGCCTGCGTATGGTCGTATCGAAGCGGTCGCGCGGCATGAAGATCATCGCCGAGACATAACGCCCCCAGGTGTCGTGGCGCAGGAATACGCGGACGCGCGGATGCTCTTGCAGCATCACGATGCCGCCGGCAATGCGCTGCAGATCGATATCGGTGCTTTCGATCAGTTCGTCGCGCGGATAGGTTTCGAGGACATTGAGCAGCGTCTTGTCCTTGTGACTTCCCGGTGCAAAACCGCAGTTGGCACGAACCTTGGCAACCTTGCCGCGAACGACCGGGATCTCGGTCGTCGATACGTGATAGAAGTGGCTGGAATAGAGGCCGACGAAGACATGCTCGCCGACGATATTGCCCGCGGCATTGCGGTGAACCACGCCGACAAAGTCAAGATACGCCGGTCGGTGGACGGTCGAACGAACATCGGCCTTGACCAGCGTCAGCGCCGAAGGCATGCGCTCGATTTCAGCCCGTTGGCCGGGTATGCCGGCAAGACAACGAGCGAAGCGCGGGTGGTCGATCCGCCGCAGCAGGCCGAGGCCACCGTCGGGTGCACGCTTCAACTCACGGTCGCCGGTAGCGACGTGATAGTGCGTGTAGCCGAGAAAGACGAAATTGCCGGTCGCAATCCAGCGCAGATATTCCGCTATTTCTTCTGTTTCGGCGTTCGGTGCCAAGTCAAGGTCGGCGATCGCCGAGCCGATGCGTTGCCGCATCGCAGCAACATCCTCGACGGCGGCACGGATGTCGGCGAGAACCTCGACGATCTCGTTACGCAATGCCTCGATCTGGTGAACATCGCTGACCCGGTCGATCTCGAGGTGAATCCAGGACTCGGTTCGTGTTCCAGCGGATCCGAGCTCGTCGCTGCGCAACAGCTCGCCGCTCGCATCACGCTCGACGCCAAGCAGCGGGTGCATCAGGCGGTGGATGGTGAGACCCTGATGATAGATGAGCATGGTGATCGAATCGATGAGGAAGGGCATGTCGTCGGTAACGATGTCGACGATGGTATGCGCCGAATGCCACCCGTGCCGGTCGAAATCCGGCGTGTAAAAGGCGATCACGGCCTGACCGGGGAGACGTGATTTACCGAGACGATGGTGCTGGATCGCCGCGCCATGCAGTTCTTCGGGACTCGCTTCGCTGATGCCGGCAACGTCGGCATTGGCAAAATACTGCTCGAGATGGCTAGCGAGGTCGGTCGAGATCTTCTGGCGTGTGGAAATCTCGCGCAGGTTGCGCAGAAGGCTGTTGTCGGCGTCCAATACGAGTGTCATGTCCATCACCTCCGTTCTGACATCAATCCGATTGAATTCAGTTTGCTATGTATACACGCTTTCCGCAAAAGGCGCCGGGTGGCAAATAAATTTTATGACCATGCCGCGTTGGTTTCCGGAAGAATACCCTGGCCTGCCCGGAAATGAGCTGGGTGAAAAGCGTGTATTTCCCTAGCGCAGCTTCTGCTCGACCAGCGCGCTCAATTCAGTGCCGAGATTGCCGCTTTGTCGGGCACGCAGAAACGCTTCCCTGGCTTCGCTGACACGCCCTTCCTCCTCCAGCGCCAAGCCTAGGCCGAGCCACCAGCGGCCATCGCCAGGCGACAGCCGGGTCGCCGCCTGGTAGTGTTCGGCCGCTTCCTTGTGGCGCCCGAGACGGTGCAGGACATGCGCCATAAAGCCTTGATAATCGGCATTGCTGCCGGCTGCCGGCAACGAATAATTGAGTGTCTGCCAAGCTCCCGTGAAGTCCTTGCGATCAACCTGCAAGCGGGCCAGGCTCATCGCCCAGCCAATCTGTGCCGGCTGCCCCTGCAGGCCTTCCTGCAAAACCTGGGCGGCTTCATCCGTCCGTTTGGCCTCAAGCAACAGCTTGACCAGCAACTGCCGGGAAGCAATATGCAAAGGCTCCTGACGCAGCGCGTTATGCAATCCGTCTACGGCTTCGCCAATCCGCCCCTGATTGACGGCGGCAATGGCCTTGCGATACTCGGTCTCGGCACGCTCACGGGACGAACCAGGGGCATCGGTTCTCTCGATCATCGGGTTCGTCGCGGCCGTCGGTGGCATTGAATCTCTGACCGATTTTCCTGACCCCTGCAGCGTCAAACCAGCCGCTGCGGATGTCTTTGTTTCAGCTACTTTCGCCAGGCTGCGCTCATCGTCAGTTTTTCTATTGGCAAGAACAGGCTTCCCGGAAGCCGCATACACCGTATCTGGTTTGGCTCCAGCCAATTTCTCTGCCGGCGGCTTTATTTTTTCAGCCATCCGCTGACTCCCACCTGTTTCCTGCATTGTCGCAGGGGTCGAAGGTACCTGCACTGCTCGTTTCGGCTGGATTGAAACGATTTTATCCGGCTCAGGCGCAGGCAATCCAAGGGACGGCGGCATGGCTGATGGAACTTGCAAGGGTATTACAAGGGTCGGCACAGCAGGCGGTACGGGCGGCACTGCCTGCTGCCTCGTCTCCCACATAAACAAGGCAAGCCCGCCAGCCAGAACAAGCAGGACAAGGACGCCGACAATAATCGGGAGTGGCGATGCCTGCGGCTTCGGCAGAGGACGAACAGCGTTGGGCAACCGGCTACCGACGCCATGCGCTGCCTGTCGCGCATCGAGATCCTGCAGCATCTGATTGATCAGACTCATGGCTTTCCCATCGACACAATCGTCACAACATCATCCCCAGAACCACCCGACATTACTCGCGCCTTCCGTATCCTTGCGCGCCAGTCTGACATGGCGCACTTTGGCCATCTGGCGACCTTCGCCAAAAACCGACAGCAATGACTTGTGCGCCAGAATGTTGATCAGGCGTGGCGTTCCGCCGCTGGCCCGATGCAGCGCACGCAGTGCGGCCGGGGTGAACAGTCCATCTCCCCGGTAGCCGGCAACGCGCAGGCGGTGCGCAATATAGTTTCCGGTTTCGCTCTTCCTCAAGCCGTCCAGGCGATAGTGAAAGGCGATGCGCTGCAACAACTGCCGAACTTCAGGACGGTGCAGCTTTTCATCCAGTTCAGGCTGACCGAAAAGGACAATCTGCAACAGCTTGCGTTTCTCGGTTTCCAGGTTGGACAACAGGCGCAAGGCCTCCAGCGTTTCGACCGGCATCGCCTGCGCTTCGTCGATGCAGACGACTACCCGCCTTTTCGCCTGGGCATGCTCAAGCAGCACATGATTGATGCGCCGCACCAGATGATACTGATCCAGTCCGTTGGCATCCATAATGCCCAACTCCTCGGCCAGAGCCAGAAAAAGCGTATCTGCGTTGAGGTTGGGATTGGGCAGATAGGCACTGACCCAGCCATCGTCCAGCGTTTGCAGCAGGCGGCGGCAGAGCAGTGTCTTTCCGGTACCGACTTCGCCGCTGATCTTGACGAAGCCCTCTCCTTCGTCGAGCGCCAGCAACAGGGTATTGAGCGCTTCCTGGTGATACTGGATGGAATAGATAAAGCTGGTGTCCGGCGTGATGCCAAAGGGCAGTTCGGTGAGGCCGAAATGGTTCAGATACAACGCAGACACCTCATTGGGAAAACCATCACTGCCCGGCTTGCGGCCGTGCCAGGCGCGGATCAAGCTGTTGAACCCGGCCCTGGGTCTCGATCAGGTCGTCCTTCCAGCTCGACTCGTTGCGGATGATTGTCGGTTTGATGAGGATGACGATTTCGCGCTTTCTGAGATAGCTATTGCGCGTTCCGAACAACAATCCCCAGACCGATGAAGTTGTCGTTCCCGGAAAACCGTTGGCATCCGACGACTGCTCCTGCTTCATCAGGCCGCCGATGGCGACGATGTTGCCGTCCTGAACACGTACCACGCTGTCTGTTTCATTGACCGCACTGTTGGCCAGCGGCAGGGTAAACTGACCGAGCGTACCGAGATCGATGACCGTCTGTTTCGCCTTGACCAGGCTGATCGACGGGTGAACATGCAGAACGATATTGTTCTCGCCATCGATCTGCGGCGTCACATCGAGGGCAATGCCTGAAAAGAAGGGCTGCAGGGTAATCGACGGTGTCGTTACGTTATTGTTTCCGGACGAGGTCACCGTTGAACTCACGTTGGTCACGAAGAACTCGTCAACACCGACTTTGAGCACGGCCATCTGATTGTTGATGCTGGCAATTCTCGGGCTCGACAAGACCTGGACATTGCCTTGGGTTTCCAGGAAGTTCAGCAGGGCCGCAAAGTTGGCGCTCTGAAATGCCAGCCCGAAAAACCCGCTGCCCAGCCTGGTTGCTGTTGTAACTCCGCCGACACCCGGCAATACGCCGACACCCGGCCCGATTATTGCGCCGGCTCCGCTTTGCGCTACACCCGACGCATCGAATCCGGATCGGTTCGTCGTATTCAGCACCGTTCCCGGCTGCGCCGGACCATAGGCAAAACGATTATTCGTTCCGCCAAAGTGGTTCCAGTTAACGCCGGCCTGAAACTCTTCGTTCAACTCCACCTCGATGATCTTGGCTTCCAGCATCACCTGCCGTTCGACGATCAACTGGGTAATGCGCAAGTAGTTCTCGACGGCCCGGATATCCGCGGGAAAAGCCTTGACCAGCACCACCCCGGGACCCGGGTTGACGATCACCGCCCGCCCGTCCTGGGTGCCAATAATGCTGGTCAATGCGGTGGTCAGGTCGCGCCAGAAATCACTGGTTGAGGTGGTCGTCACCTGGCTGCTCGGCGGGCCTTGCGGTGTCACTCCACCTGTTGTGGTGGGCGAAAAAGGCCCTGAGGCAGACGAACCTGGTGTCGCTGGCTGAGCCGAGTTATTGGTGTTCGATGTCACCCTCACCTCGGACTGCGCCTTGCGCTTCCCGTCCAGATAGTTGAGCTGGAAGATACGCGTCTGCATCGTATTCGGCTGAATATAGATACGCGTGCCCTGGAACTTGAATTCGTAGCCATACAGTTCGCGCAAAGCCTCCAGCGCTTCACGCACCGTCACGCTTTTCAGATTGACCGTTACGTTACCTGAAACTTCGGGCGCCACCAGCATGCTGTAACGCGTTCCGCTGACCAGCGCCATGAATACCTGGGTCGCCGGCGCATTGCTCACGGCCAGATCGAAGCGTGGCTCAACGTTTTTTGCAGAATCGGGCAGATCAAGTTGCAAGGGGGGCAACATGGCCTGGCTAAGCGCCTCGTCCGCACCCTTCGTCCGTGCGCCCAATGCACCCTTCATCTCCTGTCCGATCAGGTCGAAGGTGGATCCAGGTGCTTTTTGCTGCATGGCGCACCCGGCGACAAAAAACGGCATCAGCGTGACCAACAGAAGCAATCTGAACTTCATGGCTTACCCCCACTCTGCGCTCGTTTGGCCGCAGGCGATTTTGTAATGATGTTTGTCTTCTCGATACCCGGCGTCAGCATGAGACGTTCGGTCCCGGCCGGCCCCTGCAGAACGGCTTCACGCTCAGTCAGCCTGATCAGTCGGCTATCCCCGTAAAGTTCACCCAGCCTGACCTGTTGCCCACCGATTACAGCAACCGGTTTGCCCTTCTTCGGAATTTTGACCGACTGTAACACTGGGCCTGCAAGCGGTCCGGCATCGGGCGTTGGCGACGAAAAGGCAAGCGGTGGGCGGGTCGGATCCGTCAGCGCCGTTTGCGCCCGCACGCCAAGCGCCAGCGTGCTTAGCGCCAGTAAAAGTGTCGCCCGGAAAACCGGCATCAGACGATCAGCCATGCGCGATCCAGACTCAAGGTATAGACGGTCAGCGTCAGCACCAGTTTGGGATGCTGCTCAGCAGCAAGGCTGGCACTGCTCCACAGTAGTTTCGATTTCGCTTGCTCAAGGCGTTCAAGGTAAGCGGTCAACTCCTGATAACTTCCTTCCAGCCTGATCTCGACACCATGCTTGAACAGTCCAGCCGAGGTATTGGCCGGTTTATCCACTGATTTTTCCGCCCCCGACGCTTCGGCACCCGCTTTCTTCTCAAGCAGGGGCGAGACCGGCAGGGTTTTCAGGCTGAGAAGTCGCAGACCGGACTTGCGTCCGATCATATCCTCCAGCAAAGCGGACATGCGTTCCGGGGGAACCAG
>NZ_JAEUOI010000236.1 GCF_016790145.1 Propionivibrio sp. | reverse complement strand
CGCTCAAGGAAAATTCATTGAGGGGGAAACTTGCTTGAATCGAGCCTGACTGTCAAGCTCGATTGAAGCCGGCCCCCACGCCACTGGCGTGGGGGAATCCTACCGGTTTAACTCAACAACCAGACTTCGGACAGGTATTTCCAGTTAACGAAGTAGTAGAGAACGAAGGTAACCAGCAGTAACAGTGCCAGTACCACCGTGCCAGGTACGGCAACGTGGTCGTCCTTGTCCGTATGCGCTGTAGCCGAAGCGGCAGTGGTATTCGACGGGATCGGCGTTGGTTTGTCTGTAACCTTGCCGCCATCGAGCTTCTTGCCGAACAACAGAGAACCCACGACGAGCACGATCCACAGTGCGCCACCGACCACGGCAATGACACCGAAGACGCCGGTCAGACCCATCATCAGATAGGCTGCGCCCGGCCATTCATACTGGAACGGAGCACCGGAGAAGGCCATGTCCCAGTGCCGGCGGGAAACGCCGAGCGTGCCTGCTCCCATCATGACAAGGCCGAGAATCGACATGCTGATGCCGTAAAGGTAGGGCTGAATCTGGCACAGCTTGGGCAAAATCATTTCACGCCGGAACAGGGTGGGAACCAGGATGTAGGTAATTGACATGAAGGCAAGCGTGGTACCGACGACAACTGTCGTGTGGAAGTGGCCCGGAACGTAGAAGGTGTTGTGCATCAGCATGTTGATCTGCTCGGTGCCCAAAACGACGCCGGAAATACCGCCGAGGAAACCGAAGCCGACCAGTGAAATGAACATGCCGGAGAAGGCCGGGTTGCCCCAAGGGGCTTTGCGCAGCCACTCGAAAAGTCCATTGGTGTAGCCCTTCTTGCGCTGTGCCGCCTCGATGGCGCCAGGCACGGTAAACCCGTGGATCATCGATGCCATGAC
The DNA here is from genome assembly GCF_016790145.1 of Propionivibrio sp. GTDB lineage: Bacteria > Pseudomonadota > Gammaproteobacteria > Burkholderiales > Rhodocyclaceae > Propionivibrio. Next base: position 12,557 of record NZ_JAEUOI010000236.1, on the reverse strand, counting down.
CGCGAAGTACATGAAGTAGGACGTGTTCAGCACCTTCCATTCAGCGCTCATTCCCGGGTCGGACAGCAGGTGGTGCGCACTGGCCAGTTGCAGGAAGAGGATGTAGAGCAGGAACGCGAAGCGCGATACTTTTTCCGACAGGGGCTTGGCGCCGAAAATTACAGCCGCCGTCAGGTACCAGATGGAAACGTGTGCGGCCACATTAATCTGCTGTGAAGAGTGCCCCAGCCCCCACCACACCATGCGGTACAACTGGGCGTCGATTTCCTTGATCCAGCCCATCGACCAGAAGAAGGTCGGGATCAGGATGGCCGCGCCAGACAAAATGGTGAAGGTGGCAATGATCGCGGCAGTCATGGCGCCGAAGGTGACCAGCGGCAAGGAACCCTGGTAGGTCTTGTCTTTCTTGGCGACGACCAGCGTGGCAAAGAAAATGCCGGTACCAATCAAGGCACCCACCGCAACCAGGATGATGCCGAGGTAGAAGTGCGGCGCCGCCTGCATGGGCACATAGGAGGTGAACATCACGCTCGATCCGCCCTGGAAGATGGCGACGTTGCAAACGATGCCGCCGATGACCATCAGCCAGAAGCTAAGCCAGGCCAGTTTGGGTGTCGCCAGTCGACAGCGAAGCAGTGTGGAAGAGGCAAAGAAAAGAACCGCCATCTCGAAATGCAGAATCCACAGGATGATCATGTCGATGCCGTGGGCGGTGAGAATCAGGTAAAACTCGTCGGCTGGCAGCAGCTTGATCGCTGGCCAGCGGGTGAGAATCACGAGCAGCGCGGTAATGCCGCCGACGAGCAGCCAGAGTACGCCGGCCACAGCATGCCAACGCATCAATTTTTCGGCGTTGTTTTCAAATTGCAGCCCGGAGCTCGGACAGGTACGGTAAGTTGTTGCCATCGAAGTGCTCCCCTTATTTCACGTAGATGCGGCCAAGCATGGTGTGGTGCCCAATGCCGCAGTATTCGTTGCAGACGATGGCATAGGTGCCCGACTTGGTCGGCGTCATTCTGACCACATGCTCATAGCCTGGAATAACCTGAATGTTGATATTCACCGGTTGTAGCGAGAAGCCATGCAGGTAATCCATCGAGGAGAGGTGAATCTTGTAGGTCTGCCCCTTTTCCAGTTCCAAAATCGGGTACCAGTTCCACAGTCGGGCGATCAGGAAGCCTTCGCCGCCGGGCGGGATTTTAACGACCGGTATTTGCTGACCGTTAAGGTCAGTTTCGGTGCGAACGGTGTTTTCGGCGATGAACTTCTCAGCCTTGGCAGCGAACATCTCCGGCGTGGTTCTATAGACCTCGTTCGATAGGTTCTGTTTACCGAAAACGTGCCAATAGACCATCATCACGAACATGATCATGCCCCATACAAACGCGATACCAATCCAAGCCCATTCGACCTTGTCGATGGGTTGTTTCCACCAGAGCCGATCTGACGGCGGCAGAATTGCACTCATTTGATTCTCCCAGAGATGACTGAACGACTTACTTGGCTAACGGGACGTTCATGATGTCGATGATGCCCCACAAAATGTAGAGAAGCCCGGGTGAGGCAACACCCAGAAACAGGAGCAAGAAAGTGTTATCCAGAAGCTTCTGCATGAACGGGACATCGTCATCGTTGTTTTCGGCCATGTTCCTACCCTCCATCATGATTGGCGCGTACAGCGCACGATTGGCTTTTTAGGTACAGCAAATCTATTCCTCGCGCGGAGAAAATAGACTACCTATATAAGGATACTTCTTTTCGCAGTACTGTGATTTGATCCAAGTCAAAAACTTGATAAGCCATTAAGTAATTTATCTGACCTGCAAAAGTCCCGAGAACTGCTTGAATGCAAGACACCCGATACGATCTACTGAGCCGGTCTGCCGCCAGAGAGAATCGCGGCATGATACCCGGGTTACCCACCTGACCGCTCGCCTCCCGCTTGATAAACCAGCGGGCGGCAGCCCCGTAGATAACCCTACAACCGCAGGGATCCACTTATCTCCGTGGAAATTATGTCCAACTGAACGGTGCCAGTTCTGCCATGCCTTCCGCTCCGTATCAAGTTTCATTGGGATATTCATTCGCAGTCAAATAGCGCTTCCAGAACGACAAACATTTCGCGCTCTTCAAAACGCACATGGGACGTCAGGAGTTCTGCAAACCCAAGCAACGTCATGGCGTCAGGTTGCCGTAATTGAACGGAAAGACGGCGAAGCTCCTTGTGATCGCATTCAACCCGTGTCACGAGTTTGTCTTCACCGGCTGTAAGCAGGAAATGCAGCAAGGTGTTTTCCTCAACGACAAAATGAGGATCAAGCTCAGCGTAAAACGCAGCGAGGCAAGCTGCTGCCCCCTCTTTTATCTGTATTTGATCCCCCGACATTGCAGCGCGTTTGGCTCTCAGCGCCAACTGCAACGCACCGTGGTGCTCGCGGGAAAGATCCTGCAATTTTTGATGTCGCTTCATGTCGGTTGTTTCATCTTCAATAATGCGTGGACGCAAGACATTCGAGAATACGGTTGTGAAATCATCCAGTGTTTAACCATAACTCGCCCAACTGGATTTAATCCCTAAGATGCACCTGAGGCGTTCTTTCTCTCCAACGAATAGCCTTTAGGTGGTCGTGCGGTTTTTCCAGTAGATCGGCCAGCGTGTAGTCATCAAACACCAGGAACATGGCGCTTAATGCCTCGCCGAGAATACTCTTCAAACGGCAGGCGGGCTCAATGCGACAAGCGGATTTCTGCGCGAAGCACTCGGCCATCGCTATATCGCCCTCGGTCTGTCGGATCACATCCCCCAGTACCATTTCCTTTGGCGCCCTGGCTAGACGGATGCCCCCGCCTTTGCCGCGAACAGTCTCAATATACCCGCTGCGCCCGAGCTGATGCACCACTTTCATCAGGTGGTTTTCAGAGATCTCATGGGCTGCGGCAATCTCGGCAATTGTCGCCAGACGCTCCGATTGCACTCCCAGATACATCAGAACGCGCAGGTTGTAATCGGTAAAGGTGCTAAGTCGCATGGCGCCCCTATAAGATTCATAAATAATATTGCTTATGTGATGGATGCTTGGTAGCATGAAGGAATAAACAATTTATATCTTATTGCAAATTTACAGCGCAATCCATTTATATCGTAGCGTCCGGTAACAAAATGCCGAAGCAGTCAGTCTCCAGGAAAGTCATCCAGATCAAGCCGGTCATCGATTCAGAGGCCAAGGTTTATCCGCGTTCAATCAGCGGCCTGTTTGCGCGCTGGCGTTGGGCTTTCGTCTGGCTGACCCAGATCGTTTTCTACGGCCTGTGCTGGCTGCCCTGGCACGGTCGGCAAGCCATCCTGCTCGATATCGACAAGCGCAAGTTCTACTTCTTTGATCTCGTGCTGTGGCCGCAGGACACGATCTATCTGGTTCTCTTAATGGTTCTGGGGGCGCTCGCTCTGTTCTTGTTTACCGCGGTGGCGGGTCGCCTGTGGTGTGGATATACCTGCCCGCAAACCGTCTACACGGAAATCTTCCTGTGGTTCGAAAAAGTAATCGAAGGCGAGCGGCCGCAACGTATCAAGCTCGATGCTGCCCCATGGACACTTCACAAGCTGAAGGTCAAGGTAGCCAAGCACGCCACGTGGATTCTGTTTTCGTTCTGGACTGGGTTTACCTTCGTCGGCTATTTCACCCCGATTCGCGATCTTGCTCAGGACTTCTTATCCCTGTCGCCTGAGGCCTGGTCGGCTTTCTGGGTTGGCTTCTACGCCTTGGCTACCTACGGCAATGCCGGTTTCCTGCGTGAACAGATGTGTCGCCAGATCTGTCCTTACGCACGCTTTCAGTTTGTAATGTTTGACCCCGATACCTTGATCATCGCCTACGACACCGCGCGAGGTGAGTCGCGCGGTGCACGCTCAAAAGGCGTCGATCCACAATCACAGGGGCTGGGTGATTGCGTCGACTGTGGCATTTGCGTCCAGGTCTGTCCAACCGGCATCGACATCCGTAACGGTTTACAGAATGAGTGCATTGGTTGTGCGGCTTGTATTGATGCCTGCGATATGGTGATGGACAAGATGGATTATCCGCGTGGCCTGATCCGCTACTCGACTGAGAATGCTGTAAATAAGCGCTACACACCTATAGACATCGTACGAAGGGCTTTCCGGCCACGAGTGATTATTTACAGCGCCATTCTGTTGCTGCTCACCGGGCTTACGGCCTGGTCACTGGCGACGCGGATCCCACTGAAAGTCAATCTATTGAAGGATCACAACACGCTATCACGCGAAGCTGACAACGGCAGTATCGAAAATACCTACCAACTGAAAATCCTGAACACGGGAGACCAAACGCGGACCTTCCGCATCAGCATCACCGGCATTGAAGGTATCCGACTGGGAAGCAACGATGAAATCACAGTAACTGGCGGTGGTATCGGCAATCAGACTGTCGTTGTCATCGCCGACCCGGACTCGGCCAAATCAGGTTCCCTTCCGATCAAATTTAGTGTTGAGGATGTAAAGGAACCTGCTGTTGCAGTCACTGAGATATCGAAATTCTGGATGCCTTAACGGGAAAAATTTGCCACAAACCCAATGAAAAGAATTGTCAGGCTCCAATATGAACGAACCACTTCATCAACCCACAAAACCTGAATATCCAGTGGAAACTCCGGGCTTCGCGTTATGGAATTTGGGGTTTCGCCCGTTTTACCTGCTGGCGAGCCTTTTCAGCGCCTTCAGCGTGTTGCTCTGGGCCGCACAATTCTCAGGATTAATTCCCGAGTATCTGCCGGGTCCGATTTGGCATGGCCACGAGATGATCTTCGGCTACACGACTGCGGTCATCGCCGGCTTTCTGCTGACGGCCGTGCGTGCGTGGACAAATCAGCCCACCCCAAGCGGTGTGCCATTGATGGCGTTGGCTGCACTCTGGGTCGGCGGCAGGATTTTGGTGCTGACGCCCTGGTTTCTGGCGGCAACTCTGGTCAACGCGGCATTTCCTGTCGCAGTGGCGGTGGCTATCGCCATTCCGTTACTGCGAGCGCGCAATACTCGCAATTACTTTTTTGTGGGATTGCTGGTGCTGATGAGTGCGCTAATCGTAACCGTGCATCTGGCTTTGCGGGGAAGCTTTGAACTGTCGCCACGTCTGGGATTGCAACTGGCGCTGGACGTGATCTTGTTCATCATGGTGGTCATTGGTGGCCGCGTGATCCCGATGTTTACCAATAACGGTATTCCAGGCACCAATGCAATGCGCCACCCGTGGGTGGAAAGAATAGCCTTGGGGACCGTAATCCTGTTATTCGTAGCAGATTTTCTGCAACTGCCACAGGCCGTCATCGCCATGGTCGCGCTGATCAGCGCACTGGCTCATGGTTGGCGCCTGTTTCTGTGGAAATCGTGGCGCACCTTGGCTACGCCGCTGGTGTGGGTGCTTCATGCCGCTTATGCGTGGATTGTCGTGTATCTCCTGCTTCGTGGCCTTACTGCACTGGACCTTCTGACGGGGTCGTTTGCTGCTCATGCATTGACGGTCGGCGCGATTGGCGGATTGACGCTGGGCATGATGACCCGAACGGCCCGCGGGCACACCGGGCGACCTCTGGTAGCCGATGGTTTTGAGATTGCAATGTTTCTGCTGATACAAGCTGCGGCGATTATTCGCGTCTTCGGCGGCATCGCGTCGCCTGGCCTTTATATGGCAAGTATTGAACTATCAGGGTTGCTGTGGTTCGTGGCGTTTGGTCTTTATATAGTGCGGTACTGGCCGGTACTGGCTCGTCCTCGGCTAGACGGCAAGCCAGGATAACCGTTAAAGACCCCTCGTTTTAAAAGGTACTGAAATGGCAAAAAAAATTCCATTGAATCCAAGATATCCAGAACGAATTTGTTGGGGGTGTGATAAGTATTGTTCGGCGGATTCACTAAATTGCGGAAATGGTTCTGGACGTACTCAGCACCCATCTGAGCTGATCGGCGAAGACTGGTATAAGTGGGGCGATTGAAACATAGAGGATCCTGCGGCAGTTGAATCCGAAAATGATAATTATTCAAAGACAATTCTTGATCGCCTGAACAATTTCGGATAACAGAAATTGAACAATAGATGATTCTTCATCAGGGCATATCCGCCCTGTCGAACATTGATTTTCCTGAGAGGGTGAAATGATCGTACGACCCGATCGGCGATTCGTACGGGTCTATAACTGATCAGAAGTCAGAAGGTTGGGGAACATCGCACTAGCGAATAATCCTATAATTACCGGGTTTGCATTTTTCCCCTGGAGTTGAACTATGGTCAGAGACGACCGGCGACAGCTTGCCCTGTGGTTGTTTATCTGTAGCGCCATGGTTTTTGCCATTCTTGTGGTTGGCGGGGTCACGCGGCTTACACATTCCGGGCTGTCGATCGTTGAGTGGCAGCCCATCGTCGGTGTGGTTCCACCACTGAATCAGGCCGAATGGGTTGAGACCTTCGAGAAATACAAGAAAACGCCCGAGTATCAGAAAGTCAATCACCAGATGGCGCTTGACGAGTTCAAGGGAATATTCTTCTGGGAATACTGGCATCGAGTACTGGGACGGCTGATCGGGGCCGTCTTTCTCCTGCCTTTCCTCTACTTCTGGTGGCGCCGAAAGATCGCCCCCGCCCTGATACCCAGACTGCTGGGCATTTTTTTGCTTGGCGGGCTACAAGGAGCGATGGGCTGGTACATGGTCAAGAGCGGTTTGGTGGATGATCCTCGGGTAAGCCAGTTTCGCCTGACTGCCCATTTGTCGCTGGCCTTCCTGCTTTTCATCTCAATGATGTGGGTGGCACTTGATTTGCTGGTGTCTCGACAGCGCGAAACAGCAAGTGCCGCATTAAGAAAACTGCAGCGTAACGGGTTTCTGCTGGCCGTCCTAACCTTCTACACGGTCATTACCGGTGGCTTTGTGGCGGGAATACGAGCCGGCAAGGCCTACAACACCTTTCCGCTGATGAATGGCCACGTTCTTCCGCCGGAAAGCTTCATCATTGATCCGTGGTACCTCAATTTCTTCAACAATATGGCGCTGGTTCAGTTTGATCACCGTCTGGGTGCGTGGTTGCTGGCCTTCCTGGTGCCATGGTTTTTTGTACAGGTCAGAGCCGCCGACGTTTCAAGCAGGGCACGGCTGGCCGCCACCTTGTTGCTCGTGGCCTTGGCCATCCAGATATCGCTTGGCATTGCGACGCTTTTGCTGGCGGTTCCTGTGGCCCTGGGCGCTGCACATCAGGGCGGCTCGATGCTCGTTTTTGCTGCCCTGATCTGGCTTAATCACGAGTTGCGCGTTGCGCGTACGCCGCTCGCTACCACCTGATGGGTGCCGTTGATGGGCGTTTGAGGCATATCAGGCTCATCGCGCTGTGCTTGACCGGCTTGACCCTGATAGTGGTGGTGGTGAGTGCCTGCATGCGTCTCGAAGACGCCGGCCTGGGCTGTGCCGATTGGCCAAAGTGTTACGCTCAGATGCTGTCCCGTGAACCGCAAGTGCTTCATTTTGGTCTGGTCAGGATACTGCACCGCATTAGCGCTTCGGCTTCTCTTTTCCTGGCCTGCTTTCGTGTCTGGCGCTGCCTGCGGCCACAGCCGATTCAGCCCGCTTGTACACAGGCCTTGCTGCTATTGATGCTGATGCTGCTATTGGCGGTTCTTGGCTTCTGGAGTTCCGATCCTCGGCTATCGCTGGTCGGTTTTCTCAATATCATGGGCGGACTCGGCTTGGTCAATTTGTCCTTGCGGGTGGTTTTATCCACTGACAGACCTCCTGAAATGGGAAAGGCCGGGCCTGAGAGCGTGATCCTGCGCCTCGGGGTCGTGTCACTTTCTCTGGCCGTAATGCTGGGGGCATGGATGGGAGCCAGCTACGCCGCCCTTGCCTGTTCCACCCTGCCCGGCTGCAATGGTGTGTGGTGGCCGTCGGCAGCAGGCTGGGAGGCACTGAATCCATGGGTCAGGCTGACGGCCGCACCGATGCCCGATGACGCTGGTGGCGTAGCACTTCATCTGCTGCATCGTTATCTGGCGCTCGCTGCTGTCCTGCTCCTTGGCGTGGTCAGTCTGCAGGCCTTCAGACAAGGCGAAACGAGGGCGGCAGCCTCGGTAGTGCTGATCTTGCTGCTTGTTGTATTCGGGTTGGGTGGGTTGACGGTTAGCAGCGGACTCAACCTGTGGTTGGTGGTCAGCCACGGCGCATCTACGGCGGTGCTGCTGGCCGCAGTGGTCACCTTGCAGCGACAGCTACGCTCAAGGCAAGGACACGATGGCTATCCCGCCTTGAACCCTGACGCGCGTTGAATGAATGCGCGGGTACCGAAGCGAATTAGTGCTTCATGTGCTCGCTCGACATTGGCGCAGCAGTCAAGTCACGAACTTCACCCTTGACTTCGATGGTTTCCTTTTTCTTGTCCTTGCCCTCGACGGTCAGGATCAGAGGCACGGATTCTCCTGCTTTGAGCGCCTGTTTCAGATCCATCAGCATGACGTGATAGCCCCCGGGGGCAAGTTTGACCGGCTTACCGGCGGGTAGCTCCAGGCGAGAGATGGCACGCATCTGCATGACACCGTCCGCCATTTTCATTTCGTGGATTTCCGTAACGCCAGCGACCGGGCTGGAAGCACCCACGAGCGTAGCACCAGATTTGCTGGTGACTTCCATAAAAGCGCCCGTAGCCTTCTGGCCGGTGACCGTACCACGAACCCAGACGGCCTTGACATCAATATCGGATGACATTGCCGCACCGGACATCATGGTAAGCAGGGTCGTTAGCACTACTGTTCGAACTGTTTTCATGCGATTTTCCTCCAGAGTAAATACTGTGTAGTCCTTGTTGTGCCCGTTGCCTGTCGGATTTGATCAGGTCAGGGTTTCTTGCTCCAGTTGCCATTGGCATCTTCAATCCACCAACCTGAGTGAAACTGATCCTTCCAGCGTTTTACCTGGGCTGCTCGGGCAGCGGATTGGGCCTCTTTACCCCCATGCGCTTCGGCAAGGGCAAAAATCAGGGAGTTGCGATCGGGATTTTCCTGGTCGATCAGTTTTTCTGCAATTTGTCGTTGCACCAGTGTCAGCCGGCTGCCGTCGTGCATTTTTACCATACCGTCGTAACCGAGGCCGATCACGCCCGCTTCATAGAAGCGAACCAGTCTTGAAGAACGTTGTGTCAATGTGTGCCTGGCGACCATCACCGGCGGGGTGCCGACATCCAGATTGATTTCGTCGCTGGTCGGTGCAGCGAAGGCAAGTTGCGAAACAAGTATGAGTAAAACAATAAAGCATTTCATGAAGAGTCTCCTGGACAGCTATTTTCCGGCAAGTAAAAGTTTCACATCGGCAGCGACATTACCTGGCATTTCGCCATGGCGGATCAGGAGCCGGAGTCGGCCCTGTGGGTCAAAAACATAGCTGCCGGTGGAGTGGTCAATACTGTAACTGTCCGGAGTTGTTCCCGCCTGCTTGCTGTAAAACACCCTGAATTCCTTGGCCAGTTTGGCTGTGGCTGCCTCGTCGCCACGCAGCCCGAGAAAACTGGGATGGAATGCAGGTACGTATTGAGCCAGCAATTCTGCGCTGTCACGCGCAGGGTCAAGGGTGATGAACAATACCTGTACCCGGCTGGCATCCTCGCCGATAAGGCCGAGTGCGTCACGCACAGAGGCGAGTGTGGTCGGGCAAACATCCGGGCACTGGGTATAACCGAAGAACACCAGCACCACCTTGCCGCGAAAGTCCGCCAGACGGCGCGGTGCTCCGTTGTGATCGGTGAGCGCGAAGTCCTTGCCCCAGTCGGCACCAGAAATGTCGGTTGATTTAAAGCCTGGAGGCTCGGAGCAAGCGGTCAGCAGCAAGGTGAAGCACAGGATCAGGGCAGATAGTGTTTTCATAATGATAAAAAGGACAGGTATTTCAAAAACAAGGAGCCGAGTATCCTTGAGCGCACCACCCCGGTCAATGTCAGATTTTCACTTAGCATCCCGGAGTCAAATGGGATCCCCTCATTTCTCGCATCCATATTGGCGAGCATTTCCCTGATTTGCATGGGAATCCCCACACTAACTCCAGCTCCTTGGTGGCAGGGAGTGTGCTGCTAATCGCGACTGACCTGGTCGGCGGAGATAGCCTTCGGGAAAAACCAAGCCAGTTTCTTCTGCAGGCTGACTACCTTACCGACGATGATCAGCGCCGGCGAGCTTATTCCAGATTCTTTCACCCTGGCAGCTAGAGTGCCTAGATCGGCAACAAGCACCTGCTGGCGATTGGATGTGCCGTTCTGGACAACAGCGGCCGGCTGAGTTGCCGGCAAGCCGTGCGCGATCATCTGGCGGCAGATTTCACTGATGCCGCCAATCCCCATGTAGAAGACCACCGTCTGATTTGGCCGCGCCAGAGCCGGCCAGTCAAGATTGACCGTGCCATCCCTGAGGTGACCGGTGACGAATACCACAACCTGGGCATGATCACGATGGGTTAGCGGGATGCCGGCATAGGCGGCGCAACCGGCGGCGGCAGTCACACCGGGGACGACTTCGAAGGGGATACCGAACTCGAACAGCGTTTCAATTTCCTCGCCACCGCGCCCGAAAATAAACGGGTCTCCACCCTTCAGCCGGACCACGTTCTTGCCTTCACGCGCCAGCCGCACGAGCAGCAGGTTGAGTTCCTCCTGCGGAACCGTATGCTTCGAAGTTTCCTTGCCGACATAGATTTTATCAGCGCCAGCGCGTACCAGATCAAGGACGCCATCAGCGATCAGATGATCATAGACGACGGCGTCGGCTTCGCCGATCAGTCGGGCGGCGCGCAGGGTCAGCAAGTCGAGGGCCCCAGGGCCGCTGCCGACCAGATAAACGGTGCCCGTGCGTGACGAGGGCTGAGTCTGGCTCATGGTTTTTGGATGTCTTGGTTGCGGTGCAAGCATAGTAGTTGGACTCTGGCACTCGATCAATGCCTTACACTGTAAAAACAAGCGGATGAAAAATAGTTGATTTGTGTCAAAGAATTTGACAGGCGCTCAAGTCAGTGTGCGATCAGAGTGACTTTTTGCCAGGGTCACCTTGCCAGAAGTTCAATGCGTGTCATCGATGGGTGCATAAACGTGAAATACCATCCTTTGGGTACCGATTCGCTTATAACATCCTGCAGCCCCCCTTGTCAGGGATTTGCAGGCCAGCGTGAAAAAGCTGCCGGCTCCTTGTCCCTCAGGACGATACTGATTCTTGCCAGCGCACTGACCCTGCCCTGCGTCTCTCACGCAGCGCCGCCTTTACCAGAGCGCCAGCATGAACTCATACACCTGGTCCGCCAGGACTGCGGTTCCTGCCACGGCATGACGCTAAAGGGTGGACTCGGCCCGTCGCTGAAGCCCGATGCACTTGGCGACAAGCCGCCGGAGGCGCTGGTCGCCACCATTTACAGCGGTCGGCCCGGTACGCCGATGCCGCCTTGGCATCGCTTCCTCACCGAAGACGAGGCCAGGTGGGTAGTCGAGCAGTTGCTTAATGGTTTTCCCGAGTAGTTTTGACCTGAACCAAAGTTTTCTGCCAATATCCGGTGCATTCTCTCACTTGTGCCATTAATTTTTTTTCAAGAAGGCCGGCTGACGCCTGTTCCTCTGAAAACCGGAGCGTCTTTCATGTTTCGTGTCACCCAATTTTTGCAGGAACTGCGACAACCCACTCGGATCATGCCACGGCGCAACCCGCCGGGACCGGTGGTGATCTGGAATCTGGTGCGGCGCTGCAATCTCACCTGCAAGCACTGCTATTCGATTTCTGCAGACAAGGATTTTCCCGGCGAACTGACCACTGCCGAGGTCTTTCGCGTCATGGACGATCTTGAACGCGCGCGAGTGCCGGTGCTGATCCTGTCCGGCGGCGAGCCGCTGTTGCGCCCGGATATATACGACATCGCCCGCCACGCCAAGGACATGGGGTTCTACACGGCGCTGTCGTCCAATGGCACCCTGATCACGCCCGAGAACATCGAACGTATTGCCGAAGTCGACTTCGACTACGTTGGCGTTTCGCTCGACGGCATCGGTGCGACGCATGACCGTTTCCGCTGCCTGGAGGGCGCCTTCAAGCAGTCGCTGGCCGGGATCCGGCTGTGTCGCGATGCCAGGCTGAAGGTCGGCGTACGTTACACCATGACCCAGGACAACGCACAGGATTTGCCGGCGCTGCTGCAACTGGTCGAAGACGAAGGCATCGACCGTTTCTATTTCTCGCATCTCAATTACGCCGGTCGCGGCAACAAGCACCGTACCGACGATGCGCGCCACCAACTCACGCGATGGGCTATGGATCTGCTCTTCGATACCTGTTGGGCGGCGCTCGAAGCCGGCCGCCAGCCGGAATTCACTACGGGCAATAATGACGCTGATGGCGTTTATTTCCTGCTCTGGGTGCGCCGCCATTTTCCCGAACAGGCCGCACACATCGCTGGCAAGCTCACGCAGTGGGGCGGCAACGCCTCCGGCGTCAACGTGGCCAATATCGATAATCTGGGCAACGTGCACCCGGACACCATGTGG
>NZ_JAEUOI010000185.1 GCF_016790145.1 Propionivibrio sp. | reverse complement strand
AACTTAAGGTCTTTATTCTGTTGGGAAACCGCACTGCAAACCCAGCAAATTCAAGAAAAATGAACCCCGTCAGGTTTGACTGATTTTTGATACTTTCAGCCCGGCTAATCCATTAGCATTAAAAACCACTGAAACCTTTTTCAAGACGCGGTCTGTGTGCCTTTGATTTTTGAAACACCGGGGCGTTTAGTCGCTATTACGTTGCTGTTTCGTCGCTGATTCTGCGACGTTTCTACAACGACGTTTTATGTCCAGGTTTTCGTCGTATTTCCTTCGCGTTTTCGTCGCATTTTGTGCATCGTTTTCGTCCTTCTTTCTGCAACTTCAAATCGGCTCTTTTTTTTGTGTTGTCGAAGTGTTGGTGTTTCGTCGCATTCTCGAAGCGATTTCGTCACCGTTCCGTCGCTGTTTTTACGACGCCGTCCGACGGGTCAATTGAAACAAAAGATTTGTTGGCCGAAAGGTATAAGCGGCACTCTCAAGCCTATGTACTGAAGTCCATAGGCTGGAAAGTACAGGCAGGCATCTTGGAATCGAGGTGCGTATTCCACGCAAACTGGACACTGATTCCGCGGCAAACTGGACAGGCATTCCACGGCAAACTGGACAGTCGGAGCGTAGCGACGCGGGGGTTGAAGGGTTTTACTCTAAGCCTTGTACTTGGGTCAAATTTTTCGCTCGGCGTAAATAATGCCATTGTTTTTTTAACGCTTCCGATTTTTCGCGATTGGGGACCGGTTTGTTGGCCGCTGATTTGGGGCACGGCGCAGAGTTATCCACGGTCGCCCGCCAGACAGCGCTCCCTCTCTAGCTGGATGGCTGGCGGGCGGCGGTGGGTAACTCGTCAAGCCTGGCAAGCACTTCATTCGGGTTTTCCCTGTTTGCGCAGTGATTCGCCATCCAGATCCATGGTGTGGGCTTGGTGCACCAATCGATCAAGGATGGCGTCAGCCAGCGTCGGATCACCAATCGAGGCATGCCAGTGCATGACCTGGAGTTGGCTGGTAATGATGGTCGAGCGGGTTCCGTGGCGGTCATCGAAGATCTCCAGCAAATCCCGGCGGCCCTCGTCGGTGAGGGGCGCCAGACCCCAGTCGTCGATCACGAGGACATCGGTTTTGGCGAGCTGTGCCAGCGACTTCGCGTAACTGCCGTCGCCACGCCCGATCGCCAGGGCGGGCAAGAGACGGGGCTGGCGCACATAGAGCACCGAACGCCCCTGCCGGCACGCCTGATTGGCCAGTGCACAAGCGAGAAAGGTCTTGCCGACGCCGGTCGGACCACAGAGCAGGATGTTCTGGTGCTCGCTCACCCAGCGGCCGGTCATCAAGCGGGCGAACAGCGCCCGGTCCAGACCGCGTGGGTGCCGGAAATCCACATCCTCCGGCGTGGCGGCCTGCTTGAGCTTGGCGCGTTTCAGTCGGGCGGCGTTCTGTCGCGACTCACGTTCGGCGGCCTCGCTGTCGACCAGCAAGCCGAGGCGCTCCTCGAATGATAGCTGGCCGATCTCGGGGCTTTGTGACTGGCTGACCAGAGCTCGGGCCATGCCGGGAAGGCGCAGCTGGTGGAGTTTATCGACGGTCGGATGGTTCAACATGGGCAGGACTCCTTCATCAGGGGGATCAGTGGTAGTAATCGGGACCACGCACATTGGCGTGCGCCAAGGGCAAACAGGTCTGGGCCGGGGGACTCACCCGCTTCTTGTCCAGCCCGTTCTTCAGGATCGACTTCAGACTGCTGTAGGACAGGGCACCGATGGCGATGGCCCGTTCGCAGGCGCCTTCCAGGCGCTCTTCGCCGTAGCGTTTGCCGAACCGCAGGATGCCCAGGCAGGCGCGGTAGCTCTGCTGCGGATGTCGGCGCTGATGCAAGAGGCTCTGTACGACGGCCTGGGCATGCGGCCCGATGCGCCCGGCCCACTCGAGCAGACGGGGAGCGTTCCAGCCTTGAACCTCTTGATGGGCCGGTGTCATGTGGGCATCCACGGTGGTGTGCCGGCCCTGGGCGTCGTTGCGGACATGACTGGCAATACGGGTGCCACGGTGAAACAGTTCGACGGTGGTGGCCGTCCGTCGGGAATCGACTTTCTCCCGGGCAAAACGGTAGGGAACCGAATAGTAGTGGCCGATGAGTTCGACGTGATAGTCGATACCGACCTTCAGCACTTTCCATTCGGCAAACTCGTAACGCATGGCCGGCAATGGCCGCAAGGCGGGATGATCGAGTTCGGCAAAGGCCGACAGGCGGCAGCCAGGCAACTTCTTGAAGGGCCGGTTGTTGAGCGCCGTCATGAGTTCGGCAATGCTCCGGTTCAGTTCGCACAGGCTGAAGAAGCGCTGGTGCCGCAGGCGCGCCAGTACCCAACGTTCGACCAGGAGCACGCCGCCCTCGACCTTGGCTTTGTCCTTCGGGCGATAGGGCCGGGCAGGAAGGACGGCCGTGCCGTAATAGGTGGCCAGGGCACGATACGTCGGGTTCAGTTCGGGATCGTAGAAACAGGCTCGGGTGACCCCGCTCTTGAGATTGTCCGGGACCAGC
>NZ_JAEUOI010000167.1 GCF_016790145.1 Propionivibrio sp. | reverse complement strand
CAACCAGAAATCGATGGCCACTTCGAACTGAAATACCCGGTTCGCCAAAAACTGACCTACCGCCAGCGCTCCGAACGCGGCAATCAGGCCAGCCAGGCCGCCAATGGCGGCAAATTCGGCGAGCAAGGCGCGTCGCAGTTGTTCGCGTCGTGCGCCCAGCGCGCGCATCACGGCCAGTTCGTAGCGGCGTTCTTCGGCCGCTGAGGCCAGTGCCGCATAGAGAACGATGATTCCGGCCACAAGCGTAAATAAAAATATGAACTGAACGGCTTGCGCCACCTGATCCATGATCGCCTGCAACTGGCGAACGATCGCAGCCACATCGACCACCGTCAGGTTGGGAAACTCGCGAATCAGGCGATTGACAAAGTCGGCCTGGGCTGGCGCCAGGTAGAAACTCGTGATCCAGCTTGCAGAATACGGTTCCAGAACGGCAGGTGGCGTCAACACAAAGAAATTCACCCGCATCGAATCCCAGTTCAGCTTGCGCAGGCCCAGCACCTGCATTTCAACCGTCTCTCCGCCGATGACAAATTCAAGCCGATCACCGACTTTCAGGCCCAGGGTTGTAGCCAGCCCCTCCTCCACCGAAGCCACACCACGCGCCGTATCGCTGTCCGCAAACCAGCGCCCTGCCGTCACCGCATTGCCCTCTGGCAAATCCTGGCGATAGGAGAGATTGAATTCGCGGTCGATCAGGCGCTTGGCCCGATCGTCCTCATAACTTGCCGGGCCGACCTCGACTCCGTTGACCCGCGCCAGACGCCCGCGCACCATCGGCGCAAACTCGGCAGTCACGCCATCGTTGGCAAAGGTACGCCGAACGCTGTCAAGCTGATCGGGCTGTATGTTCACTACAAAGCGGTTCGGTGCCTCGGGGGGTATGGCGCGACGCCAGGCGTCAAGCAGGTCGTTGCGCGTAACGGTCAGCAACAGCAGCGCCATGAAACCCAGCGCCAGGGCGACAATCTGCACGACACTGGCCGCTGAGCGTCGCTCAAGGCTGGCCAGGCCGTAGCGCCAGCCGATACCGCCCTGGCCCGTTCGCGAACGCGCACCGCCGCGCAGCAGCGCAGCCAGACGAATCGCCGCGCGCGCCACCAGTGCAAAAAGAAGCATTGCCGCAGTAAAGCCGCCGACGATGTAGGCACCAAGGCGGATTTCTCCAGCCACCCAGAACATCAACCCAGCCAGCGCGGTGTAGCCCAGGGCGTAACTGCCAAGCAAAGCCGATGGCGGCAATGCGCCTGAGGAAAACTCCCGGCGCAGAACGCGCAGTGTCGACACACGCTTGAGCTGGAGCAGAGGAGGCAGCGAAAACCCGAACAGCAGAATGACGCCGATGACACTACCTTGCAGCGCTGGCATCAGGCCGGGTTGGGGCAGTGGCGTCGTCAGCAGTTGGGCCAGCCAGGCATGCAGGACGAAATGCGCCAGATAGCCGATGACACAGCCGAGCACGGCAGAGAGCAGGCCAAGCAGGGCAAACTGGCAGAGATAGACCTTTAACAGAAAGCCCTGAGTCGCACCGAGACAGCGCATCACCGCACACGGGTCAAGATGCCGCTGCATGTAACGACGCGATGCCAGGGCGACGGCAACGGCGGCCAGAACGACGGTCAACAGGGCGGAAAGGCCGAGGAATTTTTGCGCCCGCTCGAGCGCCGCGCGGATTTCCGGACGGGCATTCTGGGCGTCCTCGATGCGTTCGCCACGCTGCAGAACATTCTCGACCTGTGAACGAAATGCACTCACTGTGGGCCCCTCACCCGCCAGCAGCAGACGATAGGTAATCCGGCTGCCCGGCTGGATCAGACCGGTCGCCTCGAGATCGGCGATATTCATCAACAGACGCGGCGCCACGCTGAAGAAATTGACGCCGCGATCCGGTTCCAGGGTCAATACGGCGGCGACGCGCAACGACTGCCTTCCTACCGAGATGGTATCTCCGACGCTTGCCGACAATGCCGAGGCCAGCCGTTCGTCGACCCAGATCGTTCCCGGCGCCGGAATACCGCTGGCCGGCGCATCCGCCACATTGCGTCCGGGAGCGATACGCAGGCTGCCGCGCAGCGGATACCCGTCTGAAACGGCCTTGATCTCGGCCAACTGGGCGTGCAGCTCATCGCCCTGCCCGAGCGTGACCATGCTCGGAAAGGAACGCGTTTCAACGAGCGCCAGGCCGCGCTCGCGCGCATCGGCGCCCACTCTGGGCGGCCAGGGATGATCGGCCGTCAGCAGCAGATCGGCACCGAGCAGTTGATTGGCCTCACGTTCAAGCGCCTGCTTGACCCGGTCGGCAAAAAAACCGACGGCGGTCAGCGCCGCGACGGCAACCACCAGCGCCGCCACCAGCAGGCGAAGTTCGCCTGCCCGCGCGTCGCGGCGCAACATGCGCAGGGCAAAGGGGAAAAAGCCCATGCCCATCAAGGGATCACCAATTCATCAGGCAAATCGGCGACACGCCCTGTCCATCTCTGCGCGCTCTGCGTCGAATAATGTTTATCAATCATGTCAATCCAGCTCCCGCAAGCGCTCAACCGCCTCGTCAACCCTGCGCACGGCAATCACCTCGATTCCGGCAATCGGGTACCTGGGCTTGTTGGCCTCCGGGATCATCGCCCGTGTGAAACCGAGTTTGGCGGCTTCCTTGAGGCGCTCCTGACCGCGTGGTGCGGGGCGGATTTCGCCGGCCAGACCAACCTCACCAAACACTATAAGTTTCTTCGGTAATGGTTTGTTTTTTAATGAAGAAACAATCGCCAACAGCACCGAGAGATCGGCGGCCGGCTCGACGATCTTGACACCGCCGACGGCGTTGACAAAAACATCCTGATCGAAACAGACGATACCCGCGTGACGGTGCACAACAGCCAGCAACATGGCCAGACGCTGTGCATCGAGGCCGACCGTCAGCCGTCTCGGGTTGCCGTGCGACTGGTCGACCAGTGCCTGGATTTCGACCAGTAGCGGCCGCGTTCCTTCCTGGGTGACCAGCACGCAGGAGCCGGGAACGTCCTGACCGTGCTGCGAAAGAAACATAGCCGAAGGGTTATTCACCCCCTTCAGCCCCTTGTCGGTCATCGCGAAAACTCCGATTTCGTTGACCGCGCCGTAGCGATTTTTCACCGCACGAATCAGGCGAAAGCTCGAATGCGTGTCACCCTCGAAATAGAGCACGGTATCGACGATGTGTTCCAGTACGCGCGGCCCGGCCAGGGCACCCTCCTTGGTCACGTGGCCGACCAGGATGATGGTGATTCCCGTCTGTTTGGCCAGCCGCGTGAGTTGCGCGGCGCATTCACGCACCTGGGCGACCGATCCGGGCGCCGAACTGAGCTGATCCGACCACAGCGTCTGGATCGAGTCGATGACGGCCACCTGCGGCTTGACCGATTGCAGCGTGGCGAGGATCTTTTCAAGATTGATTTCGGCCAGCAGCTTCAGCTTTTTGCTGTCGAGCGAAAGCCGCCGGGCACGCATGGCGATCTGCTGGCCGGACTCCTCACCACTCACATAAAGAACGTGGTGTGCGCCGGACAGTTCGGCGAGCGCCTGCAGGAGCAAGGTACTCTTGCCGATTCCCGGATCGCCGCCGAGCAGCACGACGCCGCCCGCCACCAGCCCGCCACCGAGCGCCCGGTCAAACTCGCCGATACCGGTCGGCAGCCTGTCCTCTTCACGCGCCTCGATCTCCGAGAGCGTCTGCAGCCTGGCCGTTCCGCCCAGTGCCGCGAAGCGGCTGTTGTTGGCCTGAGCGCTTTCGGCAAGCGTTTCGACCAGGGTATTCCAGACGCCGCAACCGGGGCACTGCCCCTGCCACCTGGGGACGCTGGCACCGCATTCGGTGCAGGAATAGATGGTTTTTGCCTTGGCCAAACTGGGATACCCGATGGAAGGAGCAGGCTTGATTCGTCCTCTTTAGTTACCTGAGATTGCAGCGGTGGAATTGGCCTGTTGGCGCAGCACGTACTTCTGGATCTTGCCGGTCGACGTCCTCGGCAGAGGATTGAAGATCACCCGCTTGGGCACCTTGAAACGGGCCATGTTCTGACGGCAGAATTCGATGATCTCCTCCTCGCTCACCGTCGCCCCCTCGCGCAACTCAAGGAAGGCACAGGGCACCTCACCCCATTTCTCGTCGGGCGTGGCCACTACGGCCGCGGCGATAACCGCCGGGTGGCGATAAAGCACGTCCTCGACCTCGATCGACGAGATGTTTTCACCACCGGAAATGATCACGTCCTTTGAACGATCCTTGATCTTCACATAGCCGTCCGGGTTCATCACGGCAAGGTCGCCGGTGTGATACCAACCGCCGGCAAACGACTCCTCGGTGGCTTTCTGATTCTTCAGGTAGCCCTTCATGACCAGGTTGCCGCGGAACATGATCTCGCCCATCGTCTCGCCGTCCCAAGGCACCGGCTGCATGTCCGACGGATCGAGAACGGTAATCGCTTCCTGTGCGTGGTAGCGCACGCCTTGTCTGGCGTTCAGTTCGACCTGCCTGGCCAGGGGCTGATCGGCCCAATTGCTGTGTTTGGCGCAGACGGCGGCCGGCCCGTAGGTTTCGGTCAGACCGTAAACGTGCGTCAGATCGACGCCGATGTTGGCCATCTGCTCGATCACCGCTTCCGGAGGCGGTGCGGCAGCGATCAGACCGGCAAGTTTTTGCTTGATACCGGCACGCAGCGCGGGCGGCGCATTGGCCATCAGGCTATGCACGATAGGCGCACCACAGTAATGGGTCACACCGTGATCGCGGATGGCGTCGAAAATCAGCTTCGCGTCGACCCGGCGCAAACATACGTTGGTGCCGGCGTTGGCAGCCATGGTCCACACGAAGCACCAGCCGTTGCAGTGAAACATCGGCAGCGTCCACAAATAGACCGAGTGTGCCGGCATGCCCCAACTGACGATGTTGCTCATCGCATTGAGATAAGCGCCGCGATGGTGATAGACGACGCCCTTCGGGTTGCCGGTGGTTCCCGAGGTATAGTTGAGCGAGATGGCGTTCCACTCGTCGGCCGGGCCTTGCCACGGATAGTCGGGGTCTCCGCCGGCGAGGAACTGCTCATAGTCTATCGTGCCAAGGCGTTCGCCCGCACCGCTGTATTCGGGATCATCGACATCAATGATCAGGATCCGGTGCTGCACATTGGACAGAGCTTTCTTGACGGTGGCCGAATACTCGCGATCAGTGATCAGCACCTTGGCTTCGCCGTGTTCAAGCATGAAGGCGACCGTTTCGGCATCAAGCCGCGTATTGAACGCATGCAGTACGGCGCCGGTCACTGGCACGCCGAAGTGGCACTCGACCATCTCCGGCGTGTTGTTGAGCATCACCGCCACGGTGTCTCCCTCGACGATGCCGTGGGCGACCAGTGCCGAGGCCAGGCAACGGGCGCGGGTAAAGGTTTCCAGCCAGGTGTAGCGGCGCTGGCCGTGAATCACTGCCGTCCGTTCGGGATAGATATACGCCGTGCGCTCAATGAAAGTCAGAGGTGAAAGCGGTGTGAAGTTGGCCGTGTTCTTGTCAAGATTCTGCTTGTAAATGTTCTGCATTTCCGGCTCCCTTGATATGAGTGTCAATGATGTTGGCTTACCACCGGGGTCAGCCAGCAAGGATGCTGCCCAGGGGGTGTCAGCATCGCATAATTTGCTGTTGTTGTCTTTGGCAAACTTGAAAAACCATGCCGAAGCGTTCAGTTCGAGCAGCAAAAGCCGGCTTCAGGTTCGGGGCTGGTTCTCGTGCATTGCAACACAAGAAAAAATTGATGACGAAAGGCGCGAAAGCTTAAACCTCGACCACCGGCACGCGCCGAGCCAGTGCGCAAAAAAGCTCATAGCTGATGGTCCCGGCAGCGGCAGCGACCTCGTCGGCCGGCAATCCTTCACCCCACAGTACGACCGGGCTGTCGACACCGGTATCCGGCAACTTGCTCAGATCGCAGGCCAGCATGTCCATCGACACCCGACCCAGCGTTTGCGTGCGCTGACCGGCCACCAGAATCGGCGTACCGCTGGGCGCATGGCGTGGATAGCCGTCGGCATAGCCGCAGGCGACAACCCCGACCCGCATGGGCTGCTGCGCTTCGAAGATGCCGCCGTAACCGACCCGCTCACCGGCCACGATCTCCTGTACGGCCAGAATACGGCTGTGTAGCGTCATCACCGGCTTCAGGTCAAAGCTCGCGGCGTCGGCGTCGGCAAAGGGGCTGCCGCCGTAAAGCATGATCCCCGGCCGTACCCAGTCATGCGCTGTCAGCGGGTAACGCAGGATGGCGGCCGAGTTGGCCAGTGAGACGGGGCAAGCAGCGGGCCAGCCTTCCCTCATCGCCTCGAAACGCTCAAGTTGCCAGTCAATACCGCGCCCGCCATCGGCCTCGGCAAAATGCGTCATCAGCGTCACGGCGCCTAGGGCCGATGAATTGGTCAGTACGAGTCTTACGGCCGGCATCTGATCCGGCGTGAAGCCAAGACGGTTCATCCCGGTATTGAGCTTGAGATAGATCGGTAGCCGCAAGGGCAAAGCGGCGGCGTGGATCATTTGCAGTTGCTCGATGCGGTGAATGCATGGAATCAACCCGTATTCAGCGCAGGTGCTCAGATCGTCGGGCCCGAAAAACCCCTCGAGCAGAAGAATGGGCTGGCGAAATCCTGCATCGCGCAAGGCCACTGCGGCCTCCAGATCAAGCAGGGCATAACCATCGGCCACTTCGGCCAGCGCCATGGCGGCGCGCATCAGGCCATGGCCATAGGCATCGGCCTTGACGACGGCCCACGCCCTGGCGGCTCTGCCATGGCCGGCCACATGGCTTTTGGCAATCAGATAATTATGACGAAGTGCGGCAAGGTCGATGCGGGCTTGAATCGGGCGCGGCATGGGACGAATGATTCCTGGGCTCTTGGGTTGACGGAGTGAGAGTATCGACCGCATTGAGCTTCAACACAAGACGGACGACCCAACCGGATAAAATGCAGTTCCGGCGCGCTAACAACTTCCTCGCTTTCATGGTATAAATTCGCCACTCAACAAGAGCAGTACCTGATTGCCCAATGCCCTTTGGCTTCTACCTCATCATGGCGGCGCAGTTCTTCTCCGCGCTCGCCGACAACGCGCTGCTCATTGTTGCCATTGCCGCCCTGCGCGAAATGCATGCTCCCAGCGCCTATGAGCCGCTGCTTAAAACCTTCTTTACCGTCTCCTACGTTGCTTTGGCGGCCTTTGTCGGCGCTTTTGCTGACTCGATGCCCAAATGGCGGGTGATGTTCATCAGCAATACGATCAAGATCATCGGCTGCGGCATGATGTTTTTTTCCGTGCATCCGCTACTGGCTTACGCCGTCGTCGGTCTCGGCGCCGCCGCCTACTCGCCAGCCAAATACGGCATCCTGACCGAATACCTGCCGCATCGCCTGCTCGTCGTGGCCAATGGCTGGATCGAAGGACTGACTGTGGGTGCGATCATTCTGGGGGTTCTCATCGGCGGCGTTTTGATCCAGCCGGCCATCGCACAGAACCTGCTTTCATTTGATTTTCCATATATCGACACCGGAGTCGAAACCGTCAGCGAAATGGCCATCAGCTTCGTTGGCGGCTTTTACATGCTGGCCTCGGTGTTCAACCTTTACGTTCCGGATACCGGCGTCGATCACAAGCCGCTGCACAAGAATCCGTGGTATCTGATTCGGGAATTCAACCACTGCCTGGCACTGCTCTGGCGCGACCGTCTCGGTCAAATATCGCTGGCGGTAACCACCCTGTTCTGGGGCGCCGGTGCGACCTTGCAGTTCATCGTCATCAAGTGGGCAGAAGTGGCACTTCAACTCGACCTGTCCAAGGCCAGCATGCTGCAAGGGGTCGTTGCGGTCGGCGTTGCGCTGGGTGCCATCGGCGCGGCCAGAATGATCACCTTGCGCAAATCGCTGCGCGTGATACCGCTGGGCATCGCGATGGGCCTCATCGTGCTGGTCATGAATTTTGTTCAACACATATGGCTGGCCGTTCCACTGTTGATCATCATTGGCGCACTTTCCGGCTTCTTTGTCGTGCCGATGAATGCGCTGCTGCAGCACCGTGGCCACATTCTGATGGGTGCCGGGCACTCAATCGCCGTTCAGAACTTCAACGAGAACCTGTCGATCCTGATGATGACCGGCCTTTATTACCTGATGGTCAAGATCGACCTCTCGATTTACTGGGTCATTACGCTGTTCGGCCTCTTTGTCAGCGCCAGCATGTTGCTCGTCAAGCGCCGCCATGAGGCCAACCAGCGCGAACACGACGACGTGATTCACCTTGACGACGGCACGCATTAAACCGACGCTTTGCACAATAAATCAGCGCATCAACGAATCAGTGGCGCGTTGGACAGTTCATCGGGGTTTTCGCCGGAGGCCGGGAAATTCTCGGCAAGCGCCATCGTGATCTCTTTCAGGGCGAGCAGCGACCCGCTTTCAAAACGCCCTTCCCTGTATGCCGCCTCCATGCGACGACAGACCGCACTCCAGAATGCCTCGTCGACCCTGGCGTCGATCCCCCGATCGGCAACAATCTCGACGCTGCGGTCGAGCAATTGAACGTAGATCAGTACGCCGCTATTGTGCTCGGTGTCCCAGACCCCGAGCTGTGCGAACAACTCGATCGCCCGTGCCCGTGGTGACTGATCGCTCAACAGCCCATGTAGCGGCAGGCTGGCTTCGACAACGAAGCGCAACTCGCCCTGATGCGTGCGTTCGGAATCGGTGATGGCCTGTTCAATCGTGCGCAGAACCGGTTGTGGAAAGGCGCGCAGCACCCACCAGTCGGGCCACAGCATATGACGAAAAAGTCTGCCTGCTCGCATCACCAGTCTCCCGAGGCGCCGCCGCCGCCAAAGCTTCCGCCGCCGCCTGAAAACCCGCCGCCGCCCGAACCTCCGCCCCAGGACGAACCGCCGGAAGAGAAGCCCCCACCACCGATCCCGCCACCTCCACCGCTGATGCCGGCAAACAGCGAAACAATGAAGGCGACAGCACCGACCACGATGGCGACCAGAACAGAGGAAAGGATCAGCGACGCGATGATGCCGGCCACGCCGCCGACCACTCCGGCGGCCAGAAAGCGCCCGAAGATGGCGCGCAGAATGCCGCCGACAACGAAAACCAGAATGAACCCGAAGAACATCAGTGTTTCAAAATCGATGCCGCCGCTCGCCTCGTTCGTCTTGCTCGCCTGCTTTGGCTCCGGAAGCGCCTCACCACCAGCCACCTTGATCATGACCTCCAGTCCGGCATCGATCCCGCCATAGAAATCACCCTGCTTGAAGCGCGGGCTGATCGTTTCGCTGATGATGCGCTTGGCCGTGGCATCGTTGAGCGCACCCTCCAGGCCGTAGCCGACTTCGATGCGCATTTTTCTGTCGTCCTTGGCAACGAGCAGCAAGGCTCCATCGTCGACACCCTTGCGCCCGAGTTTCCACGACTCGACGACACGCAGCGCGTACTCGGTGACGGTTTCGGGGAGCACGCTGGGCACGATCAGAACCGCGATCTGCGCACCTTTCTGGCGCTCGAAAGCGGCGATTTTTTCTTCCAGCCGGGAGCGTTGATCCGCCGAGAGCGTTGCCGTAAGGTCAGTCACCCGCGCCCCCAGTGGAGGAATCGGCAGCACGGCCTGAGCCCCGGCCAGCACGGCCATGAAGAGCAAAAACAGACCGGCCAGCCAGCGTGTTCGCCGCAAGCCACGAGCGAACATGAATCAGTAACCGGGCGATTGTGCAGGTTTGCCGCCCTCTGCCGGAGCCGGAAGGGCGATAGGTGCGGGGGCAGGTGCAGTGCCCTGCGCAGGTGCACGCTGGGCAGGCGCCGAGAAGTCGACTTTCGGTGCAACTGAAATGGCCTTCTCGTTTTCCACGCTGAAGTTGGGCTTGACCTGATAGCCGAAGATCATCGCGGTCAGATTGTTCGGGAAGGTGCGCACCGAAACGTTGTACGCTTCAACCGCCTTGATATAGCGATTGCGCGCCACTGTAATGCGGTTCTCGGTGCCTTCCAGTTGCGCCTGCAAATCGCGGAAGGATGCATCGGCCTTCAGGTTAGGATAATTTTCGGCGACCACCAGCAAGCGGGACAAGGCACTGGAAAGGCCGGCCTGTGCCTGCTGGAACTTGGCAAAGGCTTCGGGATTGTTGATCAGCTCCGGGGTGGCCTGAATGCCGCCCACCTGCGCGCGCGCCTGCGTGACCTGCGTCAGGACGTCTTTTTCATGGCTGGCGTAGCCCTGGACGGTGCTGACCAGATTGGGCACCAGATCGGCCCGCCGCTGGTACTGGTTGACCACTTCCGACCACGCCGATTTGACTGCCTCGTCGCCGGTCTGAAAAGCATTGTAGCCGCAGCCGGAAAGCAGGCTGACCAACACGGCAAGGAGGGCAAGAATTCGGATGCGCATGACATTTTCTCCACGAAGGAATGAACAAAGTGAGGTGTAGATGGTGATGCTTGACTGAATTACAAGTCGACCGTGGGCCGAGGCCAGGCTTCGCGCTCATTCCGGGCTTGACCCGGAATCCAGTTCGTTGATCAAAGCTTTCTTTTAACATCTTGATCAGATGAACGAATCCGGATTCCGGCTTGCGCCGGAATGACTGAAGATTGTTAGAACAAATTTACCCTGGTGACGCTGCCTGTTCCCTGGATATCTGACGCATCAAGGCGCGGGCACGGCACAGATCTTCCCAGGCCTTGGCCTTGTCGGACAAGGTTCTCAACAGATACGCCGGGTGATAGGTCACAATCACCGGAATTTCATTCTTCCCGTCACGGTATGCCAGAGGCTTCCCGCGCAGGCTGGCCAGAGAACCCACTTCGCCAAGCAGCGCATGAACCGCAGCACGGCCAAGCAGTACAATCAGCCGCGGCTCGATGAGAGCGATCTGGCGCTTCAGATAGGGCGCACAAGCGTCCATTTCAGACGCTTCCGGCGTGCGGTTGCCCGGCGGACGGCATTTCACGGCGTTGGCGATATAGACATCATTACCGCGCTTGAGGTCGATGGCCGCCAGCATGGCATCGAGCAACTTGCCAGCCACGCCGACAAAGGGCTCACCGCGTGCATCTTCTTCCGCTCCCGGCCCCTCGCCGATGAACAGCCAGCCGGCGCGCTCGTCACCCACACCGGGTACCGTCTGTTTGCGCTGCGCACACAACCCGCAGGCGCGGCAGTCCGCAATGCTATGCCGCAACTGATCCCAGCCCAGGCCGGCGATTTGCTGCGCGCGCTCAGGTCCGTATTGGGCCAATGAAGCCTGGGTCTCGACGCTCAGCGCCGGTTTGGATCCGGGTGAAGCCGCAGGGATGATCACCGGAGCAGACGCCTCTCCGCGCTCAAGAGCAGGCTGCTCGCGCAATACCCACTGCGGCGACAGCCCCATCTCGTCGAGCATCTGATTCCGGCTCAGGCTCATGCCAACACCTCCTCCAGCGCATGAGTCAACACCAGCGCATCTTCACGTCCCTTGTCAGCCGGATAGTAGCCGCGACGCACGCCGATCTGCTGAAACCCGAAATGCCGATACAGCGTCAATGCCTTTTCGTTCGAGGGACGTACTTCGAGCAGCAGGATTTTCGCCCCGCCGGCGCGAGCCACCCCCATGGCGTGACGCAACAGACGCGCACCGAAACCCATTCCCTGACGTTTCTCGGCCACACCGATCGAAAGCAGATGGGCTTCATCGACCGCCAGCATCACCACAAAATAACCCACCAGATCGCCATCAATGCGGCAGACCCAGCAACTGTAGCCGCAGTTCATCGAATCCGTGAAATTGCCCCGACCCCAGGGTAAGGGACAAACGCGGTACTCGATGGCCAGTACGTCATCGAGATCGACAGCGTTCATTGGCCTCAGCTCAATGCGCGGTTCGAGCACGGCAGCCATTCAGGCCCTGCCCCCTACGGCCAGCCGCTCGGCTACGGTCCGGGCGACCTTGTTGCGCACATAGAACGGCGCGGCTTTGGCCGCATCGATCTGTTCGCCGCGCTCAAGACGCGGCGCGGCGAGCCGGGCAACGGCCTCGGCGCTGGGCATCAATTCAGGAAGCCAGGCATCGACAAAAGGAGACAGCCGCTGGCGCAGCAGCGGATACGCCGCCAGCCCGTTGCCGCAGGCCAGCCAGCCCCCGGATTCGGGCAAGGGCACCGCTTCGGGTGAATAGACACCGATCTCGCCGTGCACCTCGCCCCCTTCAAAAAAGCCGTAATATACCTCCCCCATCCGCGCATCCAGTGCCACGATAACCCGTTCGCCGCCACTGGCCAGCGCCATCGCCTCAAGCGTACCGACGCCGATCAGCGGGAGATCACGTGCCACAGCCAGGCCCTGGGCGACGCCGCAGGCAACGCGCAGGCCGGTAAATGAGCCTGGCCCCATGCCGAAGGCGATTCCATCAAGGTCGGCAAAGCCCAGTCCGGCCTCGCGCAAGGTCGAAGCGGCCAGCGGCAGCAGGGTTTCCGAATTCGAAAGCCCGAGCGGGCAGCTTCGCGCAAGCAGCGCCCCATCACACCAGAGTGCGATGGAACCGGGGTCGGTGGCGGTTTCAAGGGCGAGGATATTCATGACGCGTATTCTACCCGCCCTGACCCCCTTCGTCGCAGGACTGCGCAGTGCCGGAGAGCAAAGCCCGTAGGTCGGGTTAGCGCCAGCGTAACCCAACAGGCCCTGCTGAGATGCAGATAACGAAACCTCCCTGCATCCGACGCGGCCCGGAAAGGTCTCAGTCGCCGCGTGGTATCTCCATGATGAAGGACGTCTTTTCCGCTGCGGAGACCAGCGAAACTTCTCCGCCATGCGCTTCGACAATCGATTTGACGATCGCCAGTCCCAGGCCGGAATGCGTTCCCTGCCAATGACGCGAAGGGTCGACACGGTAGAAACGGTCGAACAGGCGTGGCAAATGGGCTGGCGGAATCGTTTCTCCGCCATTGGTCACGACAATTCGGATGCGGCCCGTATCGGCTGGCTCGATTGCGATGCGGATACCTTCCCCGCTCGGCGTATGCCTGATGGCATTCGAGATCAGATTGCTGATCGCCCTGCGCAACATCAGCGGATCACCGATCACCTGAGCGGCGCCCGAACGGCTCAGCGTAACGCTCTTTTCGTCGGCAATCAGGCGGTAGAAGTCGATCAGATCCTCGGCAATGCGCTCAAGATCGATATTTTCCCGCGAGGGGACGATGCGCCCTTCATCCGCTTTGGCGATAAAGAGCATGTCGGAGATCATGCGCGAGAGCCGCTCGAATTCTTCGACGTTCGATACCAGCACATCCCGATAGTCTTCAGGCGTTCTTGGCCTGGAGAGAGTGACCTGCGTTTGCGTCAGCAGGTTGCTGACCGGGGTTCGCAATTCATGAGCAAGATCCGAGGAGAAATCCGACAATCGCCGGAACGAATCCTCCAGCCGGGACAGCATCGCATTCAGCGTTTCTGCCAGATCCACCAGTTCAACGGGGACCGAATCGACATCCAGTCGGTCATCGAGTTTCTGCGCCGTTATGCCCTCGGCTTTAAGTCGGATCGCCTGCAAGGGGTAAAGCCCGCGCCGTACGGCGACCCAGCCGAGGAATCCGGTCATTAACGCCGCCAGCGTCACAAAAGACCACAAGGTGATGCGGAATGAGCTCATGAAGTGTTCGTGATGGGAAATATCGGTTGCCACGGCGATGATGGCCGGCGGCGTGTCCCTGATTCCCGTAGTGGCCAATGCCGCCAGCCCGCGAAAGGGAACATTGCTGGCTGTTTTCCAGAAAACCGGGCGCAAGGAATCCGCCAGCACCGGTTTATCCAGCAGCATCTGCGGGAACTCGGCGCCGCTGGTGGCAAACAGCTTCTGGCCGTCGGGCGCCACGACCACGAGCGCCAATCCCTGATGCCCGACCAGCGAATCGTCGAGTTGTTGCGGAATGGAGATCAGATCGTTCTCCGAACGTACTTTTTCCAGCGCATGCCGCGTCAGATCGAGTTTGCCGGTGAGGACGGCCATGTCCTGTTCGACAAAATGCTGCTCGACGGCGCCGCCGACCAGGTAACCGAGCAACAACAGCACCACGGTCGACGCCAAGGAAAAGAGAAGCGTCAGCCGCAGCGTGATCGAGGCCGGACGCTTCAATCGCACGCCGCGTCCTTCGCAACATCGTCCAGAACGTAGCCCATCCCGCGAACGGTACGAATCAGCCGGGGCTCGAAGTCATCGTCGACTTTAGCCCGCAGCCGTCGCACAGCGACTTCAATTACGTTGGTATCGCTGTCGAAGTTCATGTCCCAGACCTGCGAGGCAATCAAGGAACGCGGCAGGACCTCGCCCTGGCGCCGCAGCAACAGCTCAAGCAGCACGAATTCCTTGGCCGTCAGGTCGATGCGCTTGCCGGCACGCGTGACGCGACGACGCAGCAGATCGAGTTCCAGATCGGCGACCCGTAAATACTCCGCATCCTTCGCCTTGCCGCCACGACGCAGCAGGGTTCTGACGCGGGCCAGCAACTCCGAAAAGGCGAATGGCTTGACCAGATAGTCATCGGCTCCGAGCTCAAGCCCTTTGACCCGGTCCTCGACCTGATCCCGTGCCGTCAGAAACAGCACTGGCATTTCCTTCCCGGCCTTGCGCATGCCCTGCAAGACCTGCCAGCCGTCGATACCTGGGAGCATGACATCGAGAATCGCCAGCGCATAGGACTCGGTTGACGCCAGGTGCAATCCGTCCACGCCATTGCTCGCCAGGTCAACCACGAAGCCCGCTTCGACCAGACCCTGCTTCAGGTAGCTGCCGGTCTTGGGTTCGTCTTCCACCACCAGAATCTTCATTGTTTCTCCCTTGTGGCGTTGCTACTGAGGCTGGATTCTCCTTCTTTTCAAGCGCCCCGATGAAAAGATTACAGAAATGTAATCCAATAGTCAGCCTTCTGTTGCCTGGTTACAAGCATGATGACGCGAATCAGCCGCCAGAAGGTTGCAGGCTAGCGGATGACTATCAACGCTTGCTCTGACGGAGGAGCAAAGCCGAAAACACCTGCCTTCCATTCACTGAAAGGAACAAGCCGATGAACGCAGCGAAGGCACTGATCCTGGCAATCCTTGCAGCGGCACCCCCCATCGCCCTGGCGCATGGCGATGCCGGGCACAAACAGGCCGACCCGGTAAAGCATGAGCAAAAGGCCTGGGGTATCGCAGGCGATGCCAGGGCCGCCAGGCGCACCATCGAAATCAGGATGACCGACAACATGCGCTTTACGCCCGATCGCATCGAGGTCAGACAGGGCGAAACGGTACGCTTGGTGCCCATCAACAAAGGTCAGGTCGGGCACGAGTTCGTGCTCGGAACAAAAAAGGAACTGGATGAACACGCTGCCCTGATGAAGAAGTTCCCCGAAATGGAGCACGACGAGCCGTACATGGCGCATGTACCTGCCGGCAAACAAGGTGAAATCATCTGGACCTTCAACCGCTCGGGAGAGTTTGACTTTGCCTGCCTCTTGCCGGGCCATTACGAAGCCGGAATGGTCGGCAGGATCAGGGTCATCGCCGCCGGAAACAAGGCCACTCCTGGGCGTTGAACTTGCTCACTCCAGCCAGTGGAAGACGATGAAACAAGCCAAAAATACTGGCCGTAACCTTGCCGACCCTGACCACGCTGACCCAGTCCGGAAACATCACCCAGCTCTGGCACAACTCCCGGCGCTATGAAGTCGGCAGACGCCGCGCCAGGCGTCGGCGGTTTCCTCAAGATCGACAAGGATACGGCAAGATCACAGGCAGAGCGATCACAGACATGGACATACGGCTGAACATGCGGCCCATGAGCATGGCCTTCACCGCCAGGGGCAATGCCGGTCCGGAATCGGCGATTGACTTGGGCAACCGGCGACATGGTTGTATGACGCATGCTCGCCGCGTCTGTAGGGCCTTGCTGTGCGTATCGTCAGCAACCGCGACTGTGGGCCGAAGATGTGTTGCCGGAATCGTTTAAGACGATCTGGCGCACGGCGGAAAGTTACCGCGGGTCACTGAGTCCACCCACGGCCTTGGTGGGAACGGTCGTGAGCAGTCGGGCGCTCGACTTTCTGCGCCGGCGCAATGCCAAGCGCGCTCACGTGACCCAATCCATTGACAACGATATGCCCTGCGCCCACGCCGATGGTGCTCCCGACCCAATGGGCATGGCGCTGTCCAGTGCACAGGTCTTGGCGTTGCACCAATGTCCTGGCAAGATCGAACACCGGCAACGCGAAATGGCCAGCCTGGCGTACCTGCTCGACCTCAGCCTCGGTGATCTCGCCGCGCAACTGAAACGGCCTCTGGGCAGGCGGTGTCGCAAATCAGCACCCTGCCCGCAGTCCATTCGGTTGATCGCGGTTCAGTAACGTACGCGCCTGCGCCGGGCCAGTACAAGCACGGGCAGGCCCGCCAATAGTAAAGCCATGCTTCCTGGCTCCGGCACGGCACTCACGTTATCGAGAACGAAATCGGCGTTGGCGCTAAAGCTGACTTCCTTCAAATTTGACCAGCCCTGGAATGAAAAGCCCGGCAGGTTGCCTAGCTGACGCGTCTCAGTCAATTGGCTGTTGTCACCAAATATACCGTGGATGTCCAGCATACCGGCGGCCTGGGGGTCAAAGAGGCCATAGTCCAGCGCGAGCAGGCTGAACAAGCCGCCGCCGGCCGTGAAAGTGAGCGTAGAGTTGGCAAACACCAAAAGACCTCCAGTGCCGCCGCTCCCGATGCCATCGATTGGCAGGTACGAAGCAGCGTCCCCGGCAAACCGGAAGCCGGCTTCGTGGTACGTCGCCACATTGGTAGTGTTGTCGATGTCGATCACGCCGGGCGAGTCGAAGGTCACGATGGCCGCCTGCGCCCCGGCGGTCAAGGACAGCGCCGCGGCGCAGGCCAGGCTGGTCAGTAGTTTTTTCATGATGGTTTACTCCGGGTTATGGGTAGTGGACTTATTGCGCACCGGGCAGCGGTGTATTGAGGTACGGGAAACCGGGCAGGAAGGGTTGCACGGCCTGGTCCACCGCGTCATGCAATGTGAAAGCGGTGCCTTTCAGCGGCACCGCGTCCGGATTGCAGGCTGCACCGAACTTAAGCGCATCCGTGTTGCCATTGGCCATACACAGCCCGCCCATAACAGCGACCAGCGAAATGTCGACCACGTCGTCCTTCGGTCGGCGGCCGTTCGGATAGCCGGCGTTGTCGGTGCCTTTAGCCAGGATGTTGCCCACGATGCCGAGCCGGTTCTGCTGGGCAAACGGTACCGCCGGGATGGCAGTATTGAGCCGCAGCATCTCCGAGGCCACAACGCCTTTTGGCTGGTTGAGACCGGCGATTCCAGTCAGGAAGGTCGTCACCAGATCAACGCGCGGCAGGTTGGTGGGCGCTATTCCTGGCAGAGCGAGTGCGATCTCCAGCAGTGCCGGCAACGTGGGGTTGGTCACGTAGGTAGCAAACTGGCCGTCGTTTCGCGGCGAAGAGCTGTTGAACCGGTCTTTATCGGGCAAACCAATCACCACTTCATTGACCAGCGGCATGCCAAGGCGGGACACCTGAACCCAGGCGCCGCCATAACTGACAGTGGTTTGGTGCCCGCTGGGCGGGTTTGCGTTGACCAACTGGCTCTGGCGGATACTGGCCGTGGTCCACGCGCCTACCACCGGGTCGTTACTGCCGGCGGCCAGCAAGCAGCTTTTGTGAATCTCGAGCGCCAGCGTGGTAACGTTTTTGTCCAGGATCGTGTTCGGCGCCGCATTGATCAACGTCGGATCAGTGATCACCGCCACCGGCGCATTCACCAGGTCGAAGATCACGCCCAGGTTGACCGCGAAACCGTCCTGGCGCTGACCCACAAATACGCGCCCCGGAGTGGCGCAGCCCGGGATATTAACCGGATGGATGTGCTGGTTGGCGTAGGCCTCATAGTTGGGAATCGTCTTGGTGCCGATATTGTCAACTGGCTTGTCGAAGCTGGTGGCGCCAGTGCCGACACGGCTCACAGGCGCTGCCTGGCCGGTCCGGCGGTCGCCCCGCACCAGGGTCAGCGTGAACTTTTCGTTGACATTGAGCGCCGCGGAGTTGGGTGCGTTGACCTGGTCGGCCTGGGTCAGGGGGATCGCGACGTTCTGGCCGCCGATCGGCAAGGTGATGCCTCTGAAGTTGTTCTGGAAGCGGAACTGAAAGGTCAGATCTTCCTTTGCGTCGCCATTGTTGTCGATGTGAATCTCGTACAACGCATTGGGGTCCATCTTGAAATAATTGGGGCCGCCGTAAGAATCCTGCAGCGGTTGGTAATTGGCGAGCACCGTGACATAACCCGAGCGCCCATCCTCGTAACTGTTGAACAGATAGAGGTCGGTTCCATCGACCTTGGGCTGGGTGGTAATGAACGGCGCTTCGCGGTGGCTCGAAGCGTGCGCCGGCATCCAGGTCAGTGTCGTTAGCGCGGCTACACCCGCCGCGGTAAACGCCATCAGCGTCTTGTTACGCAAGGGCAAACGAATGCTCATGAGAGGGCTCCTTAAAGATGTTTGCAGTTACCGGCCAACCGGAATGGCCGCGCCGTGCAGCACCCGATACGAGTGCCGTCATACCCCTTTACGTGGCAAAAGTCAGTCTGGATTCAGAAACAGCAAAAAAATCGCACCATTCTTTTAGACGTCATGCGGAGGTCATGCGAATTTGAAGTTTGTGCTGACTGCATGCTCATTAATCGCATCGTATGCCGGCCCAAAATCGGCGATTGACGCTTGCACCCGGCGTCAGCCATACTCCCCGAAAGCCCATTGGGTTTCCTATCCTTCCTACCCTTCCTATCCTTGAATAGCGCGCGATGACTGTTTGCACTGCCGCCGGACGACAGGCGATCGGACCGCGAAGGTGGCGCGGCGCCATCGTGGGCCTTGCCGGCGCAATGCTGGCGCTTGTCGTCCATGCCCACGATACCTGGTTGCTTCCGGATGGGGGACGGTACGACGAACCCACGGAAGTCACGCTCGGACTGTCAAGCGGCAACTTGTTTCCTGACGCCGAGAGCGGGTTCCCTCCCGAGCGCATCGCCGCCGCGAGCTTCCGCCTGGGAGGGGTGCACTATCCCTTGAGCGTGCTGCGCGTGACGCCGGAACAGTTGCTTCTGCGCCTGGCGCCGCATGCGCCTGGCATCGCGGCAGTGGTGGTGGCCGTCGAACCGCTCGACGTCGAGATCGACGATCACATCGTCGAGATCTACTTCGACGAAATCAACGCGTCGGAGGCCCAGCGCAAGGCGTGGAGCGCGGCCGGACAGACGCGGCGCTGGCAGGAGCGATTCGTCAAGCATGCCAAGACCTACGTCCGCTTTGGCTCCGGTGACGATGCGACGGCGTGGTCAACGCCGAGCGGCGCGACGTTCGAGATACTGCCGGAGGCAGATCCCACTGCCCTTACTGCCGGCGACAGCCTGCCGGTGCGCGTGCTGAAGAATGGGCTGCCGCTGGAGGGTTTGCAGCTTGCCGCGGTGCGTGATCGCAAGGTGACGGGCGGCTTTGTCGCCACTGGCGCGGATGGCCGCGCGCGGATTTCCTTGCCGCAGCCCGGATGGTGGCTGATCCGCGGTACCGAACTGCGCCAGCGCGATGCCTCGGGGACACGCTGGGACAGCGACTGGGTGTCGCTGTCGCTGTTCGTCGCGCCGAGCCGATAGCGGCCGACGAATTTCATCGGCATGCTCCTTTCGTGCCGCGGTGTGGGAATGGCCATGATACTTGGTTACCGAAAATCGGCGCTGGCGGGACGCGGCATCGGCGCCTTCAGCATGAACGTATGTAATTTCAGTCATTGGTTGCGCGCCAGGATAAGCGGGGCATCGCCGGTTTTCTCAAGCCATTGCCATTCGGTAAGCCAACGCTCGCCATCGAAGTCTCGCAACATTGAATTGGCATAGTCTTGATCGGTACCCCAGAATTCTGAGTGGCCGTTGACAGTCTCAAGCCGACCGTGGCAGTGGTGCCGAGTACATTTTTATTTGAACGTACAGGCTTCGGTCACGAACTTGCAATGCATACTGTGTGGAACCTCATGAACACGCAGATACGCTACATTGCGCATGTGCCTACCGGCAAATAAGGTGAAATCTACTTGACCTTCAGCCGGTCGGGAAAGTGTGACTTTGCCTGCCTCCTGCCGGGCCACTACGAAGCCGGGTTGGTCGGCAAGATCAAGGTCGTCGGCGCCGGAAACAAGGCCGCTCCCAGGCGCAGAACCTGCTCTCTTTCACCAGTAGACGACGATGGAACAAGAATAAATACGGCCATGGCTGTGCTGACCATGACTAAGCTGACACTGTTCGGGAACTTCGCCCAACTTTGGCACAACTCACGGCGCAATGAAGTCGTCAGACGCTGCGCCAAGCGTCGCCGACATCCTCAAGATCGACAATGACATGATCACCATCAGGCTCAGCCCGACCGAACACCCGGACATACGGCTGAACATGCGGCCCTTGATCATGGTCTGCACCGTCAGGGGCAAGACCCTGCTCTACAAGGGCAGATTCGCAGCGTAACCAGCCGTACAGGTTTAGAATATCAATGAGTGCTGTCGGCCATCGAAGGACATAGCCACAGGCTAGCCAAGCTAGGATTGAGCGGCCGGTGTACCTTCGATACCCGCCATTCGCAGTAGCCGCAAATCGCGAGCAACAAAATTGCTCGCAAGCCTTGTAATAAGGACATATATGTCCTATTCTTCGCTCCATGAAAACAAAGCAGTTCCTGAAATATTTGAAGTCCTGCGGCGCGGAAATCATTAAGAATCGCGGTAACGGCGGACATTTCCTGGTCAAACTCAACGGTCGGAAGACGACTGTGCCAATGCACGGCGATACCGATTATGCCCCGGAGTTTCTGGACGATATTTGCAAGCAGCTCAATACCCGTTTGAGGAGTATTCAAAAATGAACATGTCTTATCCCGTCACCCTGAAACACTATCAAGGTGGGCAAGTCGGCGTATTTTTCGCCGATGTACCGGAAGCGATCACCGCCGGCACGAACGAGGCCGAGGCGCTGGATCTCGCTCAAGACGCTCTGACGGTGGCGCTTTCCAGTTATCTTGACGAGGGTCGGCAATTACCTCTGCCGAGCAAGGCAAAGCGTGGACAACCAATGGTCATATTACCGCCGCGTGTCGCGTTCAAGCTGGCGATTCATGAGGCGATGTGTGAGCAGGACGTGACCCAAGCGCAGTTAGGCGAACTGCTCCGCATCGATGGGCGTCAGGTGCGTCGTATTCTCGACCTTGACCACGAATCGAAACTCTCTCAGCTTGAGGCCGCGCTGGCGGCACTGGGATTACGAGCGTCAGTAAGCGTGACGAAGGTTTCGCCGATTGCCACAAGCATGACTACCTGAAACCCTTACCTGAAGACCGCCCTGCCCCCTGAGCTGGCTCGCCCCTACGCCTGGTTGCAAGAAGGCTTCACCGCATTTCCGTACTCTTGATCCAGCCCTCGTTCTGCCTGCAAACAGAGGCGATCTGCTGCGCCATGTGGGCATAGGCCTTAAACCCTTGAACGCGCGAACCTCGACAGCCAGACACATGGAGAGCAGCAGAGAATCGGGTCAAGCGCGCAAGGCCAGCAGTTCCGGCAGGCGCTCGTGCGCTCCGTTGGCACGCACGACCTGCTCGACCATCCGGCGACTGCCGTTCCTCAAGTCCGTGCCGAGGGTGTATTTGTGATAGCGAGAAAACGAAGTTTCAGTGGCAGGGTCATCTCTCGCAGCTTAGCTTTATATTGGCCAAGCTGTGTTGCAATTCGGACACATTTCCCAGGGGAAAGCTCAGGGCCCGTAACAAATTTGCCACCGCTTCCGCAGCACCCGCATTTCTTTGATTATTATGCGCATTCGAGTCCAATTTCGAGTCAATTGCCCTTCCCGATTGAGACGTCGCGATCGACATTCGCTAACCACTTTGAATTGCCATTACGGAGTAATGTGCCATGGATGATGCTTTCGACGACATCGTCACCGGATTCTACCAGGCGGCCAGCGGCCAACTGGCGTGGGGCGAGGCGCTCAAGTCCTTCCAGAGTCTCATGGACGCCTGGCTCATTCAGGTTCAGGGTATCGATTTTTCACGCTTGGCCGTTACCTTCAGCTACGAGGCGGGTCCCTGCACACCCGAAGCGGTGCTCGACTACCTGTGCAATTGGCATAAGTCCGACCCGCGGGCGAGGCTGGTCATGGATCTCGGCGAAGGGGAATGGGCCAACTGCCATGAGCACTTCGACGAGGCCTTTGTCGCGCGAAGCGCTTTCTACCAGGATTTCCTGATACCCCACGGCGGCCGCTATGTCAGCGGTACGCAACTCTTCAGCGTAGGCAGCGAAGTCGTCATGCTCGGTGTGCACCGTGGTCGGCTTTCGCAGCCCCTGGATCAGGGCGAGATCACATGTTGCAAGCGCCTGGCGAAGCATCTGGCCCAAGCCATGCGTCTCGACCGTATCCACCGGGAAAGGGCACCGCTGGTGAGCCTCGGGGCTGAACTCCTAAGTCGTTTGCGTGCCCCCGTCGTGCTCATAAGCGACCACCATCGCCTGTGTTACGCCAATAGTGCCGCTCTCGGGATTCTG
>NZ_JAEUOI010000157.1 GCF_016790145.1 Propionivibrio sp. | reverse complement strand
GCTGCCATGGCTACATATTAATCAATGTAACCAATTATATCAAGCTATATATTCGCTTATGTATGGCTACATATGAAATGCAAAAAACGAGCAAAACCTTGCCCTGTGCTGGTTACAGCGATTTGGGGTGAACAAAGCGCGCCTAAACCGGACTTTCATCCCACTTGCGCTCGCATATCGGAGTTGTCAAACGGGAACTGTCAAAGGCAGTTTCCTTGCTGGGCAGAAGATACAGAGGGCATAATCCCTGCATGGATATCAACTCACATCCAGACCCCGCGGGCCCGTCTAATAACTGTTGGGCGCTGCTTAACCTATATCTGTTTCTAATGGCGTATTTGGGTAAACCATAATGGACATGCGAAGGCTGCTACTGATTGGGTTTGGGTTCTTGCTCACTACACCAATAACCTTTGGGCAGATTTCTGTCCTACCTCCGGGCTACAAGCCTGAAATACGAGAAGTCGACTGCCAAGGCTGGAAAGAGAATCTTCGAGAGATAGATGAAAAAATTACCTTTCTCAACAATCTGGCTGACAAGGCGCCCAGCGGCGCCAGTTGAGAGGCAGAGACAAATGCGCTCAAGGAATCCATAAGACTGAACATGGACGTCTCCGAGCGAAGGGCGCGAGCAAATACACTAGTCCGCTGCGCATCAGCTAACGGCCAGAGAGATAAGGACGGCCTTTTCTTAGTTACGAAGGAACAATTTGCTGAAGACATACGGATAGAATCGGATCGCCGCAGGCGTGTCGAATTCTCGCTAGAAAGCTGTCCGCCTTTTAAGTAGTGTTTAATTCCCTAGCGCATCCAATCGAGTCCCCACGTATCGTCTGATTTTTGACTTCTTCGAATATTCATGGCAATGCGTTATTTTCTTCTTCTTGCTCATGCAAAAGTCATCGTCTAACTCGGCGCTCAACCTCGCTCCCTTCGGTCGCTGGACGCTGCGCGATAAAGCCTCGCAGCACCGGTGACGGCTACGTTAAAACGTCCGCTTCTCAAGAACCTGAAGGTCGCCTTAGGGTCGAAACCTGCCTCGCAGCTTTTCCGGCAATGATCTTATTGGCACTCATACTCTTGTGCGTCACAAAACGCCATAAGCATATCAATCACAGAATCCGGATAGGCAAAATAACGCAGCAAGAGATTTTCAACACAATAGGCCGACAGCTGCCAAACAGCGATTTAATTCGAGGTGTCTGGCTCGCCTGTTCATGGCTTCTCGCTGGCCTGGGCAGGCCTAGGCCCGCGCCTTGACGTAGCGTCCTGGCGCCGGTTCGATCTCCTTGTAGCTCTTGTTGCCGGGCTGCTTCGGTGGGGCGACCTGCATGCCGCTGCGCTGGCCGAGCCATTCGGTCCAGTGCGGCCACCAGCTCCCTTTCTGCTCGCTGGCGCCGGCCACCCAATCGTCGGAGGTGAGGGATTCCGCGCTGTCATTCACCCAATAGTTTCGCCGATTCTTCGACGCCGGATTGATCGAGCCGGCGATATGGCCGCTGGCGGCCAGCGTGAAGCTTGTCGGGCCGCCAAGGATGTCGCGTGACAGATAGGCCGCCTGCCACAGCACCAGATGATCTTCGCGCGCCGCCATGATGTAGGCCGGCACCGTGATCTTGCGCAGATCGATCTTTTCGCCGAGCACGACCAGCCTGCCTGGCTGGCGCAACCTGTTGGTCAGGTAGGTATTGCGCACGTACCAGGTGAAGCATGGCCCCGGCAGATTGGTGCTGTCCGAATTCCAGTAGAGCAGGTCGAAGGGCTGCGGCGTCTTGCCCTTGAGGTAGTTGCCGACGACGTATTGCCAGATCAGATCGTTGGCGCGCAAGGCCGAGAATACGCTGGACAGGTCGCGCCCATGCATGACGCCGCCCTTGCCGA
This sequence comes from Propionivibrio sp., assembly GCF_016790145.1. Taxonomy (GTDB): domain Bacteria; phylum Pseudomonadota; class Gammaproteobacteria; order Burkholderiales; family Rhodocyclaceae; genus Propionivibrio. The sequence continues at coordinate 33,616 of NZ_JAEUOI010000157.1, read as the reverse complement.
TCTTGGCATCGTAGGCGGCGACCGTTTCTTCGGTGACCAGGGCGCCGATTTCACCCGGCTCGGAATAATCGAGCAGGGCCGTCATCAGCGTCAGGCTTTCGACCGGATCCTCGCCACGTGCTTTCAGCACCGCCAGCGCTGAGCACAGCAGTGGGCCGCCGATGCAGAAGCCGAGGGCGTTGGGCCGGGCCTCGCCGGTAATCTCGCGCACTACGGACAGCGCCTTGATCGGCCCCATCGCAACGTAGTCGTCCCAGGTGAAGTGGCCCTGTTCCTCGCCGGCGCTGCGCCAGGAGATCAGGAAGACCGTAAACCCCTGCTCGACGATGTAGCGGACGAAGGAATTCTCGGGTTGCAGATCCATCAGGTAGTACTTGTTGATGCATGGCGGAACGAGCAGGATCGGTCGCTCGAAAACCTTGTCGGTGCTCGGGGTGTACTGGATCAATTGAATCAGATCGTTTTCGAAAACGACGGCGCCGGGCGTTGTCGCGATATTGCGGCCGATCTCGAAGGCTGACTCGTCGGTCATCGAGATACGGCCCTTTTGCAGATCGGCGAGCATGTTTTTTATGCCGCCGGTGATGCTCTCGCCCTTGGTTTCGAGAGCGGTCTTGATGAATTCCGGATTGGTGGCCGCGAAGTTGGACGGGGCCATGGCGTCGACGTACAGGCGGGTCAGAAACTGCATTCGCGTCTTGGCCGGTCCATCGCTGATCGGCATCGCTTCTGCGACCTTCTTGAGATAGTCGGCGTTGAGCAGATAGGCCTGTCGCAGATAGTCGTAGAACGGCGTCTCGCCCCACTCCGGCGCGCTGAAGCGCCGATCGCCGGCTTCCGGCTTGACCATCGGCTCGACAACCTCGCCCGGCTGGCGCTGGAGCATCGACAGCCACAAGCGGGTATGTTGCTCGGCCAGTTCGCGCTGCAGGGTGGCAAAAGGCTCGAGACTTGGTAATTGCGTCATTGACTGCCACAAGGGGTCGGCAGGCATCGAGAAGCTCGAGGGTTGCCGGGTGACGAAGTCGAAGTAGGCTTGCGTCAAGGCCTGACCGGCCTGGAAGAAACTCTGCAGCGAAGCAGTGGATTGCTCTGTGCTCATGGTCCTTGCCCTTTCATCGCAGGTTGCAGCAGCGGGAAAATCAATTCGCTGCATTAGTCATCTGTCTTCCGTCGATTCCTGAGGCGGTGGCAGTGGTCATGGCGCCACCGCACGTGCGTCATACCCGGAAAGTGAAGTGGTATGCGCTACCATTGAGGATAGGAAACAAGGTGCGCAAAATCAAGCGAACTAACCGAAGGGTCAGTGGCCGCTTCACCCTGATCAAAGACGAGGGATCAAGCCATAAAACTCAGCGCCCCAGGTCGTGCTCGCCGCAGCGATGCAGCATTTCCGCACGTGCTGCATCGCGCAGACGTATTGCCGCCGCCCAGTCATTTCCGTCTGGGCGAAATGTTTCGCCGATCTCCAGGCTCAGCGGCCTCAGGCGCGGCATCCAGGTCTGGTCGCGCAGAACAAGGCGCGTACCGCGCAGGCCGGCGACTACAATCGGTACGTCGGCGCGCGCAGCGGCGACAAAAGCGCCCATGTGAAACGGTTTGAGGCCGGCTTCGCGCGTGAACGTCCCTTCGGGGAAAATGATCAGCTTTTCGCCGCGCAACAAGGTGGCGACAATGGCTTGCACATCCTCGGCACTTTTTGTCGCCGCAAAGCGCTCAACGAACAGCGTGCCGAGTCCGCGCAGGAAGGCGTGCATTGCCGGCTGCGTTGCTAATTCGCGTTTGGCGACAAACACATGGCCGAGCCTCGGCGGCAGCGCCGCGATGAGCGCCAGGGCATCAAAGTAGCTGCTGTGATTGACCAGAAGGAGATGGGCTGTTTCGGGCAGGTCTTGCACTCCCCTGGTGCGCACCGGCATGCCGCTCAGCGCCAGGAAAACCAGTGCCGCGCCATGCACCAAGCGGCGCCCGATCGGGGAGTGTTGCAGCAGCGTGACCAAGGCGGCAACCGGCAAACCAAGCAGCACAAAAATCAGCCAGCACCAGCCGGCAAAAGCCCAGCGCGCCGTGCGCTGCAAGTCCTCGGTGATCCGGGCGCGCAGCGCGGCCATGCCGAGGTGAAAGACCGTCTGCCACGCGGGCGGTACTGGCGCACCGATCAATCCGCGTTCATACGCATCGCGTGTGGCGGCACGGCGGATCTTGCCACTCGATGTTTTGAGCACGGAATTGGGTGGTACCAGCACGATCTCGTCGGCGGGCAGGCCGATGACGTCGACGGCGGCCTCGTTGATTTTCTGTCGCAGAGCAGCGCAAGTCACCGGGTCGATAGCGCGGGTTTCGGCCAGCACGACCAGCCGCTCGCCGGCGTTTTCCGGGTCAGTGCTGGCGAACACCGCAACGCAGCCCTTGCGCACGCCGGCGATGTCGCCGACTGCTTGCTCCAGTTCGTAGGGATAGAGGTTGCGCCCGCCACGGATGATCAGATCCTTGACCCGGCCGGTGAGGTAGATCTCGCCCTCGACGCTGTAGGCGTAATCGCCGGAGTCGAGCCAGCCCTCGTGAAACAGGCTCTGCGTCGCTGCCGGGTTGCGGTAGTAGCCCTGTGTTGCCGACGGGCCACGGAACTGCAGGCGGCCGACGTGGCGCTCGGCGAGTTCGTCTCCGGCGCTGTCGACGATGCGTATTTCATGCCCCGGCAAGGCGCGACCGCAGGCCGCTACGCGCATGGCCTGCTTGTCATCCGGGCTGGCCTCTATGGCACGCTGCTGGTGAATGAAGGTCTCGCGAACGATCGCGTCAATGCGCGGCCCGCGCTCCAGCGGCGGGAAGGCCAGCCCGACCGAGCATTCGGCCAGGCCATAGACCGGGGTCAGCGCCTGGCGGCGCAGGCCGCAGGGCGCGAAGCGCGTGGCAAAGGCTTCGAGCGTGTTCGGGCTGACCGGCTCGGCGCCGTTCAGCGCCAGTCGCCATGAGGCCAGATTCAGTCCTTGCAGATCGGAGTCGGCGAGTTTTTTCGCGCACAGTTCGTAGGCGAAATTCGGCGCAGCGGAGATCGTTCCGCCGTGGCGTGATATGGCAGCGAGCCAGCGCGCCGGGCTTGAGAGAAAGGCCAGTGGAGACATCAGCACCAGTGGCATGCCGTAGTAGAGGGACCCGAACCAGGCGCCGATCAGACCCATGTCGTGGTAAAGCGGTAACCAGGAAACGAAGACATCGTCGCTGCTCGCGCCGATCGCTTTACTCATGGCGCGCAGGTTGGCGAGCAGGTTGGCGTGGGTGAGAACGACGCCCTTCGGGTCGCCGGTGCTGCCGGAGGTGTATTGCAGGAAGGCGATGTCGTCAGCGGTGGCTCGGTAGAGCAGCGCCATCGGCGCCTGCTCGAGTTCTTCGGGTGTGACGATTTCGATCAGCGATGGCGCTTCGGTGCGCAACAAGGCCGCGACGCCCTTGGCCTGCGCTACGGTGACGATGAAAACGGCTTCGGCGTTGGACAGAATGTGCGCGTGGCGGCGCAGATGGTCCTCGATCTGCGCCAGCCGGGCGGGTGGATAGATTGGTACCGGAATACCGCCGGCCAGCATGACGCCGAAGAAACTGGCCAGATAGTTTTGCCCGGTCGGCAGCATCAGCGCCACCGTCTGTCGCGGCCGCAATCCGCGCGCGACCAGCCCAGCCGCAATGCGGCGCGCGGCAAGCAGCAACCCGGAATAGGTGATGGGGGTGATGGACTGCGCCTGGTCAGCCTCGCCGTAAAGCAGAACGTGGGTTCGCTGCGGGTGATGCGCGGCGTGCCATTGCAGCACCTCGGTGAGGGTGTTCGCCTGATCCGGCAAGCCGCTGATCATGTCGTGCGTCAGCGAAATGTTCGCGTTGGAAGAACTGGCTGGTTTTCCGATTTTTTGTGTTTCGCCGATCAAACGCAGCAGGTCGCGCGGCGTCTCGGCTTCAGCGAGTGCCGCTTCGGGCAGCGAGGTGCCGAACTCGGCCCCCAGGCGAAGCAGGAGCTCGACCCGCGCCAGGCTATCCAGGCCAAGATCGCGTTCCAGGTGACTGGCGAGGCTGACACGCAGGGCGCGCCCAGGGTGCAGTTCGTCTGTCAGCGTGCTCACTACGCTCAACAATCTTGCCGAGACGTCACCGTTAGCGGAGGGCTTCGTATCATTCGGCGTGTTGTCGGGACGGGTGTTCATCAGGTATTCGCAAGTCGCGAGTCTATGGCTCCTGATTATTTTAATGGTAGCCGAGGTGATTGCCCCTCGCTTTTTCGTCAGGCGACATGAGCACGATGAGCGCAGTCAACCGTGTTGCGCCTTCAGAGCAAAGACTCCGCCAGCGGTCAATCAGGGTTGTGCAGACGCCTGGGACTCAGTAGCGCCGGGCGCCATGGTCAAGGGATGGCGGCGCAGTTCAGGGTGGTGAAATTCTTAAAGCCCCGGCGTCAGAGGCTTAACGCCCGCAGCGATCATCGATTGGTACTTGACTGCAGCGCGGCAAATTCATTGGCGGGTAGGGGGGGGCTGAAATAGTAGCCTTGAATCTCGTCACAGCCGGCGTTGCGAAGATATTCCATCTGAGCAGACGTTTCAACACCTTCGGCGATGACTGAAAGGCGGAGAGTCTTGGCCATGCCGATAATTGCGGTGGCAATTGCCGAGTCGTGCAGGTCGCCAGGAATGCCGCGTACGAAAGATTGATCGATTTTCAGACTGTTGATCGGGAATAGTTTGAGATAGGAGAGGCTGGAGAAGCCTGTTCCAAAGTCATCAAGGGCCATCAGAATGCCGGCATCTGCGAACTCCTGCATCATCTCGACCACTGAGTCGGTGTTATGCATCAGCATGCTTTCGGTAATTTCGAGTTCGAGAGAGTCATTCGGGATGCCGTGCAGTTCGATGACAGCCTGGATGGCCCTGGGCAGGCTAGCGCTGAATTGGCGAGTCGAAAGATTGACAGCGATGCGAATGGGAGGTAATCCCTGATCAATCCATACCCGTATCTGACGGCAGGCGGCATCGATTACCCATTGGCCAATTGGAATGATCAGGCCTGTTTCTTCTGCCACAGGAATGAATTGCGCAGGAGAGATATCCCCTTGTTCAGGGTGATGCCAGCGCAACAAGGCCTCGGCGCCGGTTATCAATCCGGTTGCAAGGTCAATCTGTGGCTGGTAGTGCAGTTCGAACTCGTCGCGTTCAATCGCTCGACGTAGATTCCCTTCCAGCTTAAGCTGGTCAAGCGAACGCTGGTTCATGTCCTGCAAATAGAATAGGTGCGCGCTACTGCCCGTCTGCTTGGCACGGTACATGGCAACGTCAGCTTTCTTCAACAATGTTTCGGTGTCACATCCGTCGTCCGGATAAATACTGATCCCGATGCTGGCTGATAGCATGATCTCGTGTTGCTCGACAAAAAAAGGTTCGGCCAGTGAGGCAAGAATTTTTTGTGCGACCTGCCCGGCGTGTTCGCGGAGGGCAATTTCCGGCAGAGCAATGGTAAATTCATCTCCGCCATGTCGTGAAATGATATCCTGAGCACGCAATGAGGATGACAGCCGGCGACCAACTTCGCAAAGAATGGTGTTGGCTAAAGTGTGGCCGATGGAGTCGTTGATGAACTTGAAGCGATTCAGGTCGAGAACAAGCACAGCTCCATACTTCCGGTTTCGTTGTACGTTACTCAGTGCATGCTCGAGAAGTGTGTAGAAATGTTCGCGGTTGGGCAAACCGGTCAGTGGATCGTAGTAAGCCAGGCGGTAAATCTGTCGTTCTGTTTCCTTGCGCTCACTGATGTCCGTGAAAACCAGAAAGTAGTGTCGGATGGTTCCATGTAAATCCTGAACAGAATTGACTGAAACGGAGGCAGGAAATGTGTTGCCGTCCTTGCGCTTGAACTGAAGTTCGCCTGACCACTGGCCATCAACGTTGACTTGCTGGTGAGCCAGAGTCGAGAGGAATGCTTGTTGAGGAAGTGCAGTGAGAATTTCAGGGGTCTTTCCCAACGCTTCGTCCTGAGAGTAACCCGTGACCAGGGAAAATGAGCGGTTGGTTGAAATGATGCGCAGGAGCGAGTCGGTAACAATTACGGCTTCGGTGTTGCGTTCAAATATTTTTGCATGAAGAGTCAGAGTTTCCTCAGCGGCCAGACGATCAGAGATATCGACAATGAAACCAATCAGTCCGCAAGGATTGCCTGCATCGTCATGCGCCACAGAAAGCGATACGCTGGCCCAGAAAAGTTCACCGGACTTCTTGCGCCGACGAACAGTCATCTCATGACTGCCATAATCGAGAAAAGCGTTGAATAGTGGATAGTCATCATGAGTATCGGCATAAAGCGTCAGAATATTTTTACCGATGATTTCGTCTGGCGTGTAGCCAAACAATTGCTCGGCCCCGCTGTTCCAGTCGATGATGTAACCATCAAGATCCATGGTGATGACCGAGTCGCGGATCTGATTAAGCATCTGTTTCTGGCGATGAACTTCGGATTCGCTTGAGGCAAGTGACGATACGCGCTGATCGTAGGCATGGCGAGCATGAAGCATGCCGGCGAGCAAGGAAGAAAGTTCGCTAAAGCGGAGGATGGCCTCTTCGTCGTAACCATTGGGTTTGCCGGCAACTCCGATAAAACCGAGTTTTTGATCGCGATATAGAAGCGGTAATCCGAGGCGATCAATGAGTCCTGATGATCCCTGTCCGGGATGGCCAACGAGCAAGCCGGTATCCGCAGCCTGAAGATGCATTTCAGCCCACAAACCCTGAAGTGCAGCGCATTGCTCGGTCAGGATGAAACAGGCTTCATTGCTTGACATGGCGCTGCGGAACAGGGCACTAATGCCTTCACATGAAACAGGCTCATCGAGTGAAAGGATGGCCCAATGGAGTTGTCGGGACAGTTCGAAATCTGTTGGACCAGCATCACTGGCTACGATCAATTGACCGTCGTTCCTCCGCGCTGAAAACCCGATGCGCTTATGGTCAACCTGCGATTGCAGGTTATTGATGCGACTACGCAGCAACTTCTGCTGGCGGCGCATGGTCATCAGGTTGCGGCAACGGACCAGACATTCGTGTTTATCGAGCGGCTTGTTGAGGAACTCGGTTGCACCGGCCTCCAGCGCGGAATAGCGGATCTGCTTGTCGTCGAGGATGGTGACAACGACGATTGGAATTTCTTCGCAGTGGTCTAAAGCGCGCAAACGGCGGATGACCTCGACGCCGTTTATCGCCGGCATGCGTAAGTCGGTCAGCACGAAATCGACTTCGTTGCTGGCCGCCCACATAAGCGCCTTGGCCGGATGACCGAATTTGTGCACCCGGCACCGAGGATCTATGGTCAGCGCGATCGCCGCGAGAATCTCGCGCGCCGATGACTGATCGTCAATGATCAGCACCTCGAAAGGTGGCGCTGCTTCGTCCACCTGAGTCGTCTGGTGCAAAGTCGGGGCAATGGCGGATTGAAGCATCGTTGGAAGATGGATTTCCCGGATAAGCTCGTTTTATAGCATGTACCAACGGACTGAAAGCATATTTGATACTTGCGAAAAATTGTGCTGATTGATAAAAAATGGTTCGGTCAGTGAGGCAAGAATTTTGTGAGCGACATGTTCAGCGTGCTCACGGAGTCCGATTCCAGGCAGAACAAGGGTAAATACATCTCCGCCAGTCGAAAAAATATCCTGAGATCGAAGTTGATGATACAAGAGATACGAGCTATTTGCTGCACTTGTAGCTATCCAGCGCCATGGGTTTGCAACAATGAGCCTCATCAAGTACGGATATAAAATAACGGCAAAAACCTGTCGGACTTGATGGGTCGAAGCGAAAACTTAGTTTCAGTCAAGGCTGACCTTCAGTCTATGCCGTAGCTAAAAAAGTGGGAGAAGGGCGAAGTATTTGCGCGCTTTCGCCTTATGGCGTAATGCCTGCTTTTCACCTTGCACGGATTTCAAGCAAATGTTTGTTCTATTCGAACAGAAATACGCTGAAAAATGAGCCGTCTGCTCATGTTTTACAGCCAAATTGCTCAAGCCCGACTGGCAGCTAGTCTTGCTTGAAAACCTAGTGTGGAATCGCCAAAGAATGATTCCTGAGACATCCAGGGGGTAAACAGAGAAATATCTGTTGCGAACAGGAATAAGTTCGCTTCGATCGACCTCTCGGCCTTTCCTTGGTTGCATTCGTCCGGTAATCTCGCTCCCAGCCACCAAACCGTCGTCTTTCGCCTCACTTGTTTCATTCAAAAGGCGCGGTGGCCACCCTGGCATGCTTGTGCGTCAGGGTTCGGGTCAATCCTTGGTGATTTAACTTTGACGGAGGTTTTCATGAGTACGCTCTACATCCCCACCCAATGCCGCAACGATTCCCTGTTTTACGGTTACGAGCAGTTCCGCAACCATTTCGAGCCCGAGGATGGCGTTCTCCGCGTCGCCATGCAGGGCCAACCGATGCCCTGCTTTTCTGTTGCCCTGCTCGAAGAGGCCCGCAACATCCAGTGTCGTATCGAGGCCAGTGGTGGAAAGATTGCGTGGCAGGGTGAACTGCACCGGCTCAACTTCATCGTGCTTGAATCGAATGTGCCTGGTGTCTTCAATCTTGGCGGTGACATCGCGCTATTCCGGCGCTTGATCGAAGCCCGCGACCGTTCCGGGTTAAGCCGGTACGCCCGGCTCTGCATTGATGTCTGCCACCACAATATCGTTCATTACAACCTGCCCTGCCAGACGATCTCGCTGGTCACCGGCAAGGCCCTTGGTGGCGGCATGGAATCGGCGCTGTCGAGTAATGTCGTAATCGCCGAGAAGAGCGCTGAGTTCGGCCTGCCTGAAGTGTTGTTCAACCTTTTTCCCGGAATGGGCGCCTGGAACCTGATCTCCCGTCGCGTCGGCAGTCGGCTGGCCGAAGAGATCATCACCAGCGGCCGCAGTTATACCGGCGAGGAACTGCATCGACTCGGTCTGGTCGACGTGCTGGCCGAAGATGGCCAGGGCGAACAGGCCTTGCGCGACTACCTCCGGGGTGCGAAGCGCAAACAGAAAACGCTCAACGCGCTGGCACGGGTTCGCGAAGCCATGTCACCAATCAGTCATGATGATCTGGCCAAGATTATCGACATCTGGGTTGATGCAGCATTCGGGCTCGATGCGCGCGATCTGAAGATGATGGAGCGCCTGGTCAATGCCCAGTCGCGCGCCTTCACCAAGCCGGACGCGCTGGTGCAGGCAAGCGCGCGTGAACAGACCCGGTCAGCCCCGCTGCCGCTCGCTCAGATAACTGAGTAGGGCATTTCGAGTGCGAGTCAGACTTTCCTGGATCGGCACAAAGATGCGAGTACCTTGATCCAGGAACTGCTCCCTGGACAAGGGCTTGAGCTTGCCGCACTCGCGGAAAAGCTCGATAGCGCCGAGATTGCCGGCGCTGCCCATGAGTGCGTGGTTGGAGCCGGAAAAGGTATCGAAGTCCTGGTCGCCGACGGCGACTTTCATCTGGGCCAGCAACTCGTCGGCATCCCTGAGAAAGCTGGCGATCAGGTTCTGCATGAAGGCCGCTGTCGGGGAGATTTCGTCCAGACTGTTGAGCAGATAGGTATCGAGCACCTCACCCGCTTCGCTTGTCGTGGCCTCGGCGCGGGAATCGGGCGGCTGGCCTTCGAGCAAGGTGCGCAAGGTGCGCAGCATCTTTTCGCGGTCGAGCGGCTTTGTAAGATAGGCGTTGGCGCCGGCGTCGATACAATCCTGCATCAACCTTGGAGTGGTGTCGGCTGAAAGCATGACCACCTTGGCCCGGCGCTCTGGCTGGCTCATGAAACGGTAGGCCTTCAGCACATCGAGACCGCTCATGCCGGGCATGTGCATGTCGAGCAGAACGAGGGCAAAATCCTGTGCACCGAGCAGATCGAGCGCTTCGTCGCCGTCGTTGGCGCTGGTGACATGGTAGCCGGCGTTCTCAAGCAGCAGGGTCGCGACGCGACGGTTGGTTTCGTTATCGTCGATCAGCAAAACGTGCAAGTCGGGTTGTGGTGCGTTGAGCTGCTGCACCGGTTCGGCGAACCTCTCTGCCTCGGCAAAACAGGCGTGAATGGCATTGATGATCTTTTCTGGACGGGTTCGCCGGTTGAAAGCGTAGGTGTAGCCCTGACCGAGTGCGCCGAGCGTATCGAGGGTTGAATCTCCACTGCAGTCAATGAACATGACGCGGCAGTCCTTGAGTCGTTGCCGTACCATGCGAGGCAGTTCGAGCATCTCGTCACCGTCACTGCTGACCACCACTACCCATTGGGAGATGTCGCCATGCTCGAGAATCGCCCCGACAAGATCGTCGGGTTGGGCGCAGAAGCGTGTGAGGGCGCCACTCTTCGACAGGCTGGCGGCAATCTCGGTAAACGTTTGTTCGCCCGTCCTGGCCAGCAGCAAGACGCCGCCCCCGAAAAATTCGGAGCTCTTCGGCTCGACCGGAACACGCTCGAAATAAAGCCTGAACCAGAATGTGCTGCCGTCGCCCAGCCGGCTGATCACACCGATCTCGCCACCCATTTCCTCGACCAGATGCTTGGCAATTGTGACGCCGAGCCCGGTGCCACCAAAACGCCGGACAGTTGAGTTGTCGGCCTGGGCAAAACGTTCAAAAATCCGCTGGTGATGTGACGAGTCGATGCCGATACCGGAGTCAATGACGTCGAAGCGGACGGCAACGCGAGTGCTTTCATCAGCGATCATCGTGATGTTCAACCGCACCACACCGTTCTCGGTAAATTTGATCGCGTTGCCGACCAGATTGAGCAACACCTGGCGCAGATGGCCCTCGTCGCCAAGGACGGCAAAGGGTACATCGGAAGCAATATTGAGTAACAGGCGGAGGCCTTTGGCCTCGGCCTGACTGCGCATCAGCTTGCTGACGCTACCGACCACCCGGTGCAAGTCCATCGCTTCGTGGGCGATGATCAGCTTTCCGGATTCGATCTTCGACAGATCGAGAATTTCGTCGACCAGTTTGGCCATCGACTTGGCTGCAGAACCGAGTGTCATTACGATGTCGCGTTGTTCGGGCGACAGTTTCTTGGTCTTGAGCACCTCGTTCATTCCGATGATGCCGTTCAGCGGAGTCCGTAACTCGTGGCTGACATTGGAAACAAAACGCGTCTTGGCGTCGTTGGCCACCTCGGCCCGCTTGAGCGCGTCCTGGAGGCGTTTAATCAGAGTGGCGACGTAGGCTGGCAGAATGACCAGCGAGAGCAGCATGCCGGCAGCGAAGGCCAGATGCTCGTGCCAGTGCGGCGTCAGCGTCAGAACAGCCACGAAACCGGCAATGGCCATGGCTTGCGAGGCAAACAGGTAGCGTCGTCCGTAGCGGAACCCGTTGCCGAAAGCGACCCACAGGTAAATGCCGACGGCGACGGCGCCGGCATCGCCGGCCAGCCACAAACAAAGCGTGGTGCCGGAATTGTCGAGCACCATGCCAAGGATGCGACGGGCCGGAAAGTGTCCGGGGTAACGGCGGACGGCTGTGGTCAGGGCTAGGGCGGCGACGAAATAGCCCGCACAAATCATGACCGCCGTGACGATATAGCCCGAAATGTCGATAGCGGCTAAAACACCGAGATAGATAAGGAGGGCACCGACGATGATGACGCGAATAATAGACTGCTCATGCTCGGGACCTCTTGTTGGTGCCGCTGGGGGGGGGGATGCGAAATCGCCGCTAGATGAAATATGGCTCATTGGTTCGTATTCAGAATGATGTGGACGTCTTCTTCACAATCCAATAGTGCGTGCGCGCAGTCCGGATCAAACAACAGCCCTGACTGCTCGGCGATAAAAGCCAGGGCCCGGGGGCGCGTCCATGCATGCTTGTACGGTCGTGTAGAAACCAGCGCATCGAAGGTGTCGGCCACGGCGGTAATGCGTCCGGAAATTGGGATGGCCTGGCCGACCAAACCATAGGGATAACCGCTGCCGTCGAAGCGTTCGTGATGACTGATGGCAATTTCGGCACCCTTCTCGGTGTAGTGAGTCTTCCCTTCGGAAAGAATCGCGTGGCCGATCAGCGTGTGCTCGCGCATTATCTCCATCTCGCTGGCGGTCAGACGACCAGGTTTGAGCAGCAAGGAGTCGGAAATGCCGATCTTGCCGATGTCGTGCAGCAGCGCCGAAGTTTCGAGCACCTCGGGCTGTTCGACACCGAGATAACGGGCGATCAGCCCGCAAAAACGCGAAACACGGATAACGTGGTTGCTGGTTTCAATGTCGCGGTACTCGCCTGCTCGTGCCAGCATGATCAGGGTTTGCAGTTCGCGGCCCTTGAGTACGGCGGTGGCTTTCTCGACCTGCGATTGCAAGTTGACGGCGTGACTACGCAGCAACTTCTGCTGGCGGCGCATGGTCATCAGGTTGCGGCAACGTACCAGACATTCATGTTTATCGAGCGGCTTGTTCAGAAAATCGCTTGCGCCGGCCTCCAGCGCGGAATAGCGGATCTGCTTGTCGTCGAGGATGGTCACAACGACCATCGGAATATCTTTGCAGTGGGGCAACGAGCGCAAGCGGCGGATGACCTCGACTCCGTCCATCACCGGCATGCGCAAGTCGGTCAGCACGAAATCGACTTCGTTGCCGGCGGCCCACACGAGCGCCTTGGCCGGATGGCCGAATTTGTGCACCCGGGCCCGAGGATGTATGGTCAGTACGATCGCCGCGAGAATGTCGCGCGCCGTAGACTGATCATCAATGATCAGCACCTCGAAAGGAGGTGATGGCTCGTCTGCCTGGGTGATCTTAGGCAAAGTGGGGGCAAGGGCAGATTGAGGCATCGTTGGCAGAAGGAATTCCCGGACAAGGCCGTTTTATAGCATGAGTCAGCGGACTGAAGGCATATTAGATATCCGCCAAAATGATTTAAAATTCGAGTCTACTAATAGGCGATGTGGAACAGAAGCTTTTTTTTCGGGCATTGCCCCGGTGCCTGGTTGAGAGTGGCCGCGAGTTTCAAGGCACCGACGACTAAAAACACATACGCGTTCTTTCAGCAGCGACTGTCCGTCTGATCTTCCGTCAGCCGTCTTTCTGTAAACCCGGTAAAGCCTGATTCGCGCCCAGGGGCTGCCAGATGCGCTGATCGGCAGCCTGCGAAATTTCGATCAAACCAGCTATCGTCAACGGCCAGAGCGATGCGTAACTTGAGGTCATCATTCAAACATTGTCCGGCACTGTGAACGGCCAGATGCTTTAATTCCGCTTTCAGGATCGCAGAACAATGATTACCCCCTGTGCTGCAAAGTGCGAATGACGTCTGGTACCTGTAATTCACTCAAGCTCCAACTGCAGGATCGGCCATGCACCACGGATTATTAACTAAAATGAGCATCAATTGGTGCGACTTTGTTGGCAAAATCTTCACTCTGGGGCAATAGGTCTTTGCGGCTGCATCCTTTTCCTGTTTTCTCGTCTCCATTACCATGGAAGCCGATTTGCTGCACACTGGTCAACAATGCAAAACTAAACGAACTACGATGAGCACCATCCCGATTGAAGCGCCCCCGGCCAAGCTGAGCCACTGGCTGATTGGCGTCGCCCTGGCGGCGCTGGCTTGGTTCGCTGCCTATAGCCAGCTTGCTTCCTTTGCCGACTGGCTGGTGCAGGCCTTGAGTCTTTCTCGTCAGACGCATTTTGGCGAGGCCGTGCATTTTTTCCTCTACGACACTCCGAAGGTGTTGCTGCTGTTGACCGGCATCGTCTTCGTGATGGGCATCGTGCAGACCTTCTTCGCCCCGGAACGAACCCGGGCACTGCTCTCGGGCAAGCGCGTCGGCGTCGGCAATGTGCTGGCGGCGACGCTGGGCATTGTCACCCCGTTCTGCTCGTGTTCGGCGGTACCGCTGTTTATCGGATTCCTCTCGGCCGGCGTGCCGCTCGGCGTAACTTTCTCCTTCCTCATTTCGGCGCCGATGGTCAATGAGATCGCGCTGGTGCTGCTCTTCGGCCTGTTTGGCTGGAAGGTGGCGGCACTTTACCTTGGCATGGGGCTGCTGGTGGCCATTGTGGCCGGGTTTGTTATCGGCAAGCTGAAAATGGAAAAGTACCTCGAAGACTGGGTGCAGAAAATCCAGGCCGGGCAGCTTGCTCCCCAACTTGGCGAAACAATGGGCTGGGTCGAGCGTTTCGAGGCGGGCTGGGCACACGTCAGGGACATCGTCGGCAAGGTTTGGCCCTACATCCTGCTCGGGATCGGCCTCGGTGCCGCCATCCATGGCTACGTTCCGGAAGACTTCTTGGCCAGCTTCATGGGCAAGGACGTCTGGTGGGCCGTTCCTGCCGCCGTCGTGCTCGGCGTACCGATGTACACCAACGCCGCCGGCATCATCCCGATTGTCGAAGCGCTGATTGGAAAAGGCGCTTCCCTGGGAACGGTACTCGCCTTCATGATGAGTGTCATCGCGCTCTCGGCACCGGAAATGATCATCCTGCGCAAGGCGCTCAAGCCGACGCTGATTGCCACTTTCGCCGGTGTTGTCGCCACCGGCATCCTGCTCGTCGGTTATGTGTTCAACGCCGTACTCTGAATTTTCCGGGAAGGAAATTATCATGAAAAACGTCAAGATCCTCGGTACCGGTTGTGCCAATTGTAAGAACACGCTTGCGCTGGTCGAGGCCGTGGCGCGCGAAAAGGACGTACAGATCACTTTGGAGAAAGTCGAGGATCTGCCGTCGATCATGAACTATGGCGTGATGTCGACGCCGGCCGTGGTGATCGACAACGTGCTTGTGCATGCGGGTGGAGTGCCGTCGCGGGGCAAGGTGGAGGGATGGTTTTAGGGGGATTTGGGATCCTAACATCCCTTGTAACACCGACGGACGAGCCTATTTTGCCGTTTCCGAATCATTCTTCTTTACCTTATTCAGGCCATGTGCTGGGCAGTGTACTGGCGCTGATGGTCAGCGCCGGGGTGCATGCCGAACAGGTGACCTGTCATTACACCTACGGCGGCATTACGCAACAGCTTGCGTCAAAGCCGGTGTCATCACCCTATCAGGTAAAAGGAATCGAGGTCGGTTCATACTTTCACTTCCGGGTGGTTTTCCAGAACAGTCCGGCGGATATTGCCTCGGTCAAGGTCTATACCTACACCGAGCGGGATGATGGTCTACTGCTGATTCATCAGGGGACTTTCCCTTATCCCCCGGCAACCAGCGACGACGCGCCCTACGGTTTTAGCGGTTTGCATTTCGTCTATGAGCCGATGCGCGACGGTGAATTGCAATACTGGTGCCAATTGACAGCATCGAAGCCCGCCGATAAATCGGGCAGCAGAGATCCTCAATGAAACAGGGGCTGCTTTCGCTTTGCGCCCTGTTGCTGCTGTTAACTGTTTCTGTTGCTCAGGCCGACCCTATGCGTCTGGTCTTCGTCGGCGATGTCATGCTCGACGAGGGTCCGGGGCGGGTCATCGAATCCGGGCGTGATCCGCTGGCGCCTTTTGCAGCCCAACTGCGCGATGCCGATTTCACCATTGGCAATCTGGAGTGCCCGGTCGCCACGCGCGGCAAGCCGCTCGACAGCAAGATTGTATCCTTCCGCGCCGATCCTCGCGTGGTGCCGCTGCTCAAGGGGCGCTTCGATGCCCTGTCGCTCGCCAACAATCATTCGGGTGACTACGGTAAGGCGGCCTTCCTCGAAACGTTGAGTCATCTCGAGCAGGCCGGCATCGCGTATTTTGGCGGCGGCCATGATCTGGTCAGCGCCCATGCACCGCTGTGGATCGAGCGCCAGGGCTTGCGTATTGCCGTGCTCGGCTACAACGAGTTCAAGCCGCGCTCGTTTGAGGCCGGCGCTGACTATCCAGGGGTCGCCTGGAGCGAAGACAGCCAGGTGGTCAGCGACATCCGCGCGGCGCGCGTGGCCGGTGCCGATCTGGTGATCCCCTTCATGCACTGGGGCTGGGAACGCGAGCAGGAACCAAGCGAACGTCAGCGACAACTGGCTCGCACGATGATTGATGCCGGTGCTGACGTGGTGCTTGGCAGCCATCCGCATGTGACGCAAGGAGCGGAATACTATCGCGGCAAACTGATCGTCTATAGTCTGGGCAATTTTGTCTTTGACGGTTTTGAACTGCCGGCGGCGAAACGTGGCTGGTTGCTGCGCCTGACGTTTGGGCGGCAGGGACTGCTGGCCTGGGAAACGCTGGCGGCGCAGATGGATGAGGAGGGGACACCGCACCCGGTACCGGGCGCGCTGACGCCTTGTGGAGAATCACTTTGGGCCTCAGGAGAACTCAGCGCCACTAACCAGGAAGCCCGGTCCGGTAGTGTTCAGGAGTGCGTCAATAGGTGAACCACCGCTGAAATGACCCTATTATCGACTCACCCGCGTCTGATCGGCTTGCTGTACATTTTTCTGTCGGCTACCGGATTTGGAGCGATGCCAATTTTTGCCCGGTTTGCCTATGCCGACGGCGTTGATCTGCCAAGCATGCTGTTTCTGCGCTTTGCGCTTGCTGGCGCGCTGATGGCGTCTATCATGTTCGCGCGCGCTTCGCACTGGCCGCGAGGGCGCAATCTGTGGCTGCTGGTAGCGATGGGGGCGCTCGGCTATGCTGGTCAGGCGTTCTGCTATTTTGCAGCGCTACAGTACGCCAGCGCAGGACTGACCGCACTGCTGCTCTATCTGTACCCGATAATCGTGACCCTCCTGTCCGCCCTGATCTCGGGCAGGCGTCTGTCGCATCGGCGTCTGCTCGCGGTGCTTGCCGCATTGGCCGGCACCGGTCTGGCGGTTGGCGGGAGCCTGGCCGGCAGTCTGCCGGGAATCATTCTGGGCATCGGCGCGGCTCTGATCTACTCGATTTACATTCTGGTCGGCGAGCGCGTGACGAAAGCCGAGGGCGCCATTGCATCGGGTACTGTGGTCATGCTCTCGGGAGGGGTGGTTTATGGGCTGCTGGTTTTGTGGCGCGCACCATCCTGGCCGGCATCATACGGCGGCTGGATCGCGGTCGGCAGTATCGCGCTGTTGTCAACGGTGCTGGCCATTGTCGGGTTCTTTGCCGCCATGCAACGCCTGGGAGCGGCTGATGCGGCTACCTTCTCGACGCTGGAACCGATTGTGACCATCGTCCTCGCCGCACTTTTCCTGAGCGAGGGGATTGGTGCCTGGCAGGCTGTTGGCGGAGCGCTGATCCTGTGTGCCGTGATCGTTCTGGCACGCTCGGGCGAGACGGAAGAATCAACAAGCGCTCACCCCAGGTAGAATACTTACCCGGTCCTTACCCGATGCGCCGCCGCTCGTTGGTCAGGCCGGAATATCGGGTACCAGCGAACGCTCAAGCTGGTAGATTTTGTCCTTGAGCAGTAGTTTTCGCTTCTTGAGTCGATGGATCAGTAACTGATCCTGCTCGGGCAATGGTGTACTCACCAGGTGATCAATGATCAGATTAAGGTCGCGGTGTTCCACATGAAGTTCATTCAAGGTGGCGCGTGCATTGCCGGTTTCTTCTTCGCTCAGCATCATTCAGATATCCGTAGATTGGTATTCAACTAACACTCAGGGGTCTGTCTGGTTTGACCGGATCGGCTGCAAAAAACGGGAAGATGCTTTACTTCCCGCAGTCTTCCAGTAAAACGACCGATTATCACTGGAAATTTGCGAAAAATTGCGCTTGACTTCCACTTCTCTCGTAACAGGACAACCTGAAGGTCGGCCTCTACTGATAATGCGTTTTCTCTAGACCCAACTCGCCAGGCAATCGACCAGAGCCTGTAATCCCGACCGGCGCTCAGGCCAGGAAACACAGTCCACAACAACACGCCACGTTACCGTATGGCAATCAGACCAGCCAGGGTGACCAGCACAAGTCGGGACGTATCAGGAGCTATGTTAGGCGTACCTTCGGGAAAAAACAACGAGGGAGTGAAAATGGTCTTCATGGCAGCCGGTGGAGCAGTGAGGAAGATCAAACTTGTGCCCGAGAATTCCAGGTGAAGAACGATAAGAGCCGAAGCGGCCCCGTGTGGCCGCTTCGAGTACCGGCCAATGGCAGCGATAAACATGCTCAAGGAACACAAACGTGTATTCAGGCAATATATTCAGTCTGTGCATTTGAGACTTGCGGCATTTTGGGGTTTTTGCGAATAGAATACGGGATCAGAGTGTAATCGCTGGCAAAGGTTGGAGGAAGCAAATGCTTTATCACGTGACCGTTTCGTTTGGTAAGGATAAACAATACCAATACAAGTTTTCACAGGCCGAACTGGCTGAAAGCTCCCCGGAGGAGGCTCGTCGCTGGTTTGACAAGGAGTTCGCCGAGATGCGTTGCGAGCCCAGTAACCCGATGGGCAAGGTGCTGATTATCGACAAGATACTGAACATTGCCCGATATGGCGGCGAACAGCGATTCATCGATGGCAAGACGTGGGCAACTCAATTCGCTCGTTACACAGCCTTGGCGCTGGGGCGCGATACCATCCGCGTTGATGTTGAGACCTTCAATATCGGTTACTGATTTATCGATGCTTTTCAATACGGCGCAGGCTGATCGGCCTGCGCCGTTTCTATTGAATTTGCCGGCGTTAATTCATGAGTAAGGCGTTTACCAGAGAAACTGACGGCGATGAGGATGAGGAAGAACTTGAGCTGTCGCTGAAGCTTCCTCAGGGAACCCGCAACTACATCACGCCGGGAGGGTATGCGCGGATCAAGGAAGAACTTGATCACCTGCTGCGAAACGAGCGTCCGCATGTGGTCGAGGTTGTGCATTGGGCGGCGTCCAATGGAGATCGATCGGAGAACGGTGATTACATTTACGGCAAGCGGCGCTTGCGCGAGATCGACCGGCGCATCCGATTTCTCACCCGGCGGCTCGACCTGTCGGAGGTCGTCGATCCGGCGCGCCAGGTCAATGCGGATCAGGTTTTTTTCGGTGCGACAGTCACCCTGCTAGATGAACAGGGAATTGAACAGCGGTATCAGATTGTCGGTGTTGACGAGACCGACTTCAAGCACGGACGTATCAGTTGGGTGTCGCCACTGGCGCGAGCACTGCTAAAGGCGCGGGAAGGCGACAGGGTGCGTTTTCAGAGTCCGGCCGGCTGGCGTGAGGTCGAGGTGCTGGAAATAGACTATCGGAGCAGCGAACCATGAGCGTTGACTTGCCATGTCAGTTTCACCCTTCTGGCAGGACTTGAAATTAACCGGCTTGCCCCAATCTACGCCCCCGACGCCGGGTGCGCATGCGCTTTCGGCCTTTCAGTTGCGATAGAACGCGCAACTTACTCTTCACTGAACCTGCGGTTTCATTGAGTTCAGACCAACTTTTTTCGGAGTTTTCAATGGGCGCCAACAAGGAAACGCTCGGCTTTCAGGCCGAAGTCAAACAGCTACTCAATCTGATGATCCACTCGCTTTACAGCAACAAGGAAATCTTCCTGCGCGAACTCATCTCCAATGCTTCCGATGCCTGCGACCGGCTGCGTTTCGAAGCGCTGAACAACACGGCGCTGTATGGCGATGAATCCGGCAACAACGCGGAGCTTAAAATCCGTCTGTCCTTTGACAAGGCTGCACGCACACTGACCATCGCCGACAACGGTATCGGCCTCTCACGTGACGAGGCGGTCGAGCACCTCGGCACCATCGCCAAGTCTGGCACACGCGAATTCTTCTCGGCGCTGACCGGCGATCAGGCCAGGGATGCGCACCTGATCGGCCAGTTCGGCGTCGGTTTTTATTCCTCCTACATCGTTGCCGACAAGGTCACCGTGATCTCCCGACGCGCCGGCCTCGAAGCCAGTCAGGCCGTCAAATGGGAATCAGCCGGCGAGGGCGAGTTCACGGTCGAGATGATCGAAAAGGCCGAGCGCGGTACCGAGGTGACCCTGCATCTGCGCGAAGGCGAGGATGAATTCCTCTCCGGCTGGAAGCTGCGCCAGACGGTACGCAAATACTCCGATCACATCACGCTGCCAATCCTGATGAAGAAGGAGGAATGGAACCAGGAAAAGGGCGAGCAGATCACCACCGAGGAAGACGAAACCGTCAATCAGGCCTCGGCCTTGTGGGCACGCCCCAAGTCCGAAATTTCCGACGAGCAATACAAGGCGTTCTACAAACACGTCGCGCACGATTTCGAAGACCCGCTGGCCTATGTGCATGCCAAAGTCGAGGGCAAGCAGGAATTCACCCAGTTACTTTACATTCCGTCGAAAGCTCCGTTCGACATGCTCGATCGCGGCGCTCGCCACGGCATCAAACTCTATGTGCGCCGCGTCTTCATCATGGACGACGCCGAGCAACTGATGCCGGTTTACATGCGCTTCGTGCGCGGCATCGTCGATTCCAATAACCTTCCGCTCAACGTTTCCCGTGAAATCCTTCAGGAATCGCGCGACATCGAGACGATCCGGGGCGGCTGTGTAAAAAAGATTCTCGGTCTGCTTGAAGGCCTGGCCGACTCCGAAGATGCCGCAGAGAAGGAAAAGTACGCGATATTCTGGAAGGAATTCGGTCGTGTACTCAAGGAAGGCACCGGCGAAGACTTCGCCAACAAGGAGCGCATCGCAAAGTTGCTGCGTTTCGCCTCGACCCACCTCGATACTGCGGAAGAAGTGGTCTCGCTGGACAATTACGTTTCACGCATGAAAGAGGGGCAGGAGAAAATTTACTACGTGACCGCCGAAACGTTTACGGCAGCGAAGAACAGTCCACATCTCGAAATCTTCCGCAAGAAGGGCATCGAAGTGCTGCTGCTTTCAGATCGTGTCGATGAATGGGTCACCGGCAACCTGACAGAATTTGGCGGCAAGCCCTTGCAGTCGGTCGCCAAGGGCGGTCTCGATCTGGGCAAACTGGAAGACGCGTCCGAGAAGGAAGAGACCACCAAGGCCGCCGACGAGTACAAGGATTTGCTCGAGAAGATCAAGGCGACGCTCGGCGATAAGGTAAAAGAAGTGCGCGTGACGCATCGACTGACCGATTCGCCTTCGTGTCTGGTTGCCGACGAGCATGACCTCGGTGGCAATCTGGCGCGCATCCTCAAAGCCGCCGGGCAGAAGGCGCCAGAAAGCAAGCCCATACTGGAAATCAACCCGAAACACCCGGCGGTACAGCGGCTGAAGTACGAGGAGTCGCGATTCGACGACTGGGCCAACCTGCTGCTTGAACAGGCAACACTGGCCGAAGGCGGCACGCTCGACGATCCGGCGGGATTCGTCAAGCGCATCAACGATCTGATGCTGGCCTTGTCAGCCAGGTAGCGAGTACAAGGCCTTTATCGCAGAGGGCAGATAAAGCAGAGACAGGAAATCGACATGTTGGCGATTTTGCATTTCCCGGCGCCCTCTGCGCCACTGCGTCTGAAGCGGCTATACGAATTGGGTATTGCTGATGAGCCCTGATGCAGGGCTTCTTGTCGGCCTGCCGCCCATTCTTGATGCGCGTGTCGAAACGCTGATACTCGGCAGCTTTCCTTCGCCCGCCTCACTCGCCGCCCGGCAGTACTACGCGCACCGGCAGAACCAGTTCTGGCGCCTGCTTGGCGCGCTGCTCAGCCTGCCTCTGGCGGATCTCGATTACGCCGAAAAACAGCGCGCTCTGCTCAGCCATCGGATCGGCATCTGGGATGTCTTTCACCGCTGCACGCGCCAGGGGGCACTTGATTCGGCAATCAAGGCCGCCGACCCAAACGATTTTACACGGCTCGAAACCAGCGCGCCTTGCTTGCGGCGCGTTTGTTTCAACGGCAAGACTTCCGGCAAATTCGAGCGCTGGTTTCGCGAACAGGGCTACGACACTCGCATCCTGCCTTCGAGCAGCCCGGCATTCACGCTGTCTTTTGAGCGCAAGGTCGAACTGTGGCGTGAGGCCGGCTTGAGTAATCCCGCAGGGCGCTGATTATTTCTTCGCCGTCAGATTGTCGCGCAGGCACTGGCGGTGCTCTGGTCCTGCCTTGTCCTGGCATAAGAGGCGTGCCTTCTGGTGTTGCTCGCAACGTACCGGGTCGGGCGACTTGCTGCAATCGAGCGGCGGCATCTTCTGCTGCACGCATGGGCTGAACTGCGCGTCATTCCGATTCTGGCACTGCGCATAGGCCTGCTTGCGACTTTCACAGTGCTGCGGGTTGCGCGCCTGGGTGCAGTCAATAGCCTGTGCCTGCTTGTGCATGCACTGCTTGCGTTCAGCGCCAAATTTGTCCTGGCAAGCCTCAAGCACTTTCTTGTGGGCCTCCTGGCGCGCCTTGCACTGCTCTACGTCTCTGGCATTGACGCAATCGGCCGGGCCGCGTTTCGCTCGTTGCGCCGGCATGGCGGGAGCTACGGGCGGGGTGGGGGCGACTGATTCGGCGAGTCCGTAAGCGCCGGGAACGCCGGCCGGGCCTTGCTGTGCGATTGCCGGCCAGGCAATCAGCGCGGCGCTCAGTGAAACAGCAAAAATCGTGGTTTTCATCGGGTATTCCTCATCAAGGACTGGAAAATGCTGCCCGGTGATTCGGGAGTTAGTCAGCAACAGAGGATTGTAGTCTTTCAAAACAGAGAACGCCTGGAAATGCTTTTCATAACTTCACCATGGTTTTCACTGAAGGGAACGTGTCAATGACATTGAGCCCCCTGTGGCTTGTCGGGTATAGTCTGCGCATCACCTCACTGGAATTTTCCCTATGTCCGATCAGACGGCGAATACCACGCCTGACCACCGCCTGACGGTGGCGGAAGTCCTCGGTTTGCTGGTGGCTGACGGTATCGTCGCCAAACCCGAAGCGGACGCCCTGATTGCTGAGTTTCGCCTGAAGCGTTTAACGGCACATCCGCTGGTCATCGTCGCTGACCAGAAGTGGAAATCGTTACTGCCGCCAAACCGCGCCCTGACTCTGGATGACCTCGGGGAATGGCTGGCGGGCAAGGTCGGGCTCGAGTATTACCATATCGATCCGCTTAAAATCGACTTCACGGCAGTGACCGATGTCATGTCGAGCGCCTATGCAACGCGCTTTGGCATTCTCCCGGTACAAGTGACTGCCCAGGAAGTTGTATTTGCGACAATCGAGCCTTTTCTGCGCGACTGGGAAAAAGAGATCCAGCCGATTGTCAAAAAGAAAATTCGTCGGGTGATAGCCAGCCCGGTCGATGTGGCTCGCTTTCTGGTCGAGTTCTACAACCTCGCGCGATCGGTCAAGAAGGCGTCGCAACAGGGCGGGCAAAGCTCGGGACTTTCTTCGTTCGAGCAACTGGTCGAACTGGGGCGAACCAATCGCCAGTTCGACGCCAACGATCAGCATATCGTCAATATCGTCGACTGGCTCTGGCAGTATGCCTTCGAGCAGAGAGCCAGCGATATTCACATCGAACCACGGCGCGAACTTGGTATCGTGCGTTTCCGTATCGACGGCGTACTGCATCAGGTTTATCAGATTCCGATGAGTGTGATGGCCGCGATGGTCAGCCGCATCAAGATTCTGGGCCGCATGGATCTGGTTGAAAAACGTCGTCCGCAGGATGGGCGCATCAAGACGCGAACGGCCGACGGGCAGGAGGCCGAGTTGCGTCTATCGACCTTGCCGACGGCGTTTGGCGAAAAAATGGTGATGCGGATTTTCGACCCCGAAGTGCTGGTCCGCAACTTTACCGATCTCGGTTTTTCCGAGGAGGATCAGGTGCGCTGGAAGTTGATGTCGGAAAGCCCCAACGGCATTATTCTGGTCACTGGACCCACCGGTTCGGGCAAAACGACAACGCTCTACTCGACGCTCAAGCAGTTGGCCACGCCGGCCGTCAACGTGTGCACCATCGAGGATCCGATCGAAATGGTTGAGCCGGCGTTCAACCAGATGCAGGTGCAGAACGCCATCGAGCTGGATTTCGCCCAGGGCGTGCGGGCGCTGATGCGGCAGGATCCGGACATCATCATGGTCGGCGAAATACGCGATCTGGAGACCGCCGAAGTGACTATCCAGGCGGCATTGACCGGCCACCTGGTGCTATCCACGCTGCACACCAATGACTCCCCGGCGGCGGTAACGCGCATGCTCGATCTGGGTGTCCCGTCCTATCTGATCAGCGCCACGGTACTTGGCGTCATGGCCCAGCGCCTGGTGCGCGTGCTGTGTCCCAGTTGCAAGAAGTCGATTCCGGCCAGCGCCGAGGATGAGTCGATGTGGGACCGTCTGGTCGCCCCGTGGAAGGCCAATCGTCCGGCCCAGTTCCATCATCCGGTGGGCTGTCTTGAATGCCGCATGACCGGCTATCGAGGACGTGTCGGCGTCTATGAGATCCTCATGCTGTCGCCGGACATGAAGCAGGCGATCAGCGATAACGCCGATGTTTCCAAGATCCGCGATCTGGCGTATCGCGAAGGAATGAAACCCTTGCGCATCTCCGGCGCGATGAAAATTGCGGCGGGGATGACAACGCTGGCCGAAGTGTTCAAGGTCTCGCCACCTTCCGAGCGCATCTAATATCGATAGGTGTCCTGGCTGAACGGCGGCCAGCGACCGACCAGGCTTTCAAGTAATTTCAGTTCCTGGTCGCTGTGGTTCATTACCGGGGCATCAACCATCATCGGCCTCGACGATTCGTGGATATAAAGCGGATGATCGTGATACCTTGTTTCGATGATCTCAACATGATTCGTGTCGGCTAAGGGAATCACTTCCGCGACACCGTAGCACAGACAAAAGTATACCCGCCGGGCTTCGGATTCGATGTAGCAGCCCGTACCGCGAATGCCGATCGTCGCCGTCGCCGTCTCCAGCTTTTTTGAGCCCTTTCCGAATACCGAAAGGATCTTGCCGCTAAACACGCGCATTACATCCGCGCTGGCTCCGGAAAAGCTCACCGTACTGCTTGCCCGTTGCAGGAAGGCATCCTGCCCGATAACGTAAATGGCTTCGCTGTTGGTTCCCGTGATGATGCTGTCCTCTGCGCCAATGGCCATGCCGGGTACCGCCGGTTTGCCGTTGATGGTGACCATGCCCTTGACCGTGTACATGCCGGGAGTGACGGGTTTCGTCGCGTTCGCCAGGGCATCGCGCAGCAGACCGCCGATGCCGGAGCTGCCGAGCAGAGCACTCGCGGCAATTTGCTTGAGAACTACGCGCCTTTGATTGGTATTCATCGCAATTCCTTTCCGCCAGGGTGTCGATCAGCAGTATGCATCGAGTGCGCTGAACTGGCTACAGGCATCGTGAGTCAGAGTGCTGCAAGCTGGGCTCGGATCCAGGCCTTGCTCAGCTCCCTGCGGCGCGCCGGACGCAGTCCAGATACTGATCGGCGTCCAGCGTACCGCCCTCGCGCTGGGCACGCCAGAGCGTTTCGCCCAGACACTCAAGGAGCGCGTGTTCAGCCTGGTGCACGTCAAGACGTTTGCGCAGTTGGTGGTAGGCGGCGCGAATTCCCGGCGGCTGGTCGATGCTGATCTGATCGGCGATAGCCAGGTGCAAGGAGAGATGAAGAAAGGGGTTCATCTGACCGCTTTCGGGTGTGAACTCCTGCGCAACGGCGGTTTGCAGGTTTTCCAGCAGGGCGTGGTATTCAGGGTGCTGTTCGATCAGGTCGGCAGCCGTTGCCTCGGCGCCTTCAAGCACCAGGCGTTCCCGGTGTTTGCGCCAGGATTCGCAGAAAAATTGGCGAACCTGCTCACGTGAGGGATTGAACATGGGCTTTCTTCACGTGCTTGCTGACCAGTGCGGTAACAACGGCGTTCTGCAACTGGCGGTTGAAGTAATGCGCAGTGCTGGTGGTGGGGGCAATCTGGCCGGTACCGTAGGTGCCGAGTATGGGAAGCCCGGGGAAACGTTCGCGCAGGATGTCGAGGTCGCGGTCCTCCCCACCGTAAAAATAGGGGCCACGGCCGATGCACGAAAACATCAGGGCACAGGCCGGAGTGGTGGCGATTTCCGTTTTTTTGCTATTTTCGGCCAGGCGCTCAAGCATTAGCCGCATGTCGGCTTCAGCCGCGACCGGTTGCCGGATGGCCCAGGCCAGGTACTGTCGCGGCGCGACGCGTTCGGCCAGCGTCAGCGAATTATCGGCGTTGGCGGCGATGATGGCGATCGGCCTGTAGCGGCCCTCGGCCAGCGCTTTTCTGGCGTCGTTCGCATCATCGATGAGCACGGCGCTGAGCTGATGCAAGTGCTGTGCTACATGCTGACGAAGGTCTGGCGGCAGCAGCCGGCTCAGACTCTTTAAAGCGGCTTGACCGCCGATCTTTTCAAGATCGTAGCCCTTGCTGCTGTTCACCGGCCGGGGTTCGCCGAGCAGTTGCAAGCCACTGGAGACGCCGATGTCAACATCGGCGCCCAATAGTTGAACGCTGCAGCGTTGTTGCTCGCAAAGGCGGCTCTGTTGCCAGACGGGTGCTTCAGCGATACCTGCACTGGCGGCAAAACTGCCGCTGAAAACTCCACCAAAACGCGTTCCGGAATCACTCCAGTCCGGCGGGAAGGAGCCGCCGGCATAGCTTAGTAGCGGCGGCTTGCCTGGCTCCGGGTGACCGAGCGAAAGACCACGGCCAAAAACCATGACGGCCACCGCAGGGCGGTCAAGGGCCCAGCCGGATTCGGTCAAAACGCCGGAGGCAATGCCGCCAGCGACCTGCGTGCACTGCGCCACGCGCGCAACGGCCGTCACGGTTTGCTGAGCGTGACGCGCGAACTCCGGGGTCAGGAACAGCAGCACGCCGTTGGCATGCGTCAGCCCGGTCCTGGCCAGCGCCTGATGGATCGCCTGTTCAGCGAGATGGGGCAGCGGGTCGTTGCCGGTAACAAGGGCGGTGGCGACGGTCATTGGTTGATCAGTGGCAAGTTGACTTCGAGTGCTCTACCACCAAGTCACCAGGAACACCAAGAAGCACCAAGTATTTGTTTCATGTTTTTCTTGGTGAAACCTGGTGGCCTTGGTGGCTTGGTGGTGATGATTTTTCCTTGTATTCGCACAGATCGGCAATGCTGCAGTGCCCGCATTCGGGATGGCGTGCCTTGCAGACGTAGCGTCCGTGCAGGATCAGCCAGTGATGGGCGTCCCGCTTGAATTCTTCCGGTACCGATTTTAGCAGCTTGAGTTCGACGGCAAGCGGCGTTTTTCCCGTGGCGATCCTGGTCCGGTTGGCAACACGGAAAATATGCGTGTCGACGGCGATGGCCGGTTCGCCGAAAGCCGTGTTGAGCACCACATTGGCGGTCTTGCGCCCGACACCGGGCAGCGCTTCAAGGTCTTCCCTGTTGTGCGGCACTTCGCCGCCATGACGTTCGATAAGCTGGCGGCAGGTGGCGATCACGTTCTTGGCCTTGGTCGGATAGAGGCCGATGCGCCTGATGTAGTCGGCCAGCCCGGCTTCACCGAGCGCGAACATGGCCTGCGGCGTCGGCGCATCGGCAAACAGCCTGGGCGTAGCCAGATTGACGCTCTTGTCTGTGGCTTGTGCCGAGAGGATGACGGCGACCAGCAACTGGAAAGTCGTCGCGTATTCAAGCTCGGTCCTCGGTTGCGGATTGGCCGCGCGCAGGCGCGAGAAGATTGCGGCGCGCCTGGCCGGATTCATTGCGCTCGCGTAGTCCTAAGTGCCGGCCGCAGTGGCTGGCTGCGGCGAGCGGCGCTGCTGGCGCGCGGCGGCGCGCGCCTCAATCCAGTTTTTCCAGGCAATCAGGCAGCCAAGCAGGATAAAGGCGCCAGGCGGAAGTATGGCGAGCAGCAAACCGGGGTAGTCCTTGGGCAGCAGTTGCAGGGCTTGTAGGCCGGGGAAGACCATGTCGATTCCCGAGAACAGCGTGCCGCCGCCGATCAGTTCGCGCAAACCACCGAGCAGGGCCAGCGTCCACAGCATGCCGACACCCATGAAAATGCCATCGAACATGGATTGCAGCGGCGGGCTCTTGTTGGCAAAGGCCTCGACGCGCGCCAGCACGATGCAGTTGGTGACGATCAGCGGGATGAAGATGCCGAGCACCAGATATAACTCGTGCAGATTGGCATTGAACAGCAGATCGATCACCGTGACCAGCGCAGCGACGATCAGGATGAATACCGGAATGCGGATCTCGTGCGGGATCAGGAAGCGCAGGCTGGAGACGGCCAGCCCCGAGATGGCCATGACGATGATCGTGGCCAGCGAAAGCATTACGCCATTGACCAGGTTGGTGGTGACCGCCAGCAAAGGGCACAGGCCGAGAATCTGGATCAGGCTGGTATTCTTTTTCCAGACGCCGTTGGCGGCGATCTCGCTGAATTCGTCACGGGTCATCATGCTTCCCTCATATTAGTTAGTATCTCAGTCCTCAGCTTACTGAGACTGAGACGCGAAAAACTGCTCGCGGTTCTCGGCCACATACATGGCCGCCTTGCGTACCGCCTTGACCACGGCGCGCGGCGTCACCGTGGCGCCGACCATCGAGTCGAAGCGACCGCCATCCTTCTTTACCTTCCATGCGCGCTCGTCAATGGACGTTGGTGTCAGTCCTTCAAACTGGGTGATCCACGGGTGCTCCTTGTTCCTGTCCTTTTTTGGATCGATGTAGTCGCCCAGTCCGGGTGTTTCCTTGTGCTGCGTCACGCGCACGCCAAGCAATTCACCGTCGGCGCCCAGAGCAATGAGCAGGCGGATCTTTCCGGCATACCCGTCGGGGGCGATTGCCTCAAGCACCAGCGCACTGGATTTGCCGTCCTTGCGCGCGCGATAGGCCGTCGACACTTCGTCCAGCCCGAGCGCGGCAGTCGGAGCGATCTGCAGCGTGTCTTTCAGAAGATCGTTGTCATAGTGCTTGCGCGGCAGAACTTCGTCGATCAGCTTCATTTTTTCTTCAGCCGCCGCCGCCTCGATCGTCGGGCGCGTCCATAGATAGGCAGCCGACAGCAGGCCGGTAAAGATGGTGACGAAGATGAACAGGATGATCGCTGTGCGCACAGCCATTTTGCTTGCAGTGGGCGGTTTTGCCGGGCTCCTCATGGCTTGCTTTTCATGCCAAAGATGGGGGGTTGCGTGTACAGATCGATCAAGGGTACGCAAATGTTCATCAGCAATACGGCGAAAGCCACACCATCCGGGTAGCCGCCAAAGACACGGATCAGGTAGGCCAGGGCGCCGGCCGAGAGCCCGAAGATCAGCTTGCCTCTGGGTGTTGTACAACCGGAAACCGGGTCGGTTACGATGAAGAAGGCGCCGAGCATGGAGCCGCCCGAGAAGAGGTGGAAGACCGGGTTGGCGAACTGAGCCGGGTCCCACAGCCAGAGTGCGCCGGCGAACAGGACGATACCGGTGAGGAAGGCGAAGGGAGCGTGCCAGGTGATGATCCGGCGCTGCCAGAGCCACAGTCCACCAAGCAGATAGGCGACGGCGACCCATTCCCAACCCTTGCCGGCAAAATAGCCGAAGTGGTGTGCGTCGGCCAGAATGGTCGCCACCGTGGTATTCCCTTCGCCCAGCTTGAGTGCAGTTTTCAGAGCGTCGAGCGGGGTAGCGCCGCTCATCGCATCGAGGCGGGGCACCGTGCCAAGGACCAGTGCCAGTTGTTCGGAAAAATCGGCTTGCCGATCGAGCGCGGGCCACTGCGACATCAGCGCAGGGAAGGAAACGATGCATACGGCAAAGGCGATCATCGCCGGGTTGAACGGGTTCTGTCCGAGTCCGCCATACAGATGTTTGGCGACGACGATGGCAAACAGCGAGCCGACGACGATCAGCCACCATGGGGCGAGGGGCGGGAAGGCCAGCGCGATCAGCCAGGCGGTGACGATGGCGCTGCCGTCGCCGAGAAAGAGACCAAGGGGCTTGTTGAGCAAGCTCAACATGAAGGCTTCGGCGAGCAGCGAAGCAGCGGTGGCGATGGCGATCTGCACCAGAACGATCGGTCCGATCAGCCAGACGTAGATGGCGATCCCCGGCAACAGCGCAGCCAGCACCTGCAGCATGACGCGCTGGACGCTGACATCTTGCGTCAGATAGGGCGGGGTTGTGAAATTCATCAATTAACCCCTTTAACGCAGAGGGCGTAAAGGGCACAGCGACGCAGAAAGCGCGGAGAAAAGAAAATTGTTCATTATTTTTTTCTCTGGGAACTCTGTGCATCTGCGTTGAGAGCGCTTAGTTCTTGCAGTGGCAGCCGGCGCGCTTCGATTTCGGCGATTTCCTTGCGCTGGGCGACCGTCAGCCCCTCGGTGTTTTTCGGCTGCACGCTTTCACGTTGCTGGCGGGCCCGTTCCATGGCGGCGACGATGGTGGCTTTCTTGACCGCTTCGGCATCAAGCGGGGCAGCGGCTACGGCGGCCACCGACGTGTCGCCCGTCTGTACTTCACTTACGGACTCGGCTGGGGCTTTCTTCACAGCCGCCTTGGCTGCGGCGGCCCTGGCCAGGCGCTCGGCTTTCTCGGCTTTCTCGCGTTCGTCGCGCTCGTTGCGCAGTTCGAAGCGCGCCTTGGCGGCATCGGCCATGTTCTTTTCCCGCTCGCGCGACCAGATCTCGCTCTTGGCAAAGCGGAAATATTGCACCAGCGGGATGTGCGAGGGGCAGACATAACTGCAACAGCCGCATTCGATGCAGTCGAAGATGTTGTATTCCTGCGTCTTGCCGAAGTTCCTGGCGCGGGCAAACCAGTACATTTCGAAGGGTTGCAACTCGTGCGGGCAGACTTCGGCGCAGGCACCGCAGCGGATGCACGGCATTTCCGGCGCAAGCGGAGGAAACAGTTTCGGCGACCCGGCGATGATGCAGTTGGTGGCCTTGACCAGCGGCGCGTCGAGGCCCGGCATTTCAAAGCCCATCATCGGGCCGCCCATCAGGTAGCGGTCGGTATCGGACTTTGGCTTGCCGAGCGCGACGAAGTCCCTGAGCGGGGTGCCGAGCAGCACGTCCCAGTTGCGCGGCTGTTCGACGTTGCCGGTCAGCGTGACAATGCGCGAAAGCACCGGTTCGCCGTGAGCGATGGCACGCCAGGCGGTGTAGGCGGTCGCCACGTTGAAGCACTGCACGCCCATTTCGGGCGAACGCTTGCTGGCCGGGACTTCCTTGCCGGTCAGTACACGAATCAACTGCTTGGCGCCACCCGCCGGGTAGCGTGTGGGTACGGCAATGACCTCGAAGTTTTCGCCGAGCTTTTCAACGGCGGCTTTCATGGCGGCAACGGCTTCCGGCTTGTTGTCCTCGATGCCGACCAATACCCGCCTGGCTTTGAGCAGGTCACGGAAGATGCCCGAGCCGCGAACGATGCCCTCGGCACGCTCGCGCATCAGGATATCGTCGCAGGTCATGAAGGGCTCGCATTCACCGCCGTTGATGATCAATTCCTCCATCGGAACCGATTTTGCGGCAGCGAGTTTGGCATGGCTCGGGAATACCGCGCCACCGAGGCCGACCACACCGGAATCGCGCAGGATCTCGCGCACACGCTCGGGTTCAAGCGCCGTGTAATCGAGCGGGGTGCGTTCGATCCATGCGTCACGGCCGTCCGGCTCAATTACCACCGAGAGCGTTGGCAGGCCGGATGGGTGCGCGGCAACGCGCTCCTCGACCGCCAGTACAGTGCCGGAGGTCGGAGCGTGTACCGCCGAAGAAAGCCATTGATCGGCACCGCCAATCAACTGGCCTTTCAGTACACGTTCGCCGGCCTCGACCAGAGGATTCGGTTTGCCGCCAATGCTTTGATGCAGCGGAACGATCAATAGCGGGGGCAATGGCGCGATGCCGATCGGCATCTGTACCGAGGGCGTCTTGTTGCTGTCGGGTTTGACACCGCCCTTGAATTTGAAAAGTTGCAGCACGTTTGACACCTAACGCAAAGACGCAAAAAAGCAAGGATTGGCAAAGGATGACTGGCAACGATTGCGTTCCCTTTGTTCCTTTGAGACCCACAAGGGGATTTCCTTCGGGGCAACTTTGCGGTGAAATCGTTTCATGCCACTCGTTTCAACTCGATCACCGGATACTTCCATTTCCAGTTGTCGATGTTCTCGCTGATGGTTTCCATGCGAATGCATTCCACCGGGCAGGGTTTGATGCACAGTTCGCAACCGGTACACAAGGATTCGACGATGGTGTGCATCTGCTTGGCGGCGCCGACGATGGCGTCCACCGGGCAGGCCTGGATGCATAAGGTGCAACCGATGCAGGTCTGTTCGTCGATGATGGCGACCTGTTTCGGTTTTTCTTCCGCGTCGAGCGGCTTGACGTCGCGCCCGAGCAGGTCGGCCAGCTTGCGCACGCCTTCCATGCCGCCGGGTGGGCACAGATTGATTTCGGCCTCGCCATCGGCGATGGCTTCGGCGTAAGGCTTGCAGCCGGGGTAGCCGCACTGGCCGCACTGCGTTTGCGGAAGGATGGCCTCGATTTTTTCGACCAGCGGGTTGCCTTCGACCTTGAACTTGATCGAGGCGAAGCCCAGCGCTGCGCCAAGGACGAGGGCGCCAAGGGCCATGATGAGGATGGCGGTGAGCATTACTGGTATTTATCCAGGCCGGCAAAACCCATGAAGGCAAGGCTCATCAAGCCGGCGGTGACCATGGCGATGGCTACTCCCCGGAAATAAACCGGAACGTCGGCACCTTCGACACGCTCACGAATCCCGGCAAAGAGCACCAGCACCAGCGAGAAGCCGATGGCGCTTGCGGCGCCAAAGAGCAAGGACTCGACGAAGTTGTATTTGTTGGCGACGTTGAGCAGGGGCACGCCGAGTACCGCGCAGTTGGTGGTGATCAGCGGCAGATAGATGCCCAGCACCTGATGCAGCAGCGGGCTGGTTTTCTGTATCACCATCTCGGTCAACTGGACGATGGCGGCGATGGTGACGATAAACGAAAGGGTGCGCAGGTATTCCAGCCCGAAGGGGGCGAGAAGTACGTGGTCAATGACATAACTGGCGCCGGTGGCCACGGTGAGCACAAAGGTGGTCGCCGCACCCATGCCAAAAGCCGTTTCCAGTTTTTTGGAAACGCCCATGAAGGGGCACAGGCCGAGAATCTTCACCAGAACGACGTTATTGACCAGAACAGCGCCGATGATGATGAACAAATAATGGGTCATGATTCGTGTACAAAGCCTGAGGCAAGGGCTAAAAAGGCGGAAAAGCCTTGGAATTATCCCCTTTTGGCGGGGGGCGTTCAACCATTATGGCAGTAGCGCTATACATCCGCGTGCGGCCGCTTCGAGTGCTTTGATTTAGCAAGGGCGGCGGCGATTTCGGCGACCAGGCCGGGACCGCGATAGATGAAACCTGAATAAATCTGCACCAGGCTGGCGCCGGCTTCCATCTTGGCGAGCGCATCGGCACCGCTCATGATGCCGCCGACACCGATGATCGGCAACTCGCCGGCCAGCGCGCCGGACAGTTTTTTCAATACCGCCGTCGAGCGTTCGAAAACCGGCGCACCCGAGAGCCCGCCGGCTTCCTCGGCGTTCGGCAGGCCCTGCACTCCGTCGCGCGAAAGGGTGGTGTTGGTGGCTATGACGCCGTCCATGCGATGCTTGCGCAGCAGGTCGGCAATCGACTGGATCTGCGCGTCTTCAAGATCGGGAGCGATTTTCAGTGCCAGCGGGACGTACTTGCCGTGCATGTCGGCCAGCCGGGTCTGCTCGGCCTTCAGGCGGCCGAGCAGTGCGTCAAGCGCGTCGTCCTTCTGCAACTCGCGCAGATTTTTAGTGTTCGGACTG
>NZ_JAEUOI010000070.1 GCF_016790145.1 Propionivibrio sp. | reverse complement strand
GGTGGCCCTGCGCTCGATGCCCCGGCCGATTCCCAGGCCGATTCCCAGCTCGACCTGGTGCACGCGCTGCAAGACCCTGCGCGCTACCCGCATCCGGTTGAGGAGGTGACGCTGCTGGAGACGCACATTTCCTATGTGCTGCTGACCGGCCTCTTTGCCTACAAGATCAAGAAAGCGGTCAATCTCGGCTTTCTTGACTTCACCCGCCTTGAGCAACGTCGCTACTACTGCGCCGAGGAGTTTCGCCTCAACTGCCGTCTGGTTCCCGAACTGTATCTTTCCGTCATACCGATTTTCGGCACAGCGGACGCGCCCCGGCTGGGCAACGGTACCGAGCCGGTCGAGGACATTCAAGGCATCGAATTTGCCGTAAAGATGCTCGAATTCCCTCAATCGGCCTTGCTTGACCAACGTCTGGCGCAGGGCGAATTGCGGACAGAGGAAATTGACGCGCTGACCGGGCAGATCGCCGAATTCCATGCGCAAGTGGCGCGCGCCGGCGCGGGGAGCGAGTACGGCGCACCGGCGGCGGTATGGGCGCTGGTGGCGCAGAATTTCAGCCAACTCCCCGCCGGAATGGACGACGGCGGCGACAGGGCGGTGCTGAATGAACTGGATACCTGGAGTCGCAACGAATTTGCGCGACTGGAGGGCTTTCTTGAATCCCGCCGGTGCGCCGGTTTTGTCCGCGAATGTCACGGCGACCTGCATCTGGGCAACATAGCCCTGGTGCACGGAACCCCGAAGATCTTCGACTGCATCGAGTTCAATGCCAGGCTGCGCTGGATCGACGTGATCAGCGAAGTTGCCTTCCTGAGCATGGATCTCGAAGAAAGGGGGCGGCCCGACTTTGCGCACCGCTTTCTCAACCGCTACCTGGAAGCCACCGGCGATTACGCAGGCTTGCAATGCCTGCCTTTCTTCCGCGTCTATCGCGCCCTGGTGCGTGCCAAGGTGGCGGGAATCCGCTCTGCTCAGGAAGAGCCGCCCGCCGCGCAGAGGGAGGCGGAAATCCGCTCGCAATACCTGGCCTTCGCCCGCCGTGCGAGCCGGCCACGCAGGAAGCAGTTGCTGCTCATGCACGGCGTTTCGGGATCGGGGAAAACCTGGGTTTCCGAGGCCGTGCTGGAACACATCGGCGCCCTGCGCCTGCGCTCGGACATCGAGCGCAAGCGACTGTGCGGCTTGCCCGCATTGACGCACAGCGCAACGGCGCCAGACAGCGGCCTTTATGATGCGGCAACGACGCGAGCCACCTATCTGCGGCTGGAACAGCTCGCGCGGACCATTCTGGACGCCGGCTTCCCGCTCGTCGTCGATGCGGCCAGCCTCAAGCACTGGCAGCGGGAAATCTTCCGCAACCTGGCCAGGACACTGCACGTCCCTTACCGGATTCTCTCCTGCCGCGCAACCGAACCCACCCTGCGACAACGGCTACTGGCCAGGAAGCAGGCCGGCACCGATGCCTCGGACGCCGGCCTGGCGATCCTGGCGTATCAACTCCAGAACAGCGAGCCTCTGTCCCTAGCCGAAGAGGACGAAGCGATCGTGTTCGACAGCGAAATAGAATCG
Source organism: Propionivibrio sp. (assembly GCF_016790145.1). GTDB lineage: Bacteria > Pseudomonadota > Gammaproteobacteria > Burkholderiales > Rhodocyclaceae > Propionivibrio. The sequence continues at coordinate 11,536 of NZ_JAEUOI010000070.1, read as the reverse complement.
CTGGAGAGCTTCTTGTGTCGGGTTGAAGCGCAGGTCAACCGTTGAATGGATAGCGGAGGAAGGTACTGGATTCCGGCTTTCGCCGGAATGACGGGTTGGGAGGTGTTAATCAATTCACCGCCTCTGAACTGGCGCAGGCAAGACTAACGCACTTTAATTTCGGTCCACATGCGCGACAGGGTACGCCGCGTCTTCGGGTCGAAATCGCGCAGCATTTCCAGCCGTTTCATTTCTGTGGCCGTCGGGAATATGGCCGGGTTGCCGGCAATCTCTCCCCTGATATACGGGGTTGCCGCCGCATTCGGGTTGCCGGCACCGATCAGGTTGGAGATGTCGGCGGCGTTGGCGCCATCGAGCATGAAATCGATGAAGCAATGCGCCAGATCGGGACGCCGCCCTGACTTGTGCACAACGAAATTGTCGACGGCCAGTACCGCACCTTCCTTCGGGGTCGTAAAGCCAATGGTGAAGGGTCGTCTGGCTTCCAGCGCGTCCTGCTGAGCGCGAAACATGTCGCTTGAGTAACCGTGGGCGACCCACAGGTTGCCAATCGCCAGATCCTTGATATAGGTGCTGTTCGAGAAGGTCGCCCAGTAGGGCTTGGCGCGCAGGATCAGACGTTTGGCTTCATCCCACTGCGCCGGATCGCGCGTCTGCACCGAATAGCCAAGGTAGCGCATGGCGGCGGCCATCAGCTCGCGCTGGCTATTGAGTACGGTCACTTTTCCCTTGAGTTTTTCCAGGTACTTCGGCTCGAAGATCAGCGCCCAGGTGTCGGTCGGCAGGCCGAGTTCGGCGAGCCGGGTAGCGTTGTAACCGATCAGCGTCACCGTGCTGGCATAGGGTACCGAATAGTGATTGCCGGGGTCATACCAGGTGTCGAGAAATTCCCGCCTGATGTTCGTCAGGTGCGGCAGCTTCGTCTTGTCGAGCGGGCGTAGCGCCTGGCGGCGGATAAGCGATTCAACGGCGTTGCCGGTCGGCACGATCAGGTCGTAGCCGGTGGCGCCGGCTTCCAGTTTGGCCAGCATCTCCTCGTTGTCCGAGTAGTAATCCTGCTTCAGCCGGACCTTGCAGGCTGCCTCGAAGCGCTGCACCGTCTCTTCGGAAATGTAGTTGTTCCAGTTGTAAAGGTAGAGCACGTCTTCAGCGCGGGCTTCAGAAACGGGCAGAGCAAGCAGGAAAAAAGCAAGGGCAAGCACTTTTTCCATCTTCATCCCCTCCCCTTCAAGGTATCCGGTGCCAGCCGCGAGGCCAGGGCGATCAGCGTCAGGGTCAGCGCCATGAGCAGCGTCGACACGGCGTTGACCTCCGGGCTGACGGCCACCTTGATCATCGAATAGATCTGCAGCGGTAATGTGGTGACGCCGACGCCGGCAACGAAGAAGGTGATCACGAAGTCGTCGATGGAGAGCGTGAAACTCATCAGGAAACCGGCCAGGATGCCGGGCAGGATGAGCGGGAAGGTGACGTGACGGAAGGTGCGCCAGGGGCTGGCCCCGAGATCGCGCGCGGCTTCGAAAATACTCTCGTCCATGCCGGCCAGGCGGGCCCGCACAATGATGGCAACGAAGCCTAGCGAGAAGGTGATGTGCGCCACAAGGATCGAGAACAGACCGAGCGTGAGGTCGAGCACCTGCCTGAAAAAAAGCAGCAGCGAAACACCGAGCAGGATCTCGGGCATGGCCACCGGCGTCAGCACAAGGAAGGGCAGGAAGCGTGTCAGCCCATGCGGCCAGCGCTGCATCGCGATGCCGGCCATGGTGCCGAGAACGGTAGCGACGCTGCTCGCGACGAGCGCGATGAACAGCGAGTTGGCGGCGGCGCGCAGCATCTCATCGTTGTCGATCAGTTTGCTGTACCAGCGGGTGGTGAAGCCCACCCACTGCGCGTTGAGCAGCGAATCGTTGAAGGAAAAAAGGACGACCACGGCCAGCGGTACGTAGAGGAAGGCGTAAACCGCCAGTGATGCCGCCCATAGCCAGACGTTGCGGCGCATTACGCCAGCCTTCGCCGGGTACGCCCGGCCCACGCCGAGAAACCCGCCAGTAACAGCACCGCCAAGGTGAGCAACAGAGACAGCGTCGAGCCAAGCGGCCAGTCGCGGTTGTCGAGAAACTGTTCCTTGATCAGATTGCCGATCAGGATGTCGCCGGTGCCGCCGAGCAGTTCGGGAATGGCGAACATGCCGAGCACCGGGATGAAAACGAGCGCCGTACCCGACCAGATTCCGGGCAGCGAAAGCGGGAAGGTAACGCGCCAGAAGCGCGTCCACGCCCCGGCGCCGAGATCCTGCGCGGCTTCGAGCAGCGCCGGGTCGTGCTTCTCCAGGTTGGTATAGAGCGGCAGGATCATGAACGGCAGATGGACGTAGACCATCCCGGCGATCACCGCAAAGGGCGTGTACAGCAGGTTGGCCGGACCGAGCAGGATGATCCAGGCGTAGATGCGGATCAGGAAATTGCTGGCAAAGGGCAGGATGACGAGGAGCACCAGCAGGTCGCGGTGGCGTTTCGGGCTGTGCGCAATGGTCAGCGCCAGCGGATAGGCAAGGATCAGGCAGATCAGCGTCGTTGCGGCGGCGACGAGGAAGGAGCGCAGGAATATCTCGGCATAAATCAGGTCGCTGAAAAAGAAGCGGTAGGTTTCCAGGCTCAGGTTGGCCTGACCGTCGATAAAGAGCGGCGCCAGTCCGCCGAACTCGCCCGGGTACTGGAACGAAGCGACGAGCATGATCAGTGCCGGCGCCAGGAAGAAAACGAGCAGGAACAGCGTCGGCGGCAGACTGACCAGCCATTGGGTGACACGGGAGTCGCGCCCGCTTTCGTGCGGCCTGGTCGCGGAGTCTGTCGAAAAATCAGTCACGAAGATACACTCCCGAATCGTGGCGCCAGCCGACGCCGAGCGTATCGCCGATCTCGAAGAATTTCGCACGGCCCGGCGCCGAATTGGCGAGCAATGCCTCCAGCAGCACGCCGTTGTCCAACTCGACCTTGTAGACGGTGACGTCGCCGAGATAGAGGTAATCGCGTACCTTGCCGTGATAGTGGTTGTGCAATTCCTGCGCCTCGTGGCGTGCGCTGACCCGCACCTGCTCGGGGCGCAACGCGAACATGCCGCGCTCGCCAGCCTTCACGCCAGCCAGCGCCGGTGCGATGATCTCGCCGAGGCCTGCAACGGCCAGACGCAAATGGCCGTGCGTCGCTTCGCACACCTCGACCGGAAGCAGATTGATGGTACCGATGAAGTCGGCGACAAAACGGTTTTTCGGGTAGCCGTAGATCTGCTCGGGACGATCGACCTGCTCGATGCGCCCCTCGTTCATCACAGCGATGCGGTGCGACAATGCCAGCGCTTCCTGTTGCGAATGGGTGACGAAGACAAAGGTGATGCCGACTTCGCGCTGCAGCGCGATCAGCTCGCCCTCCATCTGCTCGCGCAGTTTGGCGTCGAGCGCGCCCAGCGGTTCGTCGAGGAGCAGCAGACGCGGCTTGTTGATCAGCCCGCGCGCCAGCGCCACGCGCTGCTTCTGGCCACCCGAGAGTTCGTGCGGAAAATGCTGCGCCTTGTCGCTGAGGTGAACGAGTTCCAGCGTCTCTTTCAGCCGCCGGCGGATCTCGTCTTCGTCCTTGCCCGCCATGCGCAGCGGGAAGGCGATGTTCTGCGCCACGCTCATGTGCGGAAACAGCGCGTAGCTCTGGAATACGGTGTGCACCGGGCGCTTCTCCGGCGGGATGCCGGCAAGCGGCCGGCCCTCAAGGAACAGCGCGCCCTGATCGGGTTCATCGAATCCGGCGATCATGCGCAGCAGGGTCGTCTTGCCGCAGCCCGAGGGCCCGAGCAGAGTAAAGAACTCGCCCGCTTCGATCGACAAGGAGACGTCATCGACGGCCTTCAGGTTGCCGAAGCGGCGCGTGACGTTGCGAATTTCGAGAATCGCCATGACCTTTGAACCGTGAGAAAACCAGACAGGAACATTAACATTAAAAATCAAGCCACCCAAGCAGGCTGCCAGAACCTGACAGCTTGCCAACGACAGCGATGCGCCGACGCCCGTTTATCTTTCTGTCGCCAGTCAAGAACGGCTAGAATTCGCTGCATGCCGTCCGATGTCTACCCGCTGACCCTGCTCTGCCATCCCGCAACACCGGCCCCGGTAGTGCGGGCGATCGAGGCCGGCGCATCGATGCGCGCCGACGGTGGCCTGAGCCTGGCCTTCCGGGTGTGGGGCGACATGGCCCGCCTGCTGATTCCGATGACGGGTGCAAGCGAGCGGACCGACCTGCTGTGGGAGCACACCTGCTTTGAAGCCTTTGTCGCCGGCGCTGGCGATTCGGCCTACCGCGAGTACAATTTCTCGCCCTGCGGGCAGTGGGCTGCCTATGCTTTTTCGGACTATCGGCAGCGCGACGATTCGCTGGTGCTGATTGATGCGCCGCAGATCGTTTCGCGTCTCCATGCCGGTCGCTTTGAAATCGAAGCCCTGCTCGCTCCGGGAGCACTGCCGGCCTGTGCTGGCGGACTGAAAATCGGGCTGGCAGCCGTTATCGAGGCCGCCGACGTGGTCGATGGCAGCCACAGTTACTGGGCGCTGCGCCACCCTGCCCTGCGCCCTGACTTCCACCACCGCGAGGCCTTCACGCTGGAACTGGGCGGCCCGCGCAACTCCGATTGAGAGCCCCACGATGCCCGCCATAAAATTCGGACTCGAGCGTCTGCTCGCCGAAGCCGAGCTGCGCCGGCCGCTGGCCGGCAGGCGCGTTGCCCTGCTCGCCCACCCGGCTTCGGTGACGGCCGATCTGACGCATGCCCTCGATGCGCTGGCCGCGCTCCCCGATCTGCGCCTGAGTGCGGCTTTCGGCCCGCAGCATGGCCTGCGCGGCGACAAGCAGGACAACATGGTCGAGTCGCCCGACTTTCTCGATCCGCGGCACGGCATCCCGGTATTCAGCCTGTACGGCGAAGTACGTCGCCCGACGCCGGCGATGATGGACACTTTTGACGTGCTGCTGATCGACCTGCAGGATCTCGGCTGCCGCATCTACACCTTCATTACCACGCTACGCTATCTGCTCGAAGCGGCTGCCGAACACGGCAAGACGGTGTGGATACTCGAGCGTCCAAACCCCGTCGGCCGGCCGCTGGAAGGGCTGCGGTTGCGTCCGGGCTGGGAGAGTTTTGTCGGCGCCGGCGCGCTGCCGATGCGCCACGGCCTGACCATGGGCGAGTTGGCACACTGGTTCATCGCCACCCTGAATCTCGATGTCGACTGCGAAGTCATCCGCATGCACGGCTGGTGCCCCGAAGCCGCGCCCGGCCATGGCTGGCCGCTCGGCGAACGTTCGTGGATCAATCCCAGCCCGAATGCGCCCAATCTCTCGATGGCGCGCTGCTACGCCGGCACCGTGATGCTCGAAGGAACGACGCTCTCCGAAGGGCGAGGCACGACCCGCCCGCTTGAGCTGTTCGGCGCGCCGGACATCGACGCCCGCGCCCTGATCGGCGAAATGTTCGCCCTCGCCCCGGCGTGGCTTGCCGGCTGTCGTCTGCGCGAGTGCTGGTTCGAGCCGACCTTCCACAAACACGCCGGACACCTGTGCAACGGGGTGCAGATTCATGTTGACGACGCCCGCTACCGGCACCACGCCTTCCGCCCGTGGCGCGTGCAATGCCTGGCCTTCAAGGCCCTGCGCCGCTTGCAGCCGGACTATGCGCTGTGGCGCGACTTCGCCTACGAATACGAGAATGAGCGGCTAGCCATCGACCTGATCAACGGCAGCCCGCTGCTGCGCGAGTGGGTCGACGAGCCGGCCGCGACGCCGGCCGACCTCGACGCATTGACGCTGGCCGACGAGGCCGCCTGGGAGGCCGAGCGCGCGGATTTCCTGCTTTACTGAGGCAGTCGAAGTCTCCGGGTTCAGTGATTGACGCGAGGTCAACGTGGTGCGGCGGACAAAGTATTGGCGATAGACAATGCGGGATTAGACGATGATGGGCTTCGGCAAGCGACCCAGAGCGGCACTTGCTCTACGAAAAAACAAACCCCGCCGAAGCGGGGTCGAATAGTCATTTAAAGGAAACTGAAGCGCTATTGCTTCCTACGCCGTGCCATAAAGCCTAGCAGACCGAGGCCGGCCAGGAGCATTGCGTAACTCTCGGGTTCGGGCACCGGGGCCGTGAAGGACTCGACTCGCAGTCCCATGCCGTTGGTCGCGTAATTACCCTCCACTCGAAAGTCGATGTAGTTCCGACCCGTCACGAACTGAGATGTCAGAGTGACAAGGTTGTTGCCGATGCTGTAGCCGGTAGCCGTCCCGACCCCTTGGAACGCATTGCCGTTGACGGAGAACACAGGGATCGTCCCTACCGCGCCAGGAATGTCGTCAGCACCCCAGTAAAACTTGAGCTGTGCATTCGATGCATCGTACCCCGTAAGGTCGAAGTATTGGCGGAACGTGAACCACTGATACTGTGGTCCCCAGTTTCCCGCATAGTTGGTATCGCTGATCCAAGTCTCACTGCCGTGTGACCAGATATAAGCTTGTTGGAAGTTGGCAGTGTTGAAGCTGCCGTACCCCGTCGAAACCAACCAGTCTAGATCCCGTCCACCGTCGATATGCGTGCCGGTCGAATAGAAGGTCGGCGCTGCAATGGCAGGCAAGGAACTCAGAACACAGGCCGCGACTGCTGCGCACCCCAACAAAGCTTTGCAATTCTTCGGAAAAGTTGACATTTGAATTTTCTCCCTTTGACATCGTTAGCGATGCACTCGTCGTCAATCTCAACAACAGTACAGCCGGCATGAAAGTTGTTCACATTCTCGATGTTTCTTCAGAGTATTTCCGTGAGACTACAAGCCACACCGTTTGCTTGATGCGAGCACCCCGGCCGGATAACGATGAGCCGGTCCGACCGGCAAGTTTACTGTAGCAAAAATCGCGCCGAGAAGAAAAATCAATGACTTGGCAGAACCTTGGCTCTGTCTTCGAGAAGCTGTGTAAAGTTTTCCAACAGATGTGGGGCAGATTTACTTCGGTATTGGTAGCCGGAGCTCTTTGAAATTGCCCCGTTCTTCGGAATCTCGCGCGAGCGACTGGTTTCTGCCAACCAACTTCGTCCAGCGAATGTCTCTTCAGGGCAGACAGGTGCCTCTGGTCTAAAAAATATGAGTGCCCGTTGACAGTCTTGACCTGCCTGTCAGCGTCAGCGGTCGGATGACTCCTGATGGCCGACTGTCGACGGTCAGAACAGTCTCCAGTTTAAAGCGCAATGAATACTGCAGCACACAAATCCACTACGAAATCCAGACAGCCGAAAAAAAAACCGACGGTGGCGCGAACGCCCCGTCGGTTTTTGCACTACTCGTAAGGTTCGATCAGAGACGTTCGAAAATAACGGCGATACCCTGTCCGCCACCGATACACATGGTGGCCAGAGCGTACTTGCCGTTGACGCGCTGAAGCTCGTACAAGGCCTTGGTGGCAATGAAAGCGCCGGAGCAGCCGATCGGGTGACCCAAGGCGATGGCACCACCGTTCACGTTGGTCTTGGCCGGATCGAGATCCAGCCCTCTGGCGACAGCAATCGCCTGGGCAGCGAAGGCTTCGTTGGCTTCGATGACGTCGATCTTGTCGAGCGTCAGACCGGCCTTCTTGAGTGCCAGCTTGGTCGCCGAGATCGGACCTTCGCCCATGATCTCGTTCGGTATGCCGGTGATGGCGTATGAAACGATACGGGCAATCGGCTTCTGGCCGGCCTTGGCTGCCACGTCGGCTGCCGCCAGCACAAAGAAGGCCGCGCCGTCGTTGATGCCGGATGCATTACCGGCGGTAACCGTGCCGTCTTTTTTGAAAGCCGGCTTCATTTTGGCCAGCGCTTCGAGCGTCGTCTTGGGTTTGACGTGCTCGTCGGTATCGAAGACCACATCGCCCTTGCGCGTCTCCTGAACAACGGGGACGATCTGCGACTTGAAACGCCCCTCGGCAATCGCTCGCCCGGCACGCTGCTGCGATTCGACGGCGAACGCGTCCTGTTCTTCGCGGGTGATACCCCACTTGGCCGCGACGTTTTCCGCCGTGATGCCCATGTGACCGACACCGAACGGATCGTTCAGGGTGGCAACCATCGAATCGACGGCCTTGGCGTCACCCATACGGGCACCGCTGCGCATCGCCGGCAGCATGTAGGTGCCACGCGACATGACTTCGACGCCGCCGCCGATCCCGTAGTCACTGTCACTGAGCATGATGTTCTGTGCCGAAGTCACAATGGCCTGCAGACCGGAAGAACACAGGCGACTGACCTGCATGGCGATCGAGTCCATCGGCAAACCGGCCTGGATGGAGGCGACGCGGGAGACGTAGCCAAAGCGGGAATCGGTCGGAATAACGGTACCTACCGTCACATAATTGATTTCCTTTGGATCTACGCCGGAACGGGCAATCGATTCCTTCATGACGATACCGGCCAACTCGCATGGCTCGATCCAGGCCAATGAACCGCCGAAGGTACCGATCGCCGAACGGACTGCGCTTAAAACGACAACATCTCTGCTCATGTTAACAATCTCCTAAGTGTATTTATCGATTACGAACCCACCAGACTGGCAAAACCCAACAACAGCAACAGCAACAACCAGAGCAACAGGGCACGCCAGACCAAACCCACTGCACTCTGCATGAAATCAACGTCCGCTTCATTACCGGTACCCATCTCGGCGCGATCGGCAATTTCGCCGGCCTCGACTACCGGCATGCCCAGACGCACACCCAGAGCCCCTGCCCCGCTGGCCAGAACAATGCCGATGCCGCTTCCCAACTGGGTATCCGGCCATTTTTCGGCCTGCGTTCGCCAGCAGTAAACCGCATCCTCGAAATCGCCGACTATGGCAAAACCGGTAGCGGTAACCCGCAAGGGCAACCAGTCTATAACAGCAAAGGCCTGTTGTGAAAACTTTCCGAAGCCGCCGGCGTCGGCATCGCTGCGTTTTCCCCAGACTTCGGCAAAAAAAGCGGCTGCGCGATAGAGGACAGCACCACACGGCCCCGGCAGCAGGACATAACAGACGAGTACGCCAAAGACATGACGATGCGATGCACTGAGCGCTTCCTCAATCGCCAGCCGGGCGATATCCGAAGACGAAAGACCATCGGTCGGACGCCCCCGCCATGCCGCCAGCAGCTTGCGCGCCTGGGGTACATCGTCCATGCGCAGGGCCAGTTGAATATCCGTGTAATAGTGACTGAACTGCCGGAAACCCATGGTCAGATAAAGAATCAGGATACTCCACAGCCAGGCCAGCAGCGGGTTGAGAAAATGCAGTGCGACATGAACGCTGCCGGCGAAGAGTACGAGCCCGCCGACGGCAATCAGCCAGGCGATCAGGCCATGACTGCGCTCACCGGCGTTGAACAGGCCTTCAAGAAACCGGGCCAACCGGGAAAGTGGTTCATGAACAACCCGGCGGTAAGGCAAGGGCCAGATCTGCTCGATCAGCAGAACGGCAACCAGAGAAAAAAGACTCATGCGGAATTTTTGATGGCATGGCACAGAGTGATCTGCGCCCGCCTGCTTTCTGAAAAAAGCAAGATACCATATTTCATGGGCACTTGCCGCAGCGAAGACGCACCCGCTGCATCAAGGAGAAATGGGGTGCATGGCGGTTTATAAGGTCTGGGTCATTCAAGGACCCGATGTGCCTGGAACTCACCGGGTTCAGGAGCCAGTGCACGGGAAAGCGTCACGATAATCCCGGCGGTGGCACCCCAGATGAAGTATTCCCCGTAAGGCATGGCGAAATAGTGGCGCAACTTGCCGCGATGGTGCATTGAATGCCGCTGATGGTTGGCAGAGTCCATCAAAAAGGCAAACGGCACTTCGAAAATTTCCGCCACTTCAAAGGGATCGGGGCGCAATTCGAATGGTGGCGTCACGATCGCAACCACCGGTGTCACGCAATAGCCGGTGCCGGTGCGGTATTCGGGCAAATAGCCGACGATCTCGACATGCTCGGATGACAGACCGATTTCTTCCTCTGCTTCGCGCAGGGCGGTGTGTGCTGACGAAGCATCCTCAGGTTCGACGCGCCCGCCGGGGAAACTGATCTGTCCAGGATGATCCTTCAAATGCGCTGTACGCTGGGTGAGCAGCACCGAAGGCCCGCTCTCGCGCAGGACAATCGGAAAGAGCACCGAAGCCGGTATCAATTCATCGTCCCCGACCCCATCCTCAAGCACAAACTTGGTCCGCGAAGGAGCCGGGTACAGTACCGCACGCAAGCGGTCAAGATCAAGCACCTCCGGATTCTTGGCGTCCGCTGTCAGTACAAAGTCGTCATTTTTCGTTTCCAGCTTCCTCATCCTCTATTTCGGCACGCACGGCATTGAGTGCATCCTGCAGTGTTTCTTCAGACAGCGCATTGATCGACGTCGCCACCTGGTCGGCAGACTCTACGGCACCGACTGGCAGGCGCTTGCTGTCCAGACTGGCGATCAGAGCAGCGCTCGCTCCGACAACCCGCAACAGGGTCTGCCGCTCGCCCATCAACATTTCGAGTTCGCGGCGCAACATGATGATTTCCTGTTCGCGATGGGGCATGCAATTCTCCTAGTAGCGTTTCTTCAGCGTCATGGTCTCGCCATTTTGCTGGATTTCCATACGGTTCAAAAAACTCATGCCGAGCAAGGCAATCGGCAAATCGTGTTGATGTACTGTGGCATCTACGTTGTTCAGGACAATCTCACCAACGCGCACGGCATTGAGCTTGACCAGGGTCACCTGCGTCACCCCGTTGGCCGTCTGCGTGTACCCGACCTGCCCCTTGCTGGCATCAATGCCTATCCTGCGCGCGTCGGCGGCTCCCAATGAAATCATCGACGCCCCGGTATCCACCAGAAAACGGATGCTCGTCCCGTTGATATTTCCGGTGGTCACAAAATGCCCTCGGCCATCGGCGGTCAGCACGGCTGTCGCCGGGCCGCTTCCTGACGACTGCGATGCAACGTTCTGCCCAACTCGCAAAACCCGCTTCTTGCCATCGATGTCAAGGGTCGCTGTTTCCCCATCGATGGAAAGCACAGTTACCCCTTCGTCAGTCTTGACGCCGATCAAAACAATGCGTGGCGGGCCACCGTTGATGGTCAGCAGGGCCTTGCCCGGAAACAGGCCCGCCAGACCGACATCCGCCGCATGCGCGGACGGCGCGCTCAGCCATAGGCAGAGCAGTACGCTGCGCGTAAAATTCACAACGCGCAGAAATCCGGCACCGCCAAACAGAAACCTTCCGCCCATGAAACCCATCGCCATTTTTCGCCACAACAAAACCGAGGGACCGGGCTATTTTGCCACATTCCTCGATCTGCGCTCGATTCCATGGCAACTGATCGCCATCGACCGGGGTGAGACCGTTCCTGCCCATGCCGGCGAGTTCTCCGGCCTGTGCCTGATGGGAGGGCCGATGAGCGTCAACGACCCGCTGCCGTGGATCGAACCCTTGTGCGCGCTGATTCGCGATGCCGACGCCGGGGGGATTCCGGTC
>NZ_JAEUOI010000120.1 GCF_016790145.1 Propionivibrio sp. | reverse complement strand
CCCCTCTCCACACCACGACGAATGAACGAATTCTTCGATGCGCACCCACTCCAGATGGTAGATCACCTTCTCCAGTTTCGGCGTCAGTGTGCCAACGTCGTTGTGCAATTCGGGCAACAGGTCGTGCTGTATCACGTTCCAGCGTTGCATGATCAGGTCGCGTCGGTTAGTATTCATTTTGCGGGCTTTATGATGTTGGCGTCGAAACCTCATCATGCCAGAAATGGCCGCCCGCACCTCCCAATTTCGCCTCACGCCGCGAAATAAATCAGATCCGCAGATAAGGTTTTGCAAGAGGCTCCATGGTGCTTCTTTTACGCTATCGACCTTGTCAGAAGATGGGTTTACAAATGCCAGATTCATTTATCAGTTTTTTTTAGCCACACCACCCTGCATTCCGCGTAAAAAGGCGTTCTCAGCATGGTCCGTCCTGAAACGCGCATAAGCATCGCCTCTCACTGTAGCCATGCTTAAGAAGACTGTATTACTTGCCTCGTAGGCCGGCACAATGAAGATCAGTGCGTTATCAGGCAAATCAATCGACGCGGCTGGCGCTGACCTGGTAGCTCATGCGGCTGGTGTCCAGACTGTCGAAACGGCCGTCAATGGTTTCAACGAGGGGATAAACCAGGAAGGGGAGTGTTTTCCCCGTCGAGCCGCGCAAACTCACATCCTGGGCGACGTTAAAGCTGATCCAGTTCATTTCCCAGAAACCGAAAAGCAGCTTTTTCAACACCGTCAGCTTGGGATCTCCCAGACTCAGGCGCTCTTCACGAATGGCTCTGCGGACATCGGAAGGGTCGACCGGAATCCAGCCATAACCCGGCGTGTAGAACTCGGCGCGGCAGTGTTGCGCGGAGCTCAGGTTGCCGCCAACGCCGAGGCTGCCAAACAGTCGCGAACTGTCGATGCGCAAACCGAAAACCGGGCGTGCCGGAATACCGATCGATCGGCACAGCGCGACGAAAAGAAGTGCAATGTCTCCACTTCGGCCACTCAGGTTGCCGCTTTCCAGCATGCTTCCGATATTGACGTTGCCGACGCTCTTCAGGAGCGGGTCGTAGGTGGTATTTTCGACGACCCATTCGTAGATCGCCTTGCCCTGGGCTACCGGATCCTTGATGCGGCCGATGGCGCGTTCGGCCGTGTTGCGGACGATCCCGTCGATGGGAACCAGGCTGGTCGCCTGCAGGCATCGGCGCAGTACTTCGGTGCGTTCGGCGACCGCGCCGCGCCGGGTAATGTCAAAATGGCGGTCCTGTGTGGCGACCTGGCTGACAATCTGCAGTTGCGGCTTGGCGACGCCTTCCGGCCAGTCGGCGTAGAAGACCTCCATTTCGGCTACTGGGTCGCGATAGATGCCGGCGCTTTCAAAATTCCCTTGCCAGTTGTGGCCCAGCGAGCGCTCCCAGAGGGTGTCCTTGTACTGGGCCAGCGGCAGCCAGAGGCGGGCTTTGCCGTTGATCCGGTTGAGAACAATGCTTGAGCGAATGTCATAGCTCCGCCATTGCGCCGGTTCGTCCGGCAGGCTGATGACGTTGCGCGTTTCGCCATGCGGCTCATGGTGCACCTCAGGTTCTGAGTGGGCAGACGGCTTTTTTGGCTTCGGCCTGGCCGATGATTTGGCATGCGGCTTCTTCGCGTTTGTTTTATTAACAGCATACGCTGGCGAGCTGGCCAGCAGCGAGAGAACTGCCGAGGCGGCGAGGAAGTCTCGTCGTTTCAATCGACTCTCCGGAATGCGTGGATCTGTTCAGTGCCGGGAGCGCACTACGGATCGGTTGGTAAAAACGAAAGAGCCGTGTCACAGGACACGGCTCGATGAAGTGGGGAAAATTATAACACTTCGGCGGCGTAATCGGCCAGACGCGAGCGTTCGCCGCGTTGCAGGGTAACGTGGCCGGAGTGTTGCCAGCCCTTGAAGCGATCAACGACGTAGGTCAGGCCGGAACTCCCTTCGGTCAGGTAGGGGGTGTCGATCTGCGCGATATTGCCCATGCATACCACCTTGGTTCCGGGTCCGGCGCGGGTGATCAGGGTTTTCATCTGTTTTGGCGTCAGGTTCTGCGCCTCATCGATGATCAGGAACTTGTTCAGGAAGGTTCTCCCGCGCATGAAATTGAGCGACTTGATCTTGATCCGGTTGCGAATCAGGTCATGCGTTGCTGCACGACCCCATTCACCGGCATCGACATCGGTCTTGTTCAGCACCTCAAGGTTGTCTTCGAGGGCACCCATCCACGGCCCCATCTTTTCTTCTTCGGTGCCCGGCAGGAAACCGATGTCTTCGCCCACTGGAACCGTCACCCGGGTCATGATGATTTCAGAGTAGAGCTTGCTTTCCAGTACCTGCGTCAGCGCGGCGGCCAGGGTGAGCAGGGTTTTCCCGGTGCCGGCCTGGCCGAGCAGGCTGACAAAATCGATATCCGGATCCATCAGCAGATTGAGCGCGAAGTTCTGCTCGCGGTTGCGCGCGCAGATTCCCCAGACACTTCGTTTCGGGTGCGTATAGTCGGTCAGCGTCTCGAACTGTGCCGTCTTGCCGGAGACTTCACGGACGATGGCGTAGAGCGGCTGCTCCCCTTCCTGATAGATGAACTCATTGACCAACAGTTTCGGGCACAGCGGCCCCTTGACGCGATACAGCGTCAAACTGTCGCGTTTCCAGGATTCCATGCCCTGGCCGTGCCGGTCCCAGAAGCTGGCGGGCAGTTCGAGGACGCCGGTGTACAGCAGGTCGGTGTCCTCGAGCACCTTGTCGTTGAAATAGTCCTGGGCTTCGAGTCCGAGCGCGCGCGCTTTGATGCGCATGTTGATGTCTTTCGACACCAGAATGACGGCGCGCTCCGGGTGCAGGCGTTGCAGGTGGATGACTACGGCCAGGATCTGGTTGTCGGCCTTGGCGGTGGGCAGGCCGGTCGGCAAATCCTTGGAAATGGCTTCCGTCTGCAGGAAGAGACGCCCGCTGGCCAGTTTGCGTGAAGGACCAAAGAGGGCGATGCCGTTATCGATGCCATCGCTATGGCTGCTCACGATTTCGTCCAGGATGCGCGTGACCTGGCGCGCGTTGCGCGAGACTTCGGACAGGCCTTTCTTGTGGTCGTCGAGTTCTTCCAGCGTCATGATCGGCAGGAAGACATCGTGTTCCTCGAAGCGATAGACGCTGGTTGGGTCGTGCAACAGTACGTTGGTATCGAGAACAAAGAACTTGGTCAGTGCGGCATCGCTAATTTTTTTTGTGCGGGTGGCAGTTTTATGAGCCATGGGGACGTGCTTTCTCCGGTTGTATTTAGCGTGAAAGTCGCGCCAGCGACTCTCAAGTCTCCCCTCGCCCTTCGGGAGAGGGGTCGGGGGTGAGGGAATCGGGCAGGCAAGCGACTTCCATCATATAGGATGGCAGCTTATCCATGCCCGTCAGGTCGGTCATGCAGACTGATCAAAGCGATATCACGTAATCCAGTACCTCCTGCGCGTGCCCCTGCGTCTTGACGCCGCGCCATTCCCGCCTGAGCACGCCCCGACCATCGATGACGAAGGTGCTGCGCTCGATGCCGCGCACCTGCTTGCCGTACATCGACTTCATCCTGATCACCGAGAATTGCGTGCACAGCTTTTCATCGGCATCGGAAAGCAGGGAAAAGGGCAAGTCCTGCTTGGCCTTGAAGTTCTCGTGCGATCGGATGCTGTCGCGCGATACGCCGACCACCACGCATCCGGCCTTGATAAAGTCGGGGTAGAGGTCACGAAACTGCTGCGCCTCGCTCGTACAGCCCGGCGTGCTGTCCTTGGGGTAGAAATAAAGAACGAGTGTCTTGCCGCGCAAGTCGGCAAGCCTGAACAGCATGCCGCCAGTTGCCGGCAGCTCGAAGTCTGTGATTATCGTGTCGATCATGGGTCAGGAACCTGTAAGGTGAACGTCGTGCGAGCGGCTCTCGAATTTCCCCTTGAACTTTGGCATTGGGGTCGGGTGAGAGGGAAACGGGAATGACTTGTGTGTCACCTGAGGTGCACACCCAAGTTTGCCCGTTAGGTTGACTGCCCGATTGTTGTAAGAAAACCGCTATTGGTCAAGTCCGATAGCGAAAATGAACAAGGCTTATTCCAAAGGCCGCCGTCTGGGCTACCCATCAAGAAATCGCTTGATTCGCATCGGGAGGTCTGAAGCGTCAGGAAAAAGAGGTCGAGCCGCTTCTGCCGATGGCCTTCCTATCGAGTACGCTAGCCTGTACCATGTCCAATTTACGAATTTTGACCCACTGGTGACTCCCTCCATCCAGGAAGCCTTCTCGGCCGATGGTCCGCTGGCCTCCGGCATTCCCGGCTATCGGCTTCGCGCGCAGCAGATCGATATGGCCGAGCGCATCGCGGCAGCCATGTCCGAAAACAAGGTGCTCGTTGCCGAAGCCGGTACCGGAACCGGCAAGACTTTTGCCTATCTCGTTCCGGCGCTGCTCTCCGGCGGCAAGGTGATTGTCTCGACCGGCACCAAGAATCTGCAGGATCAGCTTTTTTCTCGCGACATCCCTACCGTGCGCAAGGCGCTGGGTTCGCCGGTCAAGGTCGCGCTGCTCAAGGGGCGCGCCAATTATGTGTGCCATTATCATCTGGAGCGCTCGCTGGCCGACGGGCGCTTCATGACGCGCGAGGATTCGGCGCACGCCTTGCGCATTTCACGCTTTGCCAGGAAAACGAAGACCGGCGACAAGGCCGATTGCGCTGATGTACCGGAAAGCTCGCCGGTATGGGGCATGGTCACCTCGACGCGCGAGAACTGTCTCGGCCAGGACTGTCCGAGCCACAAGGCGTGTTTCGTTCTGGCGGCGAGGCGCGAGGCGCTGGCCGCCGATCTGGTGGTCGTCAATCACCATCTCTTTTTTGCCGACGTGATGCTGCGCGACGAAGGTACGGCTGAACTGCTGCCGGCCTGCAACGCGGTGATTTTCGACGAAGCGCATCAGTTGCCGGAAACCGCCAGCCTTTTTTTTGGCGACAACGTGTCGACCGCGCAAATCCTCGATCTGGTTCGCGATGCGCGTGCCGAAGGTCTCGCTTCGGCACGCGATTGCCTCGATCTGCCGACCTTGTGCAACTCGGTGGAAAAGTCAGCCAGGGATCTGCGCCTGACCCTGCCGCTCGAACCCTCGCGTTTTGCCTTGCTGCAACTGACCGCGCGCATGGGTTTTGACAATGGCGTGCTTGGCCTGATGCGAGAAATTGAAGCCTTTGCCGCCCTGCTCGAAACGCAGGCGCAGCGTTCGGAAGGGCTGGAGAACTGCTGGCGCCGCGCGGGCGAATTGCTGACGCAGTTGCGCCGCTGGCAGGGCGGAGCCGATGCCGACTACGTGCGCTGGGGCGAAACCTACACGCATGCGCTGCAACTCAATGCTACGCCGCTGGTCATTGCAAAAATCATGCAGAAGCAGATGAGCGGCCATCCCCGCGCCTGGATCTTCACTTCGGCAACCCTCGCCGTGCAACGTGATTTCGGGCACTATTGTGCCGAGATGGGGCTTGATCGGAGCGAATCGGCTTTCTGGGACAGCCCATTCGATTACCCGCGCCAGGCGTTGCTTTACGCGCCGCAAAGCCTGCCCGATCCGAATAGTCACGGCTTTGCCGAGGCCGTGGTCCAGGCCGCTTTTCCGGTACTCAAGGCCAGCGGAGGACGGGCTTTCTTCCTGTGTACATCCTTGCGCGCCATGCGCCGCACACATGAACTGTTAGGCGAACAGCTTGAGCGGGCCGGGCTCGATTTCCCCTTGCTGTTGCAGGGCGAGGGCAGCAAGAACGAGTTGCTCGAACGCTTCCGCCGGCTTGGTAACGCCATTCTGGTCGGCAGCCAGAGTTTCTGGGAAGGCGTCGACGTGCGCGGTGACGCGCTGTCGGTGGTGGTCATCGACAAGCTGCCCTTCGCACCGCCTGACGACCCGGTGCTTTCGGCACGTATCGAGCGCATGAAGAACGAAGGGCGCAACGCCTTCATGGACTATCAGTTGCCGCGTGCCGTGATCAATGTCAAACAGGGTGCCGGTCGGCTGATTCGTGACGAGACGGATCGTGGCGTACTGATGATCTGCGACCCGCGACTGATCAGCAAACCCTACGGCAAGCGCATCTGGCGCAGTCTGCCGCCGATGAAGCGGACTCGCGAGCTCGACGAAGTCCTGGCGTTTTTCGGGTCATCATGACAACCTCAACCAGCCACGTACCTGGTGCGCCCCTGCCTGCGGATTGCCGCGATGCCGCGGCGGTTCTCAATCGCGGGTGCGTTTGCCGTTCGGTCGATCACGAGAAGCTGAGCCAGGCGCTGGCTGGCGGGGTGGTTGGCGAGGGTGGCCAGGCTAAGGATTCGCTCGGCGAATTGTTGGCGACACGCCCCCATCTGTTCTCCGATACCCGCGTCTATGTGGCCGAGGCCCACCTGCAATTCATGGCCGACCTGATCGGCGTGATCGAACAGGTGGTCGGGATCGACGCCTGGAACGAACGCGTGCTCGACTATGCGCCCGAGATTGCGCGACATTCGCCGGCGGCGGCGGGGGTCTTTCTTGGCTACGACTTCCATCTCGGGGCCGACGGGCCGCGCCTGATCGAGATCAACACCAATGCCGGTGGCGGGCTGCTCAACGCCAAGCTGCTGCGCGCGCAGAACGCCTGCTGCACCCCGATGCTTGCCATGCCCGATCCGGCACTCGAAGATGTGTTTGTGAGCATGTTCCGTGAGGAATGGCGGCTGGCGCGCGGGGAGGCTCAGCTACGCTGCATCGCCATAGTCGATGCGGCGCCTGCCGGCCAGTTTCTGGCGCCGGAGTTCGAGTTGTTCCGGCAGTTGTTTGAGTCCAGGGGAATCCTTGCCCTGGTGGTCGCCCCCGGCGATCTTTCGTTTGATGGCGAGCGCGTATTGTCTGGTGGTCGGGTGGTCGATCTGGTTTACAACCGGCTGACGGATTTTTCGCTGGCTGAAACACAGCATGAGGTATTACGGGCGTCCTACCATGCCGACGCCGTGGTGCTTACGCCCCACCCGCAGGCGCATGCTCGGTATGCCGACAAGCGCAATCTGGAAGCCTTGACCGACGAGGCCTGGTTGAAGGAAATTGGTGTCAGCGCAGCACACCGGCAGTTACTCATGACCGGTATTCCGCGCACTGAGCGGGTTGAGCCGGAGCAGGCCGCGCGCTTCTGGGCGAGCCGGAAACAGTGGTTCTTCAAGCCGGCGGCGGGCTACGGCAGCAAAGGCACGTATCGCGGCGACAAGCTCACCCGACGTGTTTTCGCAGAAATCTCGCGCGGCGGCTACGTCGCCCAGGCTCTGGTGCCGCCTTCCGAACGGCGCTTGCTGGTCGACGGGGTCGAGCAGGATCTCAAGCTGGACTTGCGCAACTACGTTTATCAAGGCAAGGTTCAACTCGTTTCGGCGCGGCTGTATCAGGGGCAGACGACCAATTTCCGTACCCCCGGCGGAGGGTTTGCGGCGGTGTTTTCAGTGTCCTGCCAGGGTGACGAAAAAGTCTGCAATGAGAGAGAAAGACTGTAAATCAGCCAGTGAATCAGCACGGCCGCTCAGCGCAGCTTGAAACGGCTGACCGAATTGTGCAGCGAGGTGGACAGTTGTTGCAGGTTATGTGCCGCCTGAACGGTGTTCTGTACCGCATTGGCACTTTGTTCTGCCATCTGTGCGACGTTTTCGATGTTCTTCGCTATTTCGCTGGAGGTTGTTCCCTGTTCGCGTATCGCATCCGAAATACTGTTGACCACATCCGTGACACGCATCGAGCCCGAGCGGATATCGTTAATTGACTTGCCGGCCTGAGTGGCCAACTCGACACCCTTGCTGGCTTGCACGACTCCACTTTGCATGCTATCAACCGCGCTGCGCGTGCCGTTCTGGATTTTCCCGACCATACTGGAAATTTCGCTGGTAGATAGACTGGTACGTTCAGCCAGCTTGCGTACTTCATCGGCAACGACAGCAAAACCTCTGCCCTGTTCACCGGCACGCGCCGCTTCGATGGCGGCGTTGAGTGCGAGCAGGTTGGTCTGGTCGGCGATCTCCTTGATGGTATTGACGATCGAGGAAATCTGTTCGGACTGGCGTCCCAGTTCTTCGATGATCGTCGACGAGGATTGCACGGCATCCGAAATCTTGTGCATTTCGCTCGCGGCACTTTCGATGATCTGTGTTCCGGTCGTGGACAGATCGCTGGCTTCCTTGGAGATATGATGGGCTTCACGAGCGTTCTCGGCAACCTGGCCGATGCTGACGGTCATTTCTTCGACGGCAGCCGCCATCGATGAGGCGGTTTCGCCTTGCTGCCGGGTACGCTTGGAAACTTCATTGAAGGCTTCCAGCATTTCGTTCGAAGCCGATGAGAGTTGTTCGGCATCGCGAACGATTTCTTCGACCATATGGCTTAGCGTTACCTGCATTTCCTTCATGCTGGCCAGGAGACTGCTGGTGTCGCCCGGAGCACAGTTGATTTCACTGCTCAGGTCGCCTAGCACGATGCGTTGTGTAATCTGCCGGGCGACCTGGGGATCACCACCCAGCAGTTTGAAAAGATGGCGCGAAACCAGTGCCAGCGAAACGGCAATAAAACCGCCAATTACTGCGATCCAGGCGAGCAGCTTGATGGCATTCTGCAGGAACAGAGTGTTGATGTCGTCAATATAGACCCCGCTGCCAATGACCCACCCCCAGCTTTCGAGTGCCTTGACGTAGGAAATTTTTGGCACCGCTTCTTCGAGACCGGGTTTTGGCCAGACGTAGTCAACGAATCCACTACCCTGTTCCTTGGCGATCTTGCTGAATTCGACGAAGATGACTTTGCCGTTCTTGTCCTTGAACTGGGACAGATCCTTGCCGTCCAGTTCCGGCTTGATCGGATGCATGACAATGACGGCGTTGAAGTCGTTGATCCAGAAATAATCGTTTTTGTCATAACGCATGCCGCGCACGGCGTCGATGGCCAGTTTCTTTGCCTCATCAACGCTTATCGCGCCCTCCCTGGCCTGTTTCTCGTAGAAACTCGCCGTGGCATGCGCGACCTCGACGAGACTGCGAATCTTGTCCTTGCGATCCGCCAGCAACTGGTTTTTTTCACCGATCAGAACGATGGCCGCCAGCAGGCACAAGGCCACGACCGTGATCAGCGTGAGCCCGTACAGCCTGGTGCGCAATGACATATTTTTGATGCTCATTGACTCTCCTCCTGAATCTTTGGCAGTGATGCCTTTTTTTGGGTTACCTGTGCAATTTACGCTTTGTGCAAGGTATTGGCAATTGTGCTGAACGCAAGCAAAGCTTGTTCTTGCTGGCGAGCAGGACATTTAGCGCCGTGCACTTGAAAACCGATCAGGGCTGCCCCATTTACTCTTCGACGAAAAGCCATTAACCAGGGGAAAAGCCATGCGTCTTGACAAACTCACCACCAAATTCCAGCAGGCTCTGGCCGATGCACAGAGCCTGGCCATCGGTCATGACAACCAGATGATCGAGCCGCAGCATCTGCTGCTTGCCTTGCTGCAGCAGGACGATGGCGGCACGGCATCGTTGCTGGCGCAGGCCGGCGCCAATGTGCAGGCACTCAAGACCACGCTAGGACAGGCCATAGCTCGTCTGCCGAAGGTCGAGGGACATGGAGGCGAGGTGCAAATTGGCCGCGATCTGACCAACCTGCTCAATCTCACCGACAAGGAAGCGCAAAAGCGCGGCGACCAGTTCATCGCCAGCGAGATGTTTCTGCTCGCCGTTTGCGACGACAAGGGTGAAACAGGTCGCCTGGCCAAACAGAACGGACTCTCGCGCAAGGCGCTGGAGCAGGCGGTGGCCGCGGTACGCGGCGGCGAGGGCGTCGATACCCAGGAAGCCGAAGGGCAGCGCGAATCGCTGAAAAAATATTGCATCGACCTCACCGAACGTGCCCGTCAAGGCAAGCTTGATCCGGTGATCGGGCGCGACGACGAAATCCGCCGGGCGATCCAGATCCTGCAGCGGCGCACCAAGAACAACCCGGTGCTGATCGGCGAACCGGGCGTCGGCAAGACGGCCATCGTCGAAGGCCTGGCGCAGCGCATCGTCAATGGCGAAGTGCCCGAAACGCTCAAGGGCAAGAAGGTGCTTAGCCTCGACATGGCGGCGCTGCTGGCCGGTACCAAGTATCGCGGCGAATTTGAAGAGCGCCTGAAGGCCGTGCTCAAGGAAATTGCCCAGGAAGAAGGGCGCATCATCGTTTTCATCGACGAGCTGCACACCATGGTTGGCGCCGGCAAGGCCGAGGGTGCGATGGATGCCGGCAACATGCTGAAGCCGGCGCTGGCGCGCGGCGAACTTCATTGCGTCGGCGCCACCACACTGGATGAATACCGCAAGTACGTCGAGAAGGACGCCGCGCTCGAACGCCGCTTCCAGAAAGTGATGGTCGATGAGCCGACGGTCGAGAGCACGATCGCCATCCTGCGCGGTCTGCGCGAGAGGTACGAACTGCACCACGGCGTTGCGATCACTGATCCGGCCATCGTTGCTGCGGCCGAACTGAGCAATCGCTACATTACCGATCGCTTCCTGCCGGACAAGGCCATCGACCTGATCGACGAGGCGGCGGCGCGAATCCGGATGGAAATCGACTCCCGCCCCGAGGTCATGGACAAGCTCGACCGGCGTATGATCCAGCTCAAGATCGAGCGCGAGGCGGTGCGCAAGGAGAAGGACGAGGCCTCGAAAAAGCGCATGCACCTGATCGAGGACGAATTGCTCAAGCTGGAGCGCGAGTACAACGATCTCGAAGAAGTGTGGAAGTCCGAGAAGGCGCAAGTCCAGGGTAGCGCGCACATCAAGGAAGAGATCGACAAGCTCAAGGCGCAGATGGCCGAGCTGCAGCGCAAGGGCCAGTACGACAAGCTCGCCGAGCTCCAATACGGCAAGTTACCGCAGCTTGACGCGCAATTGAAAGCAGCGGAAAAATCAAACGAGGGCGGGCAGCAGAACAAGCTGTTGCGCACCCAGGTCGGCATCGAGGAAATAGCCGAGGTGGTGTCACGCGCTACCGGTATCCCGGTGTCCAAGATGATGCAGGGCGAGCGCGAGAAGTTGCTGTACATGGAAGATCGCCTGCACCAGCGCGTGGTCGGCCAGGACGAGGCGGTACGCTTGGTGTCCGATGCGATTCGCCGCTCGCGGGCCGGGCTGGCCGATCCGAACCGGCCTTACGGTTCGTTCCTTTTCCTCGGCCCGACCGGGGTCGGCAAGACCGAACTGTGCAAGGCGCTGGCCGGCTTCCTGTTCGATTCGGAAGATCACATGATCCGTATCGACATGAGCGAATTCATGGAAAAGCACTCAGTATCGCGCCTGATCGGTGCGCCGCCCGGCTACGTCGGCTACGAGGAAGGCGGCTTTCTGACCGAAGCTGTTCGCCGCAAGCCTTACAGCGTGATCCTGCTCGATGAAATCGAGAAGGCGCATCCGGATGTCTTCAACGTGCTGTTGCAGGTGCTCGACGATGGGCGCATGACCGACGGGCACGGGCGTACGGTCGATTTCAAGAACACCGTGATCGTGATGACCTCGAACCTCGGTTCGCAGATGATCCAGCAGATGGCCGGCGACGATTATCAGGTGATCAAGCTGGCGGTGATGGGCGAAGTGAAGAGCTATTTCAGGCCGGAGTTCATCAACCGTATCGACGAGGTTGTCGTCTTCCACGCACTCGACGAAAAGCACATCAAGTCGATTGCCAGAATCCAGCTCGGCAATCTGGAAAAACGGCTGGCGCAACTCGAAATCAAGATCGAGATCGACGACAGCGCGCTTTCCGAAGTGGCGGCGGCGGGGTTCGACCCGGTATTCGGCGCGAGGCCCCTGAAACGCGCCATTCAGTCGCAACTCGAAAACCCGCTGGCCAAGGCGATACTCGAAGGACGTTTTGGCGCCGGCGAAACGATCAAAGTTACCTGTCAGGGCGGCGTGATGCGCTTCGAGAAAGTCTGACCGGCAAAGGGACGCTGCGCTGTTGCAGCGTCCCGCTTCACCGCCGGGTTTATGCGAAGTGCTAGTCCAGGCTCATGCCGGCAGCCTGCGCGGCGACAAACGCGCGACTTTGAGTTTCAGGGGTACGCGAAGCAGCAACTTGCCGGAGGCTGGCTTCTCGGGATGAACTCCCTGGCTTTTTACAGTCAGCGTGGCAGTCTTTGACAGCGTACTCATACTCGGCTATCAACTCCTCAACCGTTTCACAGAGAAAATCGATGATGCTGCGATTGCCGAGAATGCGAGCGACAAAAATATTGTCTCGCTCATCGTGCTCGACGCGAGTGGTATAGCCTTTGTGCGACATGATATTCATGGCATTACTACTACACGCTCCAACAGTTCTCTTGACTCTTCAACCTTTAATGCCTGCGGTGGGTAGCCCCTTTAGTGGTGCTGTGTGTTTAAATTTCCTGTCATTTCCTTATGAGGCGAAAGGAGGTCACGAGTATTCGTATGGGTTAAAAATAGGATAGTCACGCGCGGGTCAATAATGGATAATGCACGAAATATTTGCTCCAGGGAGTGGCAATGAAAGCGTTGATTGTAGAACCGTCACGCATGATCAGAAACGTTTTTGTCTCTTTGTTTTCAAAAAACAATATTTCCGCCATTGCCGTTGAAACCGCTACCGAGGCATTGGTTTCGCTGGAAGCCGAGCATGTTGATTTTCTGTGCTTCTCCATGCAGCTCAAGGACATGACCGGAATTGATTTCTTTGTTCAGGCCAAGGAGCGCGGACTGATCGGCAAGCACCCTTCAGTCATGCTGACCTCCTCGAACGAAAGTGTGACGGCAAAGGCCGTCAGCTTGGGGGTTACCGAATGCTTCTCCAAAAACGAGCCGTCCAGATTTGAAGCCTATGTCAATCATTGGGCAATAAGCAGTTCGGAAAGGCTGAATGGCGAGGTTCTGCTGGTCGAAGACAGCAAGTCGCAAGCGGCATACCTGGAAAAACTGCTGGTGGCGCTGGGGCTGAATGCGACCCGCGTCGCGACCGGAGAGGAGTGTCTGGACGTCATTGCGAAGCGAAAATACGATCTGGTCCTGGTCGATTACATGCTTGAAGGAACCATGACCGGCTTGGGAGTGATCCGTGGAATCCGTCTCCTGGAAGGGCGCACCGGAAAACTCCCCATCCTTGCCATATCAAGTTTTGACGATGTGCCACGACGTATCGAAATGCTTCGCTCGGGTGCCAATGATTTTGTCCTCAAACCCGTCGTCCCGGAAGAATTTCAGGTCCGGGTCAGCAATCTGATACAGCTACGTCAGGCGCTGGACTACCTTGAAGAACAACACAGTATTCTCTACGAGATGGCCATGCATGATCGCTTGACGTCGGTCTTCAATCGGCACTATGTTAATGAGCGTGCACAGATACTGATCCGTGAGTCAAAAGAATCAGGCCGCCCATTGACCTGCGTTGTTATGGATATAGACTATTTCAAACGGGTAAACGACAGTTATGGGCACTCCATGGGTGACTCCGTGCTGGTCGCCGTTGCCACCGTTCTCAGTGAACATGTCGGCAAGAACGGGATCGTCGCACGCATGGGAGGCGAGGAATTCATGGTGGTTCTGCCCGGCATCGATGAGTTTACCGGCTCGGGCATGGCGGAAAAAACCCGCGAAATCATCGAAGACCTTGAGCCCTGCGGTTTGCGTGTCACGGCGAGCTTCGGGGTGGCCCAACTTCGGCCCGATGAAACCTATGAGAATCTTTTCGGTCGCGCCGACTCGGCCATGTATGAAGCGAAGCGTGCGGGGCGCAACCAGGTCGTGTCGGCAGAATAGGTTTTTTTGTTTGTAAACACTGCCATTGTGCCATTGCTCTCAGACACCAAAGAATGACATTGAGGATAGCATCGCATTTTTTTCATAAAAGAAAGAATTCGAAGTTTGGTCGATTCAGTCGTACCTTTTGACGTCCTCCCCGGCCTGAAGGCCGGAGATTCCTACGGCGCTATGCATGAGCAAGCTCACGTTTAGTCGCTTCGGCGGGTTCCTGCTTCGCAGAGTGGCCTAACCGCGCCGACTTTCCACAGGCTAACAAGCGATGCCC
>NZ_JAEUOI010000048.1 GCF_016790145.1 Propionivibrio sp. | reverse complement strand
AAGCGGTCGTGACCGCACCGGTGACGTACCGGGATGTGGTGAAAAAGGCTTGACTGTTTGCCTCACTGGCATATCATTCAATACTGCTTATTTATCCAGTACTCGCGATAACTGGAGCTAAGTGGATACCCCATATATAATAACAGTAATCGACCTTGGTGTAACTCACAGGATCGGCGCCGTTGAACATGAGATAATCTTTTCAATCAGAATAAAGGACACGCAATGGACGACAACAAGTCAAAAGCACTGGCTGCAGCGCTGGCTCAGATCGAAAAGCAGTTCGGCAAGGGATCGATCATGAAAATGGGCGACGGGAGCGTCGCCAATGACATCCAGGTCGTTTCCACCGGTTCGCTTGGGTTGGATATTGCGCTGGGCATCGGCGGCCTGCCGCGCGGACGCGTCGTTGAAATCTACGGTCCGGAATCGTCTGGCAAAACGACACTGGCGCTGCAGGTCATCGCCGAAATGCAGCAACTCGGCGGTACTGCCGCTTTCATCGACGCCGAACATGCCCTTGACCCCACTTACGCCCACAAACTCGGAGTGAATCTTGACGATCTCCTGATTTCACAACCGGATACCGGTGAACAGGCACTTGAAATCACCGATATGCTGGTGCGTTCGGCAAGCGTGGACGTCATTGTCATCGACTCGGTCGCCGCGCTCGTACCGAAAGCCGAAATCGAAGGCGAGATGGGTGATTCGCTACCCGGACTGCAAGCCCGCCTGATGAGTCAGGCGCTACGCAAGCTGACAGCGAATATTAACCGGACGAACACGCTGGTTATTTTCATCAACCAGATCCGCATGAAGATCGGCGTCATGTTCGGCAGCCCGGAAACCACTACCGGCGGTAACGCGCTCAAGTTCTACGCTTCGGTTCGCCTTGATATCCGCCGTATCGGCGGTATCAAGAAAGGCGATGAGGTGGTTGGCAACGAAACCCGCGTCAAGGTGGTCAAGAACAAGGTCGCACCGCCTTTCCGTGAAGCCATTTTCGACATTCTTTACGGTGAAGGGACATCGCGCGAGGGCGAAATCGTCGAACTGGGAGTCATTCACAAACTGGTCGAGAAGTCGGGCTCCTGGTACGCCTACAATGGCGAAAAAATCGGCCAGGGCAAGGACAACGCCCGCGAATACCTCAAGGCCAACCCGCAAATCGCCGAGGAGATTGAGGCCAGGATACGTACCGCCGTCAATGTTCCCTCGCCGAAGCCGATCAGCGTCAACGAGTAAGTCGCCATGAGCGGCACGTTGCGCGCGCGTGCACTGAGGCTGCTGGCGCGTCGCGAATACGCGCGGGCCGAACTGGCGCGGAAGCTTATCCCGCACGCCGAATCGAGCGCAACCCTTGAGGCTCTGCTCGATGATCTGAATGCGCGTCATCTGCTTTCTGACGAGCGCTACGTTGAAATGCGATTGAATGCTCGCGGTGCGAGATTTGGCAACGCTCGCCTGGCTTACGAACTACGAGCTCAGGGTGTTTCTGAAGAACTGGTGGCTTCCGCATTGGCCGCCAGCGATGATGAACTGACGCGCGCGCGTCAGGTCTGGCAGCGTAAGTATGGCGATCAATCCGGTGGGCTTGGTGCCACTGAGCGCGCTCGACAGACGCGTTTTTTGATGAGCCGGGGATTTTCCGGTGAAACCATCCGCCGCATAATTCGCGGCGACTTTGAAGACGATTGAATGATGTCCGAAACCAGTGTCAGCATGAACACGAAGAGTACACTCTCCACGCACAACCTGAAAAAGCGCTACAAGAAGCGCACCGTGGTAGAGGACGTGTCGGTCGAGGTCGGTAGCGGCGAAGTGGTCGGCCTGCTCGGTCCGAACGGTGCGGGGAAGACGACCTGCTTCTACATGGTGGTCGGTCTGGTCGCCTGCGATGGAGGCGAGGTCTTTATCGATAACAGAAAAATTACGCATATGCCCATCCACCAGCGGGCAAAACTGGGGGTCTCCTACCTGCCGCAGGAAGCCTCGGTTTTTCGCAAACTGAGCGTCGTTGAAAACATCAAGGCTGTGCTGGAACTGCAAAAGCTTGAGCCTGACGAGATTGAACTGCGCGCCGAGCGGCTGCTTGATGAGCTGCATATCAGCCATATTCGCAACAGCTCGGCGGCATCGCTTTCCGGCGGCGAGCGTCGCCGGGTGGAAATTGCCCGTGCGCTGTCGACCGAACCACGCTTCATCCTGCTTGATGAGCCGTTTGCCGGCATTGATCCCATTGCCGTGCTGGATATCCAGAAGATCATCCACTTCCTGAAGGAGCGCAACATCGGCGTCCTGATCACCGACCATAACGTCCGCGAAACATTGCGAATCTGTGACCACGCCTACATCCTCAACGAAGGCAGCGTTCTTGCTTCTGGTCGTCCCGATGAAATCATTTATAATGAAAACGTCCGGAAGGTTTATCTGGGCGAGAATTTCCGCCTCTGAACCTGCCGCTTGCTCCTCCAGAATCCAGAACACATCGGACAGCGTCACCCCCAATCCGGCGGCCAATCAGGCTCCGTAAATGAAACCATCCCTCCAACTCAAGCTATCGCAACACCTCGCACTGACGCCCCAGTTGCAGCAATCGATACGACTGTTGCAACTGTCGACGCTTGAGCTTGAGCAGGAACTGGAAAAATACCTGCAGGAAAACCCACTCCTCGAACGTGAAGAAGAGGAATACGCGCCTCAGCTAACGGGCATCAGCGAATCCCAATCAACTGAAGCTGAAAACTTCGAGCCTGACCAGCCCACGCCGCCAACCTCGTCAGCCGATGACGAGAGCTGGCTGGGCGAGGAAAGCAGTTACTCCAGCTCGCCCGGATCGTTTGACGATGACGACAACGATTACCAGGACGTGCAGGCCGCTACCACCTCCCTGCGCGAACACCTGTCATGGCAACTCGGGCTCATGAGCATTCCCGGACGTGACCAGACACTGGTGCAATGCCTGATCGACGCGCTCGACGATGACGGTTACCTGACCCAATCTCTCGAAGATCTTGCAGAAACCTTGCCGCCCGAACTTGAAATCGAGCCTGAGGAATTGCAGATCGCCCTGAATCATCTGCAATGCTTCGATCCGACCGGCGTTGGCGCACGCAATGCGCAGGAGTGCCTGACCCTGCAACTGGAAGCACTGCCCGCAGATGATACGCAGATTCTGGCTCTGAAGATCGTTCGCCATTACCTTGACCTGCTTGCCGCTCGCGATTTCGTTAAGCTCAAGAAACTCAGCGAGTGCGACGACGAGCAGTTGCGCGAGGCCCAGTATCTCATTCGCAGCCTCAACCCACGGCCCGGTGCAAAATTTGCTGCACTGGATGCGCGCTACATTACCCCCGACGTCGTAGTGCGCAAGTTACGCGGCCAGTGGACGGTCAACATCAATTCCGACGCTTTTCCTCGCCTGCGTATCAACAGTCTTTACGCCCAGATTCTCACCCGACAGCGTGGTTCAGGACTGGCCGGTCAGTTGCAGGAAGCGCGCTGGCTGATAAAAAACGTTCAGCAACGCTTTGACACCATCCTGAGAGTGGCACAATCTATTGTCGATCGCCAGCGCCAGTTTTTCGATCATGGCGAGGTCGCCATGCGACCACTGGTGCTGCGTGAAATTGCCGATCTCCTGGACCTGCATGAATCGACCATCTCCAGGGTGACCACGCAAAAATACATGGCAACGCCACGCGGGATATTTGAATTGAAGTATTTTTTTGGCAGTCACGTCGCCACCGAAGCCGGTGGTGCCTGTTCGGCAACGGCCATCCGCGCGCTGATCAAGCAGTTGATTAGTTCTGAAGACCAGAAGAAACCCCTTTCGGATAGTCAGTTGTCCGAAATACTGGGTCAGCAGGGAATTGTCGTTGCTCGGCGAACAATTGCAAAATACCGAGAAGCGCTCAGCATACCTCCGGTTAAACTACGCAAGACGATCTGACAGGACTCAAGCGCAGAAGATGAAAGCAATGCCCATTACTCTTACCCCCGAGCCCTCTTCCAGGAATGGGCGAGGGGAGATTCGACGGTCGCTGACGCGACTATCATTACCTTGAAAAGGAGCCACATAATGAACCTGAAAATCAGTGGGCACCATCTTGAAATAACCCCGGCAATTCACGATTACGTTACCGGGAAGCTTGAGCGTGTTACGCGTCATTTCGATAACGTCATCGATGTGAACGTGATTTTATCGGTAGACAAGCTCAAGCAGAAAGCCGAAGTTACTGTTCACCTCTCCGGCAAGGACGTTTTCGTTGAAGCCATTGACGAGGATCTCTACGCGGCGGTTGATGTTCTGGTCGACAAGCTTGACCGCCAGGTCCAGAAGCACAAACAAAAAGTGCAGAATCATCACCGTGGGCAAAAGATCGCTCATATTGTCCAGGACTGACTTGCTCTTTGCGGCGGGTTTGACCATTTTTTGTCGAACCCTCCCGCGAACCTGATCCTTCCGTTTCTCTTGCTCCTAATTACTGCCAGCCGTTATTTTTAGTATCCCTGAATGAGCCAGATCAATCAGTTATTAGCCCCCGAAAATATCGTCCTTGATCTTGACGCGAGCAGCAAGAAGCGCGTCTTCGAGAAGGTGGGCCTGCTTTTCGAAAACAATCAGGGCATCGCCCGCAGCGCAGTATTCGACAGCCTTTTCGCTCGCGAAAAGCTTGGTTCGACTGGCCTCGGGCAAGGCATAGCGATTCCCCATGGCCGCATCAAAGGGCTGAAGGAAGCCAGCGGCGCGTTCCTGCGTCTGGCTGCGCCTGTAGCATTCGACTCTCCGGATGGAAAGCCGGTATCCCTCCTTTTCATATTGCTTGTTCCCGAACAGGCAACGGAGCAACACCTGCAAATCCTTTCTGAACTTGCCGAGCGATTCTCCGATCGCACCTGCCGCGAAGCATTGTGCACCGCCGACAGTGTTGACACGATCCGCCAGATATTCGCCAACTGAGCGCCCGATCCTCATGCTTGCCAAACGTGTCCTGAGCATTATCCAGCTCTACGAAGAAAATCTGGAGAAACTCAAGCTTACCTGGGTTGCTGCGGTGGGCGTTGAACGGCAAATCGAACTCAAGGACCAGGCGATTTACGGCCCTGACGTTGTCGGGCACTTCAACCTGATCTACAGCCAGCGGGTGCAGGTCATCGGCAAGGCCGAACAGCAGTGGGCCGAACGTGTCGGCGCGGATCGCTGGCAACGTCAAATTGGCGACCTGATGGCCGCCGGACCCCCCGCACTGATCATTGCCGATGGCCTGGAAATTCCCCCCAGAGTGCGCGAAATCTGTGAGACGAGCAAAACACCGCTTTTTATTACTCCGAAAGCCTGTTCGGTGGTCATTGATCTGCTGCATCTCTACCTCGGGCGCCGCTTCGCGGATACGGTATCGGAGCACGGTGTGTTCATGGACGTGTTCGGCATGGGCGTACTGATCACCGGCGATTCCGGCGTCGGTAAAAGTGAATTGGCACTCGAACTGGTATCGCGCGGGCACGGGCTGGTTGCCGACGATGTCGTCGAACTGGCACGCATCGCGCCGACGACCATCGAGGGTCGCTGCCCCGGCATGTTGCGCGACTACCTGGAAGTGCGAGGTCTCGGCCTGCTCAATATTCGCACGATCTTCGGCGAGACGGCGGCGCGGCGAAAAATGAAACTCAAGCTGATTGTGCAACTGCAGAAGCACTCTGCCGACGAAGATTCGCCGCGTCTGCCGCTCGATGCCCAGTCGCAGGAAATTCTTGGCATCCACGTACGCAAGGTGGTTTTTCACGTGGCGCCGGGGCGCAACCTTGCTGTTCTGCTCGAGGTCGCCGTACGCAACTGCATCCTGCAACTGCGCGGCATCGACAGCATGAGCGAATTCATCAATCGCCAGCAACAGGCCGTCCTTGACGAAGACATCTAGATCACGCTTATAATCATCGGACGTTCATAAACCCTGTCAAGGAGTTACAGATGAAAACCATAATTGCTCTCGTTGCCTTCGCCTTCACTATGGGCAGTGCATTTGCTGCCGATCCGGAGAAGAAAGCACCTTCTCCCGCACAACAGGCGCAGCAGGAAAAAATGAAATCCTGCAACGCCGAAGCAGGAAAAAAGGAACTCAAAGGTGACGAACGCAAGAAGTTCATGAGTGAGTGCCTCGGTTCAAAGCCGGCGCCTGCCACGCAACAGGACAAAATGAAAGCGTGCAACGCCGAGGCGGGCACCAAGGCGCTCAAAGGTGACGAACGCAAGCAATTCATGAGCGAATGCCTCAAGGCGGACAAGAAATAAAGCGCGCTAAAGTGAAAATAAAAACGGCGGTGTCAAAACACCGCCGTTTTATTCACGGGTCGATCAGAGCAGCTCGAATTCAGCGCTATCGGCATCCGGATTGCTAGCCGAATCGGCAAAGCAGATCAGGCCCTTGCCGTGAATAGCAAACTCCTCGTTCAGCAAAAACAACTCCGGCTTGCCATTCATGGTGACAAATGTGCCATTTGTGCTGTTGTCAATGAGCACGACCCTGTCGCCTTGGCTTTCTAGCCTTGCATGATTGCGTGACGCGCGAGGATCATGAATGACAATGTCACTCTCCATGCCACGCCCCATTCGAATGATACGCTTTTTGTCATTCAGCGTGACGACCTTGGCGCCATAGCGCAGCCTAAGAAATAAACCACGCTGGCTATAGCCATTACGCTCATCCGCAACCTCTGCGATTTTCGCCACCGGCGTTGACGTAATTGGATCAACCGTTTCGAAGATGTTCATCCCTGGAGATTTTCCCCTGGCTTCGACTGAGCCAAGGTCATGCGTCGACTTTTTCAACAGGGGAGAGAGTGTGGACTGTGCCTGAAGGCTGGTCAATACCTGCCCTGGCTTGGCCAACCCGGAAAGCTGTGCTGCCGCGTTGACGGTTTCGCCTGCGTAACTGCCTGCTTTTACGTTTACCGGACCATGTGAAAAGCCGACACGAATAGCCAGCTTGACTCCCGAAACCGGTGGCAGGTCAGCCACACGCTGCTGCATCTCGATGGCGGCTTGGAGTGCTTCATCCGCCTTGTCAAACACCGCCATCAGCTCATCGCCAACGGTCTTGACGATGCGCCCGCCAAAAACCTCGACTGCGCGCTCCATGCGCTTGAGGCAACGATCAACGGCGCGCAGCGCTTCGGCATCGACGAGTCGCTCATGCAGCCGCACACTTCCCGACACGTCGGCAAACAGAACTGACAAGGGGCAGTTTGCATCATTCATGATTATCCCGGTACCAGAAAACTCGCTTGCAGCATCTTACACAGCCTGTGAAAACTCGTACCGCGCAGTCCGTTACACCGGCCATTCCATCCAAAGTGCAGCACAGCCCGTGTTTATGGATCATAGCAAAAGCCCGTCATTTGCGCTTTGCAGACTGATCCCTGGCTGGGGAATCACCTCAGGCAGCGAAACCGCTGAGCCAAATTGTTGAGTGTCGAAGACCCGGTCACCACCGTCCATTGCCGAAAGATCGGTACCGACATGGAGACCCTTGAAGTCGAACAGCGTATTGTCGGCCAGATGCGAAGGCACAATGTTTTGAAGCGCGGAGAACACCGACTCGGTACGCCCCGGATAACGGCGATCCCAGTCAGCCATCATCTCGCGGATTTTCTGTCGCTGCAGGTTGTTCTGCGAACCACACAAATTGCACGGGATGATGGGATAGGCCATGCCGCGCGCAAAGCGGGCGATGTCGTTTTCACTGCAGTAGGCCAGCGGTCGGATAACGACGTGCTCACCGTCGTCGGTCACCAGCTTGGGTGGCATAGCCTTGAGTTTTCCCCCAAACAGGAGGTTGAGAAACAAGGTATGTACGATATCGTCGCGATGATGTCCGAGCGCGATCTTGTTGGCGCCCAGCTCCTTGGCGGTACGATAGATGACGCCACGGCGCAGACGCGAACAGAGCGAGCACGTCGTCTTGCCCTCGGGAATCTTCGCCTTGACGATCGAATACGTATCCTGCTCGACGATGCGGTACTCGATACCGAGACCGGTCAGATAAGCCGGAAGCACATCGGCGGGGAAACCTGGCTGTTTCTGATCCAGGTTCATTGCAATCAGGCGAAAATCAACCGGCGCACGCTGGCGCAGTGCCATCAGCGTCGTCAGCATGGCGTAGGAATCCTTGCCGCCGGACACGCAGACGAGAACAGTGTCGCCGTGCTCGATCATCTTGTAATCGGCAATCGCCTTGCCGACATCACTTTCAAGGCGCTTTTTCAAACGCTGAAGATTCTTTGAATTTTCCACTGAATTTTCCACCAGCCCTCTACGGATGCATCCGAAAACTGAATTAATGCATAAACAGCTACAGATGGGCGGTACGACCCCCATCGACGTTGATCACCTGCCCGGTGATGTAAGACGCTTCATCCAGCAGGAAGCGGACAGCGCGCGCAATATCCCGCGGGCTACCGGCGCGCTTCAATAGCGTATGGGCTACGATTCCGTCCTGCATTGCGCTGTCAAATACGCTGTCGTCAGGCCACAGGATCGGTCCCGGAGCGACTGCGTTTACACGGACTTCCGGCGCCAGTTCGATCGCCAGTGCACGCGTCAGCCCCAGCAGCCCGGCCTTGGCAGCACAGTACAGCGGGTATCCAGCCAACGGCCGTTCGGCATGGATGTCGGTGATATTGACTACGGCGCCATGCGCTGCCCGCAGGTGAGGCGCCGCCGCCTGCGTCAGAAAGAGGGGCGCCTTGAGATTGCTGCCGATCAGATCATCCCAGGCTGCAAGATCGATTTCGCCGAGCGGTGTGGCAAAAAAACTCGACGCATTGTTGACCAGCGCATCAAGCCGACCAAAATGCGCTACCGTTCTTGCCACCAGAATGGCCAAAGCCTCGTTATCCAGCAGATTGGCCCGCAGGCAGAGCGCAGAACCCGGCCGCACCGTATTCAATTCAGTTACCAGCGCTTCGGCGCCTGTTGTCGCGCTACGATAGTGCGCCATGATGTTGGCACCCGCTGCATGCAACTCGAGCGCGATAGATCGACCTACCCGTTTTGCCGCCCCGGTTACCAATACCGTTTTGCCGATCACGCCCGACCCCATATATTTTAACTACCCCGCACAAGGATATGGATTTTAGCGGATTATCACCCCCGCCGCCGAGAATGGCCGCTATCCGAAGCAGGCGCCAAGCGTTAGACTGCTTGCGACAATCACCCGCCATGAACTCCTGATATGAATGATCAAACACCACTGGACGCCGACGAGTTGATGAACTTTGCCGAGCGCATTGAACAGCTTCCGCCGGCTGACGCAGGTTGGGTGGATTGCCTGTTTCAGGAGTGCCTGCGTGCGCGCATGCACGAGGCCGAATTACTTTCAGGTCTGTCCGATTCCGCAGGGACAGGAAAAAGCAGCAAGGAGTTTGCAGCGCAACTCGCCCAAGTGGCCCTTGATGCTGCCGAGTGGCTGGAAACGCTGTGGAACGTCGGCTACATGGGCGCTGGCAGTTTCCCCGCGCAACCGCGCACGGCCTTTCCACTGGTCGAGTTGGAAGACGTTCTCAAATCGGCGCTCTTTGCCCGTATCCGGGAAGGCAAGCGGCCACTCCCCTTCCCGCCGCCGACACGGCAGGGCTTGCCCTGGCATGACCTGGTCGAGAGTCAGGAAGAGACGCATGTCGTCGAGGCGGAAATTGTTCGCGACGGCCAAGACCAGGCCATCGCGGCAATCATCGAAGCCTGCCCCGACTGGCAACTCGTTGAAGAAGTCGCCAGGAACCGTGAGTACATCGTTCAACATCGCGGCAAGGGGCCGCTTTTCAGGCTGCATCTCGACTCTGACACGGCCAGATTGCGTCGAGAACCACCGCGCTGGACACGAAGGATTCGCCTGCAGGAACGTGGCGGTTTTCGCAGCTACATGCTTGAATGGCCGCAACAGGATGAACGCGTGCTAGCCGTCGCACTGCGCGCTGCCACCTGGGAGCGTGCCGAATCGGAAGCCGGCCAATGGATCGCAGCCAATTACCCGGAAATGTACGGGCAAGTCAGTTTCGAGCGGGTCGAGTAGTTGGAATGGCGCATCTATGGATTCAAGCTGAAGTAACATCATTAACAGGAAGAGCTGATGCTGCTGGAAAACCTGCTGGCTTCATCCAGAATGGCCGTGTGCTGTGCACTTGGCCTACGTATGCCTTGCCCTAAACTTTGCAGGAAACACCGCGCGCTACACAAGGGCATGAGTGAACTGCACCAGCATTGATGCCCAGCAGATGTCGGGAAAACGGCGAGTAAAAAATACTACGGGGTTGCGGAATGCTAACCCTCAATAATTGAACCGAGAGGCACGGGTAGTTTTATCTGTAAAGGCTACCCACCACGAAGGCGCCAGGACGGTGTTTGCAAGCGCGTAAATTGAAACTGGCACCTTTGCATTTTTTATATGAGGTTTCGCTATTTCAGTGAAGACAGGTAGGCTATAACATCTGAACGAGCGCCAGCGTCGTCCAGCCCATCATATTTCATTTTACCTCCAGGTACTATTTTTCTAGGCTGGGTAATGTAGGCATCTAACTTGTCCATCGACCACGTTATGCCGCTTTGCTTGATTCCGTCTGAATAACCGGAGAAATCCGGAACAGACGCTGCATTGCGTCCAATGACGCCGAACAAACCCGGTCCTTTCTTGTTCTTTCCAGGAGTAACGCTGTGGCAGTCGCCACATTCCTCGGCAAATACGTTGGCTCCTTTCTTGGCATCACCGGCTGCAAAAGATTGCTGTGAAATAGCCGGGTAGAGCAGCAAGGCAGCAAGCAATATCGAATAATTCTTCATGGTCAGCATTTTCCTATATTCAATTGAGAATCTGATCAACAGCCATTTGAGCTCAAGCGGGAATCAATCATGCCAGGCAATCTCCGTATTCCCAAATTTGAATCAATGGCCAAATCGTGGTTATCGATTCCCCTAGAGTGACATCCAGAGGAAAAGCATTGTGGTGTTGTTGTCATTGGCACGACGCTGGTTTCCATCTCCGTCAAGATACGAGGAACCTCCCATGAATCGAGAGTATCCAGTGTATTGAGCACCCAGACGAACGTTCGCGTACGGCGCGCCCCAGGAATTTTCTTTGCCCCAAGGTGTCCAGTCAGCCTGAAGGAGATAGCCTGTTGTTGTGGGTCGTCCACTCAAGGAGTTGCTATAAAGCGTCCGATCAGTACTTCCACGCGTATCGAATATCCCGGCCGTGGCTCCCCAGGTCTGGTTGTAATAGTAAGAACCTGCCAGGCGGAACTGATTGATGTTGTTCTTCAGATTGTCGGCTTCAGCGAGGTTGCCGTAGGTATAGTTGAGCTTCTGCCACTCCTTCGCGTAACTTGCGTTCAGCGTGAAGATATGTTCGCGATTACCCAGGAACTGGTATGTGCCATCGACGCCAAGATCGAAGTAGTTATTTGCAGTTCCGAGATCGTTACGGTCTGGCTGTACCCTGGCATTAAACCCGAAGAGGCCGACCTGAAAATTGTCTCGCTTCATGTCCTTAAAGTAGG
Organism: Propionivibrio sp.; assembly: GCF_016790145.1. GTDB lineage: Bacteria > Pseudomonadota > Gammaproteobacteria > Burkholderiales > Rhodocyclaceae > Propionivibrio. Next base: position 25,552 of record NZ_JAEUOI010000048.1, on the reverse strand, counting down.
CAACTCGCCAGTACGTTCCCAAGCCCTTGAATTGCCCGATGTCTTCAGCGTTGATCTTGTTGAGCGTAGATGCAGAAAGCGTGTCATAAAGACCAAGTTCGGCATAAATTCCGTTATTTAGGAACGTATACGCATTTACCCCGATCACGCTTCCGCCGAGACTTTCAACCAGCGGTGACGGACCATAGCCGGCATTGAAGTCGGATGATGTGTATGGAAATCGCCATTGGCCGAGCGTATTGAAGGGATCGGTCAACGTTGGGTTGTTATTGAGTGACAAGCCAAATGTTGATTCCTGACCAAAGAGTTCCATAGTGCGCGCATAACGTATGTCGACTTGATCGAGGGACGACAATCGCTCGACGCCGGAATAGGTAGCCTGTATGAAAGTCCCAATGTTTTCAGTCATGCGGCCAGCCAGGAAAAGCGACGCTTCCTGAACCGCAGCATTGTTATTCGTGTCGTAACGAGGAACCTTGTCAGCCTCGGCGACGTTTTTTGCGGTCTGTGTCCAGTTCGCGACAAGCATTGCGGACAAAGGTATCTTTCCGTCCTTGCCGTCTGTGTCCGTATAACCGCCGAGCTTGAATTTCATCCCGTAAGGTGTCAACTGTGGCCCGAACCCGCCGATATGACATGACGCACAGTCAGCGCCAGTCTGTCGTGCATAACTCGGAACGGCGAGCGCCACGGATGCTGAAATTCCGAACAAAGAGACTGCGCAAGCAATATTCCTGAAAAACTGCAACCAATAGCGTCCACAGGGTTTTGGAAAATTAGCAGTAAAAACTGACATGACATTCTTTCCGAAATAGAAACAGCCTGATTTTCCGCCCATCAAGCTTGCGATTTCCTGACGCTAAAAATCGTTAACGTAACTCGGGTTTCGTCAGGCTTCCTTAAGCTTTAGAAAGTAATCATCTGGCGCCTATCTCAAGGGAATGCAAGATGAGTTCAATTCGTGAATGGCTTTCAAATCGGAAGAAATGGGCCACTATTTTTGCTATCGAATCGCTGGCGCTTATACTGCTTGGAGGCTTGGTTTTTGCAGGAGGAAAAACTGCTGTAGACCAGACGAATACGCTTGAATTCTGCACCTCATGCCATGAAATGAAAGACAACAATTACGAGGAATACAAGACTACTATCCATGCCAGGAACCGCACCGGTGTGAAAACGACGTGCTCTGATTGTCACGTACCCCATGGTTTCATGGACACAACGATACGCAAGGTAAAGGCCGCAAACGATGTCTTCCAGCATTTCGCCGGCACGATTGACACCAAGGAAAAGTTCGAGGAGCACCGCCTGGAACTGGCAAAGCGCGTCTGGTTGCGAATGAAAGAAACAGATTCCAAAGAATGCCGGAACTGCCATGATGTCAATTCGATGGACCCTGAGAAGCAGGGTAAGACTGCTCAGAAACAGCACCTCAAATTAGGCAATGGGAGTAAGACCTGTATTGATTGCCACTTTGGAATTGCTCACAAAGAACCCCAGGGCGGTGCCGAGCCGAGTGATGTCATGGTAAAAGCACAGGAGTAGATCAAACTGATTCTCTCGGCAGTTCTCTCGACAACAATGCTGGAAAAACTTATAAATGCGGATCCTGGTCGTAGAAGATGAGTTGTTGGTCGCCGATGGGCTGAAGCAGGGTCTGACGCAACTGGGTTATACCGTCGATGTTGCTGGCAGTGCAGAGGAAGCCGAGCGCTTCATTCAATTTGAAGATTTCGACCTGGCTCTGGTCGACATCGGGTTGCCAAAAGCAGATGGCCTACACTTTATAAAACAACTCAGAGCCCAAAGCAAAAATTTCCCGGTATTGGTTCTGACTGCCCGGGACAGCATGGAAGACACGGTCAACGGCCTTGATGCAGGAGCTGATGATTACCTAACAAAGCCCTATCGCCTCCCCGAAATCGCTGCCCGGATTCGGGCCCTGATCAGGCGCTCCAACTCCATTGCCGATGCCTGCTTGCGCCATAACGGACTATGTCTCGACACGCGAAGTCGTGCTGCAACCCTTGATGCCATACCTCTTGATCTGACCAATCGCGAATGGGCGATTCTAGAACTATTACTCATGGCCTCGCCCGCCGTGGTCAGCAAAGACAAACTGGTACAAAGCCTCGCCGGATGGGATAAAGACATCACACAGAATGCAATAGAAGTGCACGTTTCCCGCCTGCGCACCAAACTATCTCATGGGAATGTCACCATCCGTACGATCCGCGGAATTGGCTACCGTGTCGATGCGCCAGATAACTGATCGCGTCATCAGCAGAAACGAACCACCAGGCCTGCGCCGACGCCTGATATTGGCGCTATCGATTCCCTTGATTTTTATTCTATGTATCAGTTCGCTCCTGGATTATCGTCTGGCAAGGAAAACCTCCGACTCCGCTCACGATCAGGGGTTATCCGATACCGTTTTCGACCTTGAATCACATATACGAAGCCGTCAGCCCTCTTCGGTACTGGATTTGAGCGAAGAGAGCGAGGTTATGCTACGAACCAACGCTCCAGACAAACTCTACTTTTCCATACGCGACAGTTCCGGCAAAATATTGGCGGGTGACGATGACATTCCAGTCCTCTCAATGCCAAAAGGTAATGGAATAATGTTTCTTGATGGTACACATCGGGGGGAACGGGTACGCATTGCTTTGCATCGGGTCATCCTGCCAGCCTCCGAAATCTTCATTACGGTCATGGAAACGACTGAGAAGCGTAAGCTTTCAAGGCATAGAATTTTGACGGCCATGCTACTTCCCAATCTGGCCGTGATTATTGCTTCACTGTTAGCCGTATTATTTGGTGTGCGTCAGGGTTTGCTTCCCCTCGAAGTGGTCGAAAATGAGATCGCTTCTCGTTCCCCCAATGATCTGGGCGCAATTGATCTGGAGCAGACTCCTCGTGAAATACAGCCTATGCTGCTCAGACTGAATGAACTTTTCGCATTGCTACGCGAAGCATCGGAGGCACAACAACGATTTATCGCGGATGCCGCTCACCAATTGCGCACGCCACTGGCAGGCTTGCAGACTCAACTCGATCTGGCAGTAAGCGAGGGGGTTTTTTCTCAAAATGAAGGGCGTCTACAAAAAATTGAGGAAGGAACCGAGCGCCTTCGACGCCTTCTTGGTCAGCTATTGACATATGCCCGTGCGGAAGCTTCCGAAACAATAACCGATAGACTGGAGCAGGTTTCTCTCGATCAAATCGTTGAAATGTCTGCAACCGCTTATCTTGATGCCGCATTGGCAAAAAATGTCGATCTTGGATTCAATATTTCGCCAGCTAGAGTTATTGGACTTCCCTGGTTACTTCAGGAAGCTCTTGCCAATCTCATCGACAATGCAATTCGCTACACCCCTTGCGGTGGGACGGTTACTGTTCGTTGCGGTGAAACAATCGAGATGGCTTTCCTTGAGGTTGAGGACAGTGGGCCAGGCATACCGGAAGAATATTGGGCGCAAGTGTTTGAACGCTTCTATCGCATTCCGGGTTCGTCAAGCAATGGTTGTGGATTAGGACTTCCAATCGTCAAGGAAATTACGGAACTCCATGGTGCCGTTATTCATCTGTCACAAAGTGAATCGAACGGATTGCGAGTGCGTATTGAATTTCCGCGACAATGAACCTGCCCAGTAAAGTTTGAACTTATGATCTTTGTATCCACAAGAAATGGGGCGTTGCATAAGCTCTTGGCGAAAACCTTGAGGGCCTGGATCGAGAATCGAGAATGCAGGCCTTATACGAGGCTGTGCTTTCGGATAGCCTTCGGATTTGCTACCGCTTAAAATAGCTCCAGACAGTGTGATTTGCATCAATCCAAAGTTAAACTGGATGCTGCACACTGCGGTCTTCCCCTCCCTCGAATCCCCTGCATGCTTGAAGTTTCCAACCTTGAATGTATTCGCGGCGAACGACGCCTTTTTGCCGGGGTCGGATTCCGGCTGGACGCCGGCGAGATGCTTTATTTGCAGGGGGCCAATGGTTCAGGCAAAACCAGCCTGCTGCGCATGCTCTGTTCGCTGTCGCCCGCTGAGGAGGGTGAAATTCGCTGGCGCGGTGAATTGATCGGCAAGCTCGGCGAGGATTATCGCCGCGAGCTGTGTTATCTCGGACACCTAAACGCCATCAAGGAAGAACTGACGCCGCTGGAAAACCTGCTGGCCTCGGCCAGGTTGGCCGACGAAGCGCTTGACGAAGGTGCCGCGCTCGACGCGCTGGAGCAGGTCGGTCTGGCCGGGCGCGAGGATCTGGCCTGCCGTTACCTGTCGCAGGGGCAGAAGCGCCGTGTCGCCCTGGCGCGGCTGGTCAATGAGCGACGGGCACTGTGGGTACTGGACGAACCTTACGTGGCGCTTGATTCGTCGGCGATCGAACGAGTCGCCGGATTGATCGGAGCCCATTTGCAACGCGGCGGGCTGGCGGTGCTGACCACGCATCAGGCAGTCGCGGTCGCCGCCGGCAAGATTTGCGAGCTGGTTCTGGCGCCGGGTGGACGAGCATGACTGAAAAATCCACCACAAAGGCGCAAAGAGGCAAAGCTAACGTAAAGAAAGCCGATGACTTGACTTTGCCTGGCCTTCCTTGTCGCTTCCTTTCTCTTTGCGCCCTTGCGTTGGAAGTCTATGGCCGACGAACCGGCACCTGTACGACGAGTGGGCCAAGAAGATGCTGAAACTCGTTAGTGCCATCATCAGCCGCGATCTGCGTCTGGCCATGCGGCGACGGGCCGACATCGTTTCGGCGCTGTTCTTTTTCATCATCGTCGTCAGCCTGTTTCCGCTCGGCGTCGGCCCGGAGCCGGAACTGCTGCGCAAACTGGCGCCGGGCGTGCTGTGGGTTGCGGCGCTGCTCGCCACCATGCTCTCGCTGCCGCGCCTGTTCGCCGACGACCATCGCGATGGCACCCTGGAGCAACTGGCGCTGGCACCGCAGCCACTGGGTCTGATCGTACTTGGCAAGGTGTTGGCGCACTGGCTGGTTTCGGGCCTGCCGCTGGCGCTGCTGACGCCGGTACTGGGCCTCCAGTTCGACCTGTCTACCGACGCCCTGTGGGTGCTGACCTGTTCGCTGCTCATCGGTACTCCGGCGCTGTCCGCTATTGGTGCCATCGGTGCGGCGCTGACGCTGGGAGTGCGTGGCGGCGGCGTGCTACTGTCGCTGCTGGTTCTTCCCCTGTATATTCCGGTTCTGGTTTTCGGCGCCGGTGCGGTCGATGCGACGGTGACCGGCCTGGGCGCACAAGCCCATCTGTCGCTGCTCGGCGCACTGACGCTGGCTGGCGTGTTTTTCGCACCGTGGCCAACGGCAGCGGCTTTGCGCATTGCTTTGGAGTAAGTGGCGTAAAAACGTAAGCACTTTCAACGCAGAGACGCAGAGTGCGCAGAGTTTTCCGAGAGGATCGCCACTCAGCCAAGGAATAAATGCCGATTTTCTATGCGGCCCCTTCGTTAGAAGAGGTTTCAACTTTTTTCTAAATGGATAAACGATTGATCAACTGGTTCAGATTCGCCAGCCCGCAAGCCTTCTACCCACTCGCCGGGAGGATGATTCCGTGGTTCTGGGCGCTGTCCGCCGTGTTCGGCATTGCCGGCTTGTATGTGGGTTTTCTCGTGGCGCCGACCGATGCGCAGCAGGGCGAGGGCTACCGCATCATCTTCCTGCACGTGCCGGCGTCGTGGATGTCGATGTTCATCTACCTGGTGATGGCCTTCTGGGCCGGGCTGGGGCTGGCCTTCAACTTCCGTCTGTCGGGCATGATGGCCACGGCGCTGGCGCCGACGGGAGCGCTGTTCGCCTTTCTGTCACTGTGGACCGGCGCCTTGTGGGGCAAACCGATGTGGGGTACCTGGTGGGTGTGGGACGCCCGCCTGACCTCCGAACTGATCCTGCTTTTTCTCTACGTCGGTTTCATCGCCCTGCAGTCGGCGATTGACGATCCGCGCCGCGCCGACAAGGCCGGTGCCATCCTGGCGCTGGTCGGCGTGGTCAACATTCCGATCATCTATTTCTCTGTGAAGTGGTGGAACACGCTGCACCAGGGTTCGTCGGTCAGCCTGACCAAATCGCCCTCGATGGCCATGACCATGCTCATCGGCATGCTGCTCTGTGCCCTGGCCTGCTGGATGTACGCCATCGCTGTCGCGCTGATGCGGGTACGCACCATCATGCTCGAGCGCGAGCGGCACACGGAGTGGGTGCGCGAGGAGTTGGGAGCGAAGGCCAAGGAGCAATAAAATGATGAACGCAGCAAGTCGCCAGCCTCCTGAACCCAGCGTAAGCCCTACACCGCCTGCCACTTATTCTCCCGACTCCTCACTCCTTACACATCACTGACCCTATGTACTGGAACAGCTTTTCCGAATTTCTGGCCATGGGCACCCACGGCATCTACGTCTGGGGTTCGGTCGGCGTCATGGCACTCCTGATGGTGCTGGAACCGGTTCTGCTGGTTCGCGGTCAGAAGAGTCTTGTCGCGCGCCTGAAGCGTCAGTTTCGTGCCGAGAAGACTGAACGTTCAACACAATCCCAAAGGTAAGCATTGAAAACACGTCACAAGCGTATCGCGCTGATCATCGGCGGGCTGGCCGTTCTCGGCCTTGTCGTCGCGCTGGTACTCAACGCCTTCCAGAGCAATCTGGTATTCTTTTTCTCGCCGACGCAAGTGGCGGCGGGCGAGGCGCCCAAGGGCAAGTCGTTCCGCATCGGCGGCCTGGTCAAGGAAGGTACGATCAAGCGCGAAGCCGACGGTGTCACCCTGCGTTTTGTCATGACCGACACCGAGCGGGACATGATCGTCGCCTACAAGGGAATCCTGCCCGACCTGTTCAAGGAAGGCAAAGGCGCGGTCGCCCAGGGCAAGCTCGGCGAGGACGGCGTTTTCGTCGCCAGTGAAGTACTTGCCAAACACGACGAGAACTATATGCCGCCGGAAGCCACCAAGGCGCTTGGCGATGCACAGCAGCGCGCTGCAGCGAACAAGGCGGCGGTTGAGGCTACGGCCAAAACGGTTAAGCAGTGAGGAGTTGGGAGTGAAGGGTGAGGAGGTATGATTCGATGTGCGCAAGAAACCAACGGAATATCGAGCACATCGAGACAGGCAAGGCACCACTCGCTTTTGCTCCCGACTCCTTACTATTCACTCCTCACCAGGTTACCGTCCCATGATTCCTGAACTCGGTCACTTCGCTCTCATCGTCGGGCTGTGCGTGGCACTCCTCCAGGGTACGTTGCCACTGTTTGGCGCCCATTGGCGACGGCCGGAATGGATCGCGCTGGCGCGTCCGGCAGCGATGGCGCAGGCGTTGCTGATGGCGGTGGCCTTCGCCTGCCTGACCACCGCCTTCGTACAGAACGATTTTTCGGTTGTCTATGTGGCGCAGCATTCGAATACCTTGCTGCCCTTGCCGTATCGGGTGGCAGCCGTGTGGGGTGGGCATGAAGGTTCGCTGCTGCTTTGGGTGGTGATGCTGGCGATGTGGACGCTGGCGGTGTCGCTCTTCTCTAAGCAACTCCCGGACCCCATGGTGGCCCGCGTACTCGGTGTGCTGGCGCTCGTCACGGCCGGTTTCCTGCTCTTCATCCTGATCACCTCCAACCCCTTCGAACGCCTGCTGCCGGGTGCCGAGGAAGGGCGCGACCTCAACCCGCTGTTGCAGGATCCTGGGTTGATCATCCATCCGCCGATGCTCTACATGGGCTATGTCGGTTTCTCGGTAGCCTATGCCTTTGCCGTTTCCGCCCTGCTTTCCGGCCAGCTCGACGCCGCCTGGGCGCGCTGGTCGCGTCCGTGGACGACGGCCGCCTGGATTTTCCTGACGCTGGGTATTGCGCTCGGCTCGTGGTGGGCGTATTACGAACTCGGCTGGGGCGGCTGGTGGTTCTGGGACCCGGTCGAGAATGCCTCGTTCATGCCGTGGCTGGTCGGTACCGCGCTGATTCACTCGCTGGCGGTGACGGAGAAACGTGGCAGCTTCAAGAACTGGACGGTGCTGCTGGCCATTTCCGCTTTCTCGCTTTCGTTGCTCGGCACCTTCCTCGTGCGTTCCGGCGTGCTGACCTCGGTGCATGCCTTTGCCACCGATCCGCGTCGCGGCATCTTCATTCTCGTTTTTCTGGTTGCCGTGATCGGCAGCTCGCTGGCCCTCTTCGCCTGGCGTGCGCCCAAGGTTGGTCTGGGTGGCCGTTTCGCCCTGCTCTCGCGCGAATCGCTGCTGCTCACCAACAATGTGCTGCTGGTCGTCGCCTGTGCCACGGTATTGCTCGGCACGCTCTATCCGCTGCTGATCGACGCCCTCGGTGCCGGCAAGCTGTCGGTCGGACCGCCTTATTTTGATTCGGTCTTTGCTCCCTTGATGATCCCGGCCCTGTTCCTGATGGGCGTGGCGCCATTCGCCCGCTGGAAGCAGGCCAGTTTCGGCGAACTGGCACGCACCCTGCGCTGGGCCTTTGCCGCTGCTGCAGTTGTGGGACTGGTGGCACCCTTCTTCTTCGGCGAATGGAAGCCGCTGGTGGCCTTGAGCCTGCTGCTGGCGGCGTGGATCGTTTTTTCGGGGTCGCTCAACCTGGTCGAACGCGTGCAGTCCACGCGCGCCGGCCAGCCTTTCCTGACCGCCGCGCTGAAGCAGCCGCGCAGCTTTTTCGGCATGCACACCGCCCATGTCGGCATCGCCGTCTTCGTCGTCGGCGTGGCGATGGTCAATGGCTATCAGGCCGAAAAGGACGTGAAGATGGAGGTCGGCGATAGCGTAAGCGTCGGTGGCTATACCTTCCGCTTTAACGGCGTGCGGCAGGAGAAGGGGCCGAACTACGTGGCGCTGGTCGGCGACATCGATCTGTTGAAGGGCGACAGGACGATACGGAAAATGAATCCGGAGAAACGCAACTACGTTTCGTCATCGATGCCGATGACCGAAGCGGCGATCGACACCGGCTTCCTGCGCGACGTCTACGTCTCGCTCGGCGAACCCATCGACAAGGCCAGGCCGGACGCGGCCTGGGCCGTGCGCGTCTATCACAAGCCCTTCGTTGACTGGATCTGGGGCGGCTGCGTGCTGATGGCGCTCGGTGGCCTCCTGGCGATGACTGACCGCCGCTATCGCAGCAGGTCGCGCGTCGCTTCAAGCATCGACGGCGCGCTGGCGCAGAAAGCTTAAAGACACTTCATGAATCGATTTCTCTGGCCGCTGATCGGCTTTGCTGTACTCGTTGTCCTGCTGGCCGTCGGACTCAATCTCAACCCACGCGATGTGCCCTCGCCACTGGTTGGCAAGCCGGCACCGCTGTTTTCGCTGGCCCGGCTCGATGCACCGGAGCAGAACTTCTCGCCGCAGGACATGCTCGGCAAGGTGTGGCTGCTCAACGTGTGGTCGACCTGGTGCGTCTCCTGTAGGCAGGAGCATCCGGTGCTGGTCGACATGGTGAAAAACAATAGGGTGACGCTGGTCGGCCTCAATTACAAGGAAGTGCGCGGTGATGGCGGGCTGGATGCGGACAAGCTCGACGCAGCCGCCGAAAGGAAGCTGGCGCTTGAGCGTTCAAATGCCTGGCTGAAGCAACACGGCAATCCTTACCGCCTTTCGGTGCTGGACCTCGACGGGCGCGTCGGCATCGACTACGGTGTTTATGGCGTACCGGAAACCTACCTCATCGACAAGGCCGGCATCATCCGCATGAAGCACACCGGCCCGATCAGCCGCGATGATTTCTCAGGCAAAATTCTGCCGCTGCTTGCAGAGTTGTCGAAATGAAAGTCTTGATCATGGCAATCCTGCTCGCGTTGTCGGCAGCGCAGTTGCATGCCAAAGAAGCTGCACCGCTGGCTCAGGACGAGGCCACCGAAAAGCGCCTGGTGGCGATTTCATCCGAATTGCGCTGCCTGGTCTGCCAGAACGAATCGCTGTCCGGTTCGCATGCCGAACTGGCCAACGATTTGCGCCGCGAAATTCGCACGCTGATCCAGCAGGGCAAGAGCGACGCCGAAATAATGGACTTCATGGTCAGCCGCTACGGCGATTTTGTTCGCTACCGGCCACCGCTCAAGGGAACAACCCTGCTCTTGTGGTTTGGTCCGGGGCTGCTCCTGGTGGGTGGCCTCGGCGCACTGGTTCTCTACTTGCGCCGCCGTAGCAAGGCGATCAACGATTCGCCGCTCAGCACAGAAGAACAGCAACAGGCCGAGCGCCTGCTGAACGTCAAAGAACCTCGATAATGTCTGCCACGACCGGTTTCATCCTCGCCGCCGCACTGCTTGTCCTTGCCATACTTGCCATTCTGCTGCTGCCGCTTTGGCGTGCGCCCAGGGCCTCTAGTGCCATTGATCGGCGTCAAGCCAATCTGGACATCTTTCGCGATCAATTAGGCGAACTCGAACGCGAGCGGAGCGCAGGTGCGCTCGCCGAAGCCGATTTCGAGCAGGCGAAGACTGAATTGCAGCGTCGTCTGCTTGAAGAAGTCCAGCCCGAGGCGGTGGCTCAGGAACGTACCGGTGGACGCAAGACTGCGCTGGCCCTGCTCATTGCCATCCCGCTGGCGGCGACGGCCGGTTATTTGATCCTCGGCAAACCGGAAGCGCTTGATCCGCTGCAGACGCAGGCGCGAGTCAGCCCGCAGCAGATCGAATCGATGCTGGGCAATCTGGTAGAGAAACTCAAGGCGAATCCGGACGACAGCAAAGGCTGGGTCATGCTGGCGCGTTCCTACAAGGTGCTGGGCCGTTTTGCCGAGTCTGCCGAGGCCTACAGCCACGGCGGTGCGCTGGTCGACGCCGAACCGGTGTTGCTGGCCGACTATGCCGAAGTGCTGGCGCAGACACAAGGCGGCAGTTTTGATGGCAAGCCGGGCCAACTGATTGCCCGTGCGCTGAAGATTGATCCGGACGAACCGCAGGCCCTGTTCCTGGCTGGCACTGCGGCCAGTGAACGCAAGGACTTTTCTGCCGTAGCCGAATACTGGGGGCGTCTGCTACCGCAGCTCGAACCCGGCTCGGAAGAGGCAGAGACACTCGCGGCGGCGGTAACCAAGGCACGCGAAATTGCTGCCCAGATGAACGAAAAAACTGGCATAAAAGAGGGCAGCGTCAAGCTGTCCAAAGAGGCAGCTGCCCGCAAGGAATCCATCAGTGGCGAGGTAACGATCAGCGGCAAGGTTGCTTCGCAAGCCAGACCCGACGACCTGCTCTTTGTTTTTGCGCGTGCCGAAGAAGGCTCGCGCATGCCGCTCGCCGTCATGCGGACGCGGGTGGCCGATCTGCCGCTCACTTTCCGCTTTGACGATTCAATGGTCCTGCCGGGCGGAAAGAAAATTTCCGAGTTCAGGACGGTCAGTCTCGAAGCGCGGGTCGCCAAGGCGGGCAAGGCGCAAAGTTCAAGCGGCGATCTCTTCGGCAGCATCAAGGGCATCAAACCCGGCAGCAAGAACAACAAACTGGTGATCGATCAGGTTCAGCCCTGAGATCGGTGAGAATTTGCAACAAACGTCATTCCGGCGCACCCCAGGGGTATTTCCTTCGGGGCAAAAGCCGGAATCTGACCGCAGGGAATGCAGAGCCAGAAAACCAAGGCAATGGACACCGGCCTCTGCCCAGAAGGTAACACGGTTGCTGGGATGCGCCGGCGTTACGGCTTACTCAGCGTTTCCCTGAATGGCACTGTGGTTACTGCTCTTGGGCGGCATGACTCGCCAACGAATTTTCGCCGATTCGATGTTATCCATCCTGATGCCGTTGGTCATCGGAATTTCCGCCGACTCACCGTCGATCCATTTTTGCCCGCATCGAATGCAGGTAGCATCCCAGCCATATCTGGGCGTATAAAATTTCAGCAATCGCGTCCGCTGTTTGCAGCCTGGACAGGTCCGTGCGTGCGCCTCTTTTGCCGTTGAGCCTGGAGCGTAAATATGTAATTTCATCCTTGGCCTCCTGTGTCAAACAATATCCTCGCGGAATCAGGGTCAATTTTTCCCAACGCTTAACCCATTGAATTACCGTGGCCCGAGGCCAGGCTTCGCGCTCATTCCGGGCTTGCCCCGGAATCCAGTTCGTTCATCAAAATAGATTAACGCGACATGTATCGCAGGCCGAAAGCTACTCAAACCAGATGACAATAGTGTGACGCCTTGCTGAATTTTTAAGGGCAACAAACATCCAGCGAGCCGGGCGGGCACGCTTGAGTGCCCTGTGCGGGAATCCGGCGGCTGGCAAATCTGTGACACATTTCATCGTTTTGTCATCGCATTGTCACAAGCGCGATGTAAGTTAGCGGCCATGACCCTGTACGCAAACCGGGAACGGCTGGTTATCTTTGACGCCGATGGCACGATCATCGACGCATTCAACGCCATTGAGCAGACCTTTCTGACTCACGGCATGGCCATTGGCGACCTTGAACGCTTTCAGAAGCGCCGCAAACTGTTGAAGTATCTCGGTGGCCTGCGCGAATTCCCGACCAACTTACGCCGCCAGTTCGGCAAGCAGAACCGCAAGCGCTTGCTGGCGACGCTGACTGAGTTCTACCGCAACGAAGCTTCGCTGTATCCGGGTATCGTCTCCTTGCTACGAGTACTTCTGGCGGCTCCCGATATCCGTGTCGGTCTGGTCACCCGCAACGTGACCGTGGAGCCGGAGGTAACGCTAACCTGCCTGTTTCAACGTCATGGCATCGACCTTGGCGATTTCGATTATTTCGCCTGCATTCCTCTGCGCGAGGAGAAGACCGGGCAACTGAAACGGGCACGCGAACGTCTGGCCATCAATCCGGCGCGCGCTTACGCCTGTGGCGACGAATACAGCGACTATATGGCGGCGATCGGCGCCGGTATGTATCCCTTCGTCGTCGCCTATGGCTTCGAGGACAGCGAACGACTGATCGGCGACTTCGGCGTGCCACGCGAGGTCATTTCGACTTCGCCGGAGGAGTTTTCCAGACGCCTGCTGCATGCCCTCGATTTGACGGCCGAAGCTTGAGAACGACGATGCGCGTGCATCAAGTCGATGCCAGTATGCTTAACCTGAAAACCTCGTTCATACAGACAAAATGCGCTGAGAGTCTGTGAAAAAACAATACTGCCTGATTTCCACGCTCGTCACCCCGGCGGAAGCCGGGGTCCAGTTCGTTTATCTGATTTTTTGAATGGATATCAGAGGAAGGTACTGGATTCCGGCTTTCGCCGGAATGAGCGCGAAGCCTGGCCTCGGGCCACGGCTTGGGAGGTGTTTATCTATCAATTCACAGCCTCTGAGGCCAATTCCTGACGATCATCGCCAGTTGCTTCCGCTATGCACCGATTACCCGCTACAAGGCCATAAGTTACGCGGCCCGAGTTTGACAGATCGCCCTGTTGTAATGGGTGCAAATGGATGTCGTTTTGGTATCCATGATCTCGGCGAATGCCGTTTAGATAAGCCCGGAAATCCTCAGTCTCATCGCCGGAATCAATGAATTCAAGGGCGCCTGGCGTGCGCTCGGTACGCTGGCGCCGGATCGTCTAGCAGGGCCACAAGAGACAAGACCCCCTTGCTACCCTTTTCAGTGTTTCGCCAGCGCTCGCTTTTCGGGAAATCCACCCCGCCCCCTTTTCGTTTCTTTTGAAGCACAGCGCATTGTTCGTTGTTGACAGCCCCCGGTCGCCCACTAGAATCGGAGTCCTTGACTGCCACTGCATTCCCTCCGGACAACGCACATGCCACAGCAGCAACTCGGCCGCTATGAAATCACCGCAACGCTCGGAAGAGGAGCGATGGGCGTCGTTTACAAAGCCCATGATCCGCTCATCGAACGCATCGTCGCAATCAAGACGGTGGCTTTCGCCGGCCTCTCCGAAACGGAGGCCGAGGAATTCGAACAACGCTTCTTCCGGGAGGCCAAATCTGCCGGCCGCCTGAATCACCCGAACATCGTGACCATTCACGATGTCGGTCGCAGCAACGGGCTCGCCTACATCGCCATGGAATTTCTATCCGGCCAATCGCTGCGAGCGCTCCTCAATAGCGGCGCCCCCCTGTCCTTCGAGCGGATGATCGATATTGTCAGTGCCATTGCCGACGGTCTCGCTTTCGCCCACGCGCATGGCATCGTGCACCGTGACATCAAGCCGGCCAATATCATGGTGCTTGAAAACGGCGTCGTGAAAATCACCGATTTCGGCATCGCGCAACTGCTCGGCGGATCGTTGACCATGACGGGCTCCGTGCTTGGATCGCCCAAATACATGTCGCCGGAGCAGGTGGCCGGCCAGAAAGCCGATGGCCGTGCCGACATTTTTTCGCTCGGCACCGTGCTCTATGAAATGCTCACCGGGCAGCCCCCGTTCTCCTGCGACAACTTGCACGCGACGATGTATCAGGTCGTACACAAGACACCGCCGCCGCCGTCGAGTTGCTGCCCCGGCCTGCCTGCGGATTTCGACGCAATCGTTGCTCGGGCGATGGCCAAGGACCGCTCCGCTCGCTATCAGGATGCCTCCGAAATGGCGGCCGATCTGCGCCGGATGCTGCGTTCCGGAAGCGCGACCCTGTCTGGCGAAGCGCGCGGGCAAATCGCTGTTGCACAACCCGCCAACGACGCATGGGCAACAGCGATAACAGACCAGCAGCGGCAGAATTCCAGCAGTCTGCGTCTGGGGGCAATCGCTGTCACACTGTTATTGCTCACCATAGCTTCAACTGTTTTCCTGTTGCGCTCGCCGTCACCGACGATGACGCCGGTCGCCGATCAAACAAGCAATCTGCCCACGCCGCCTGAACCGGACCTCGCAAAGCAGCAACCCGCCGAGCCCAAGTCCGCCGCCGCAACAACGCCGACAGATTCCGCAGCTGCGCCAAAGACCCGCCGCGATACCCCACCCTCCGTCAAGGCGATACCAGCCAAGAACTGGAAGGACGCCTTGAACGCCGAACTCAAGGCATGCAGAGAGGAGTCCGTATTCAGCAGGATCGTGTGCATCGAAAAGGCGCGCTGGAAGCATTGCCCAGGACATTGGGGCACCATCGACGACTGTCCTTCGAACAAGGCAGGGCAGAAAACGCCCTGATTGTCGCCACATAATTGCCTGGTTTGTCAGCCTTTTGGCGTTAGAACTCACGCCTTCGCGCCGATTTGAAGTTCAGCTTGCAGGCGCATTACAAATGCGGCTAAAGCGAGCTTCTCCGAAACCCGTTCGCTCCCGACGCTGAACGGGTTTTTTGCTTTTAGTTAAATCGTGCCTGGCCCCAATGGCACTACCTTAGGCCAATGACATCGTACGAATAGTCAACAGAGCACGTCACAACGGCGAACGCCGCTATCCAGAATGGTGCCCCGCTACTGGGTCCCGGCTTTTGCCGGGACGACGCTTTACATCCAGCCTGTCTTGGCAACTGCTTGTTGTGGAACGAAAATAGCTGATGTTAAAAGCTTAAGGTAGTGCCATTGGTGCCTGGCCCCTTATTATGCACTTTAAAGTGGATCCCATAGTCAAGACAGAATCCTGCCGGGTTTAAGCTGGGCATTCAACTTCACATGCAGCTGGACGGCGCTGCCCCGGTTTTGACTTTGCTTTGGTTTCTGCTGTTGCTGTTGCTTCTGTTGTTGCCCTTACTTTTGATCTTGCTGTTGCGGGGGAAGAACCCCCTGTGGAGCGTAGCGGAACAGGGGGTTCTTCCCCCGCGCCGCCAAATTTATCCACGATCACTGCACCACCCCCTGTCCCGGTTCGATACACGACATCGGGCGTCTCCTGGCCGAGCGACTGGTGCGGACGCTCGCCGTTGTAGAAGGCGAAATACCCGGCCAGCCCGACCATCAAGTCGCCCATCGTGGCATAGCCTTTCAAATAGACGTCTTCGTACTTGACGCTGCGCCAGAGCCGCTCGACAAAGATGTTGTCGAATACCCGCCCCCGGCCATCCATGCTGATCACAATGCCTTCACGTTCCAGCACGCCGGTGAAGGCAACACTGGTGAATTGCGAGCCCTGATCGCTGTTGAAGACTTCGGGCTTGCCGTGGGTACGCAAAGCGTCCTCAAGACAATCGACGCAGAATACCGCTTCCATGCTGTTGCTGATCCGCCAACTGAGCACCCGGCGCGAGTACCAGTCGATGATCGCCACCAGGTAGGCAAAGCCACGCGGTAACCGGATGTAGGTGATGTCGGTACTCCAGACCTGGTTGGGCCTGACCACCGGAACGCCGCGCAGCAGGTAGGGATAGACCTTGTGCTCGGGGTGCGGGCGGCTGGTGTTGGGCCCCGGCGCCATGCCGGCCAGTCCCATCAGCCGCATCAGCCGTTGTACCCGCTTGCGATTGACGACGTGGCCCGCTGTGTCGAGAAATATAACCATCCTGCGGGTGCCATAGAACGGATGCCGGGTGTACTCTTCGTCGATCAGGCGACTGTGCAGCAGATCGAGTTCATCGACTCGATGAGGCGCCTTCTGCGCATAGAACGTGGCGCGGGATACGCTTGCCAGATGGCATTGCTGAACCACGGCCATCCCATTACCTTGATCGATCCACGCTTGCCTCTTCATGACAGGCTCATCCCGGACTTTTTTTTGAGCCAGTCAAGTTCCACCTTCAGCTTGCCGATCTCGCTGTACAGCAGATCTGGCTCCTGGTGCGCTGCCATCGGCTTGGGCCCTCGCTTGCCTTCAAACAGCGTTTTGGCCTGTTCCAGAATTTCCTTCTTCCAATCCCCAACTTGACCTGGATGAACACCGTACTCCTGGCCAATCTCGTTGATCGTCTTCATCCCGCGAACCGCCTCCAGACCAACCTTCGCCTTGAACTCAGGGGAGTGCACCTTCCGCTTCTTCGCTTCTCTCATCGCTTCGTTCCTCATAACAGCGTACAGCTTAAACCGCTGTCTTGAAAACGGGGACCACTATACTTTTCGGAAAATCGACCCTGGCCCCTTTTACTCTTCTATCCGAAATGCTCAGTCATTCTGGTTATTGGCGTACTTGTCCAGCGCTTTCAGCAGATTTCCCGGTCTTGCAATTTCTCGCGTCAAGTTCTGTGCGGCCTCGATTCCCATGTTCGACATCAACTTACTTAGTCGGGCACGATTGGCAGTAGCTGGGTTAGTATCTGACGGATCGATTGATGCTGAAAGGTTATAGAGCGCATACGCGGCGACACGATTTGAGGCTACGCTTTGGCCGTTTTCGTACATTTCGCCGAGATTGTTCTGAGCGTCGGCAACCCCCTGACCAGCCGCGAGGCGATACCACTTTATGGCTTCCTTGTAGTCTTTGGGTACGCCTCGACCGTCGGCGTACATCCCGCCGAGATTGTTCTGAGCGTTGGCATGCCCCTGACCAGCCGCGAGGCGATACCATTTTATGGCTTCCTTGTAGTCATCGAGTATACCTTGGCCGATGAAGTACATCACGCCGAGACGGAACTGAGCTTCGGCATCCCCCTGCGCTGCAAGCAGTCTGTATTCCCGCAACGCCGTGGCGAAGTCTTTCTTTTTGTAGGCAGCTTTGCCTTCGACCAGCCCGGCCAGCACAATGCTTGGCATCATCGAACAGGAAAGGCTTAGTGCCATTAGTATGACGCGCAAACGGTATATCATTTTCCCCATCGGATTTCTTGATACGTTAGTTTGCGGCGTATTCTATCGGAATGTTTGCGGCGACAACAGCGATTTTGAGATGTTTGGTGATGGCCGGTTTAAGATCGTAGCCGAAGTTCAATTCTATAAACTTTTACTGTCTTCAGCGTCTCTTGATGACCGAAAATTACTGGCCAGCCATTGTAGCCCACCGTCGACTTGGCCAATTTGCCGCCTTAGCATTTCATTTTCAAGGCACGGTTTGCACGGAACGGGCTTTCGGCATTCTGCGGCAACCAACCATGGATCACTCAAGACGAAGAACTATCACGTTTGTTCACGATGGATCGAGCCAAGCGCATTAGGCCAATAGCTATTTAAACGAATAGCATGCCCTGGGTCCAATCCCTATGGCGCGAAAAAAACAGAAAGTACAGCTTAAATTTCATAAACAACACGCCCGCCGACCAGAGTAGCATGCACCCGGCCAGCCATTTCGTAGCCCATGAAAGGCGTGTTCTTGCCCTTGCTGCGCAGCGTTTCCGTTGTTACCTGCCAGGGCTCGAGCGGATCGAAGACACAGAGGTCGGCAGGACGGCCAACGGCCAGCGAACCGGTCTCGATGCCAAGGATCGCTGCTGGATCGCAGGTAATTCTAGCCAGTGCGGTGAGCAGGGGGAGTCCGGCTTCCTCGGCCCATTTCAGGGTCAGGGGCAGCAACAGTTCAAGTGCGGTGGCACCAGGCAGCGCTTCGGCAAAGGGGAGTAGCTTGCCGTCCTCGTCGACCGGCGTATGGTCAGAGCAGACTGCCGCCAGCCCTTCGGCGGCCGCTGCACGCAGCGCGTCGCGGTCGCTCCCCGAGCGCAGCGGCGGATCGAAGCGCGCCTGGCTGTCGAAGTAGCCAATATCCATTTCCGAAAGATGGAGGTAGTGGATGGCCACATCGCAGGTGACCTTCAGACCGTTACGCCGTGCCTCGCGCACCAGAGCGACGCCTGCCGCCGACGACAGCCGCGCCAGATGCAGTCGGACCCCGGTTTCATTGGCCAGTTGAAGCGCCGTGGCGATGGCCACCGTTTCGGCGCAGACCGGAATTCCGGCCAGGCCCAGCCGTGAGGCCACCTCGCCGTCGTGGGCAACGCCGTCACGGGCCAGGTAATGATCCTGCGGCCGAAGGCGGATGGCGAAATCGAAGTTGGCGGCGTATTGCATGGCGCGCAGCAGGATCTGCGTGTCGAATATCGGGTGCTTGGCCTGCGAGAAGGCGATGCAGCCGGCACGCTTGAGACTGACCATTTCGGAGAGTTTTTCGCCGGCCAGTTGCTGGGTCAGTGCGCCGATCGGGAAGACCCGCGCCAGACCGAGTGCTTCGCTGTGGCTCACCAGACGTTCGACCAGTCCCGGCTCGTCGAGCGGCGGCTTGGTATCGGGCGGGCAGGCGACGGCGGTGACCCCGCCGGCCACAGCGGCGAGCAGCTCCGGTTCGAGGCTGGCCAGTCGCGTCGACAGATCGACGAAGCCGGGGCAGACAATCAGGCCGCTGGCATCTAGCGTCCACTCGGCAGTGAAATCGGCCGGGGGCTCGCCGATGGCCGCGATGCGGGCGTTGGCAATGAACACATCGGCCATCTCGTCGAGCCCATTTTTCGGGTCGATCAGCCGACCGTTCCGGATGTGGATTCTTGTGTCCTTCAATTCGTCGCGCATCGCCTCAGTTCCCCGCCAGAATGCTCATGACCGCCATGCGCACCGCGATACCGAAAGTAACCTGCGGCAGGATGACCGCTTGCGACCCGTCGGCAACCTCGGAATCGATTTCAACACCGCGATTCATCGGCCCCGGATGCATCACGATGGCGTCCGCTTTGGCCAGCGCCAGTGTTTTCGGCGTCAGTCCGTAACAGTCGAAGTATTCGCGCGCGGAAGGCAGCAGCGCGCCATTCATGCGCTCGTTCTGCAGGCGCAGCATGATGATCACATCGCAGTCCCTGAGCCCTTCGCTCAGGTCGTGGAAAACACGCACGCCCATTTTTTCAACCGCCACCGGGAGAAGGGTTTGCGGGCCAACGGCGCGAACTTCGCCCGTACCGAGGGTGGTCAGCGCATGAATGTCGGAGCGGGCAACTCGTGAGTGAAGAATGTCGCCAACGACAGCGACGGTCAGATTGGTCAAATCCTTCTTGTAGTGGCGGATCGTATAGGTGTCAAGCAGCCCCTGCGTCGGGTGCGCATGGCGCCCGTCTCCGGCATTGACCACGTGCACATCGGAGCGGCCAATACGGTGCAGGTGTTCGGCGATCAGGTAGGGTGCGCCGGAGGCGGCGTGGCGGACGACGAACATGTCGGCATGCATGGCCACCAGATTGTCGATGGTGTCGAGCAGGGTTTCGCCCTTGGCGGTCGAAGATCGGCCGACATCAAGATTGATGACATCGGCGGAAAGCCGCTTGGCGGCGATCTCGAAGGTGGTACGGGTGCGTGTCGAATTCTCGAAGAAGAGATTGAAAACGCTCTTGCCGCGCAGCAGCGGCACCTTCTTTACGTCACGGTCGGAGACTTCGAGGAAGCTCGACGCGGTGTCGAGGATGTGCGTCAGTATTTCACGGGGCAGGCCATCGATCGATAGCAGGTGGTTCAGTTCGCCTCTGGCGTTGAGTTGTGGATTGCGATGCGGTGGGATGTGCCACGCCGGTTTATGCATGCTCGGCACGCCTCCATTGCAGCCGTCCCGCCGCGTCAGGTTCGAGAACAAGCTCTTCATCTTTACCCAGTTCGGGTTTCCAGGTGCAGAACTCGGCGAAGATCGGCAACTCGCGTCCGCCGCGATCCGCGAGCACGGCGAGCTTGATGCTGGCCGGACGACCGTAATCGAACAGCTCGTTGATTGCGGCGCGCGTGGTACGGCCGGTAAACAACACATCATCGACGAGAATCAGCGAGCGGCCTTCCACATCGAAGGGAATCGAGGTCGGCTTGATTTGCCGATGCAGACCCTTCTCGCCAAAATCGTCGCGGTGAAAGGATACGTTGATCAGGCCGACTTCACTGGGCAGTTCGAGCAATTCACGCAGACGACGGGCAATCCAGGCGCCTCCGCTGTGAATGCCGACCAGCACTGTGTTCGCCTGTAAATGCGGGCGGATCAGTTCGGCCAATTCGGCACATTGCGTTTCGGCGTCAGGCAGCTTGGTGAGTGGCATGGTGTTGGTGGTCCTTGGCGTCTTCGGCAATGCGTTCAAAGTAACACTGCAGGATGATCTGGGCGGCCAGCGCATCCAGGTGCTCCCTGGCGTTTTTTGCCTGGTGACCGCAGTCGCGCAGCCGTTCTTCGGCTTCGACCGAACTGAGGCGTTCTTCGGCGTATTCGACAGCCAGGCCAAAGCGGCCACGCAACTGGTTGGCGAAACGAATGCAGCGCGCGGTCATGGCGTGTGCTGTGCCGTCGAGGGAGACCGGCAGACCGACGACCAGACTCGCGGGTTGCCATTCACCGATCAGTGCGGCGATGGAGGCGAAGCGCTCGGCATTGGCTTCGCTGCGAATCGTCGTCAGCGGGTGCGCCTGCCCGAGCTCCCGCTCGCCGACAGCGACGCCAATGCGTTTTTCGCCGAAGTCAAAAGCGAGTACGGTGCCGCGTTGGGGCCTGGCGGCATCATAGGCAGATTCAGGCATGGCCGGCGTGCTCGGCGAGATGGGTGAAATCGATACCTAGAATCTCCATCGCTGACGGGAGCCTTTCTTCGTAGGTAAGGTCGAACAGAATGTGCGGGTCAGCCGGCACGGTGAGCCAGGCATTCTGTGCCAGTTCGTGTTCAAGCTGACCGGCTCCCCAGCCGGAATAGCCGATCGTAACAACGATTTCGTGCGGTTGCCCCTGGCGGGCAACGGCCTGCAGGACATCGCGCGAACTGGTCAGGCCAACGTCCTGATTGACCGCCAGCGTCGATTGCCATTCGCCGACCGGTCGATGCAGAACAAAGCCGCGATCGGTTTGTACCGGCCCGCCAAAAAAGACCGGCAGATTGGCCATGTTAGTTGACGCTACCGACTCGAAGGGCACGTCGATTTTCTCGAAGAGGGTTGCCAGATTCATGT
Organism: Propionivibrio sp.; assembly: GCF_016790145.1. Classification (GTDB taxonomy): domain Bacteria; phylum Pseudomonadota; class Gammaproteobacteria; order Burkholderiales; family Rhodocyclaceae; genus Propionivibrio. Next base: position 3,905 of record NZ_JAEUOI010000048.1, on the reverse strand, counting down.
TGATCGGGCGGTTTACAATGATGCCGAGGGCACCCTGATCGTTGTGTTCGGCGATGTAGATCAGGGACTTCGAAAAGTAAGGATCGTCCATCGCCGGCATGGCGATGAGAAAATGGTCGGTCAGGTTGATGCTGTTCATGATGCATCTATTCTAATCGCCGACGGCGGCAGATACAAAGGTAATCCATGCTCGATTCGGTTCTTGTCTGGTTTCGTCGCGATCTGCGCGACACCGATCATGCTGCCCTCTGCGAGGGGCTACGGCGAGCGCGGCGCGTTCATTGCGCATTCGTCTTCGATAGCGAGATCCTGGAGGTACTGCCTTCACGGACGGATCGCCGCGTCGAGTTCATTCGTGAGTCGCTGGTCGAACTCGATCTGGCCTTGCGCCAGCGCGGTGGCGGCCTGATTGTTCGCCATGCGTGGGCGTCCAGCGAGATTCCCCGACTGGCCAGTGAGCTTGGCGTAGAGGCAGTGTTCGCCAACCGCGACTACGAGCCGCAGGCCAAGGCACGCGATGCGAAGGTTGCGGCGGCATTGGCCGATCTCGGAATCGGCTTTGAGCTATTCAAGGACCAGGTGGTTTTCGATGGTCCCGAGGTGCTGACCCAGGCCGGACGACCGTATACCGTCTTTACACCCTACAAGAATTCTTGGCTGAAGCGCCTGACCGATGACGATCTGGCTGCCCACGCGGGCGAAAGTGGCCGGCTGCTCGTGACCTCAAGTGCAAATGGCGTACCCTCGCTTCAGGACATCGGCTTCAGGCCAGGCAATTTGCGACAGCTAGGCATCGTTCCGGGACTCTCTGGCGCACGGTTACTGGTTGACGACTTCCGCCAGCGCATTCGGCGTTATCGGGAACAACGCGATTATCCGGCGATCAAGGGCGTGTCCTATTTGTCGGTAAATCTGCGTTTCGGGACTGTTTCGATTCGTAACCTGGTTTCCATCGCTTGCGCCGAAGGTGCCCTGGCCGGTAATGAAGGTGCTTCAACCTGGCTTTCGGAACTGATCTGGCGCGATTTTTATTTCATGATTCTCGATCGCTTCCCGCATGTCGCTGAACGCTCGTTCAAGCCGGAATACGATCGGATTGCCTGGGAGCAAGGTGAAAATGCCGAGCGCCTTTTTGCCGCCTGGTGTGAGGCGAGAACCGGCTATCCGCTGGTCGATGCGGCGATGCGTCAGTTGAACGGCACCGGCTACATGCACAACCGTTTGCGTATGGTTGCTGCCTCGTTTCTGACCAAGGATCTGGGAATTGACTGGCGTTGGGGTGAAGCCTGGTTTGCCAGACAACTGAATGATTTCGATCTGTCGGCCAACAATGGCGGCTGGCAATGGGCGGCGTCAAGCGGCTGTGATGCGCAGCCGTATTTCCGCATTTTCAATCCGCTGACGCAATCCGAACGTTTTGACCCGGAGGGACGTTTCATCCGCCGTTACCTGCCGGAGCTGGCTGCCGTGCCAGACAAGTTCATTCACGCACCGTGGCGCATGAGCGGCGCCGAACAGTCGGCCTGCGGGGTGATTGTCGGGCGCGATACGCCGCTGCCGCTGGTCGACCACGGCCAGGCGCGACTGAGGACACTGGAGCGCTACGCCGTGGTCAAGCGTGCCGTTGCTGTTTGACGTATTCCGCCACAAGCTGCAGTAATTCCTCTTCTTGATACGGTTTGCCAAGGTACTGATTGGCACCGATTTCAAAGGCGTAGGCGCGGTGCTTGCTGGCGGTGCGCGAGGTGATCATGATGATCGGAATGGCCTTCAGGCGCTCGTCGGCGCGTATGTTCCGGGTCAGATCAAAACCGTCCATGCGCGGCATTTCGATATCGACCAGCATGACATCGGGAATCACATCGAGCAAATGCTCCAGGGCATCGACACCGTCCTTGGCGAGTATGACCTGATAGCCTTCACGCGCCAGCAGGCGACCGGTTATCTTGCGCACGGTCAAGGAATCGTCGACCACCATCACTGTCGGCAGCGTGGCGGTCGCCGTTTCGCCGTCAGGGAGTGCAGGCGTTGCCGGAACCGGGGCGTTCAATTCGCCTGTCACTGTGCGTGTGCTCAGTGCCACCGGGTTGAGGATCAGTACGACCTGGCCGTTGCCGAGCACGGTAGCACCATCAACGCCGATAACACGGGCGAGTTGGGGGCCGATATTCTTGACGACGATTTCCTGGTTGCCCTGCAGTTCATCGACCTGAACTGCAATCCGCCGCGTACCGCTGCGCAGTAGCAGGATCCAGTATTGACGATGTTGTTCAGGTAGTGCTGAGGTGTCGCCGAGCAGATGCGGCAGGAAACTGAATGGATAGTGCTGTCCCATCCATTCAGCTTTGCCCGCATCGCGAATGCGGGTCAGTGTGGCTTCCTTTAGATCGAGTACCTGCTCGATCATCACAGACGGGATGGCATAGCGTTTGCTGCCGACACGTACGAGTAGGGCTTTGGTCACCGCCAGTGTCAGAGGAATGTAAATGCGGAACTCAGTGCCCTGACCGGGGGTGGAAATAATTTCGATGCGGCCACCCAGGCTGCTTACCTCGGTCTTGACAACATCCATGCCGACGCCACGACCAGCGAGCTGCGATACTTTGCTTGCCGTTGAGAACCCGGGGGTAAATATCAGATCCGCGAGGTGTGCCGTGTCCACTACTTCATCAGCACCCAGTAACCCGGATTCGATGGCGCGTATGCGAATACGCTCAAGGTCGAGTCCGGCACCATCATCCGAGAAGCTGAGGATGATTTCGTTGCCTTCCTGCTTGAGTGCCAGTGATATCTCGCCAATGTCCGGCTTGCCTCGCGCCACCCGGACTTCGCGTTCTTCCAGTCCGTGAGCAACAGCGTTACGCAGCATGTGCTCAAGAGGGGCGCCCATCTTGTCCAGCACGCTACGATCAAGCTCGACCTGGCTGCCACTGATTTCAAGGTTGACACGCTTGTTAAGTTCTTTGGAGGTTTGCCGGACAACGCGGTAAAGTCGATCAGCCAGGCTGCCGAAGGTAACCATACGTACGGCCAACAGTTCCTGTTGAACTTCCCGGTTCAGGCGAGCCTGGGCAATGATTGCGGCGTTGGCATCGTCAAGGTTCTTGAGCAGGTTCTGCTGGACAGTGGCTACGTCATTAACCGACTCGGCCATCATCCGGGTGAGTTCCTGGAAGCGGGTAAAACGATCCAATTCCAGTGGATCGAATCCAGCATGTCGTTCATCGGTCTGCGCGGTACGCGATTGCATTTGCGACTCGGCCTGAATTTCGATTTCTCGCAACTGTCGACGCAGACGGATAACGTTTTCTGTCAGGTCAAGCAGCGATTCCTTAAGGCTGCGCATTTCGCCTTCAATGCGCGCACGAGCAATTGACAATTCACCGGCTTCATTGACCAGTCGGTCAATGAGATCGGCCCGAACGCGCAAGGTGGCACGTTGAGAAGCCGCATCGCCTTCAACTTTGGTATCGGCAAGGCGCAATCGATTATCACGGCGTTTCTCGGTGACTACAAGGGGTTCCGGAGTGCTACCTGGCCCAGCTTCTACAGTGGTCTCGGCAACAAGCTTCTCGACCGGTGCGCCAGAGGGCTGTTCAAGCAACTCGCCAAGTTGCAGACGTTCAATGATGTGCAAAACAGAATCATAGGCATTGACGATTTCGTCAATGACTTCGGGTGGCGCATTGCCGGCTTTATTGGCTTGTTCAACGTGCGTCTCGATGGCGTGCGTAATTTCACCCAGATTCATTGCGCCAGCCATCCGCGCGCTTCCCTTGAGGGTGTGCAACAGACGCGTCAGCATGCGCACGGCTTCGGCATTGCCCGGTTCACTGCGCCAGGCGCGCAATTGGGTGGCGATACCCTGGTTCAGGTCGAGCGCTTCTTCGAGGAAGATGGGTAGC
>NZ_JAEUOI010000043.1 GCF_016790145.1 Propionivibrio sp. | reverse complement strand
GCAAATACAGGCAGAACGTTAAAACCAGGAGCAGCAGCAGAATGCTCTGTAGCTTCTGCCAGTCACGCACTGGAGCGTTCACGCATCGCCATCCGGCGACGCCGCAATGGTCCTGAAGAAAACGGTTTCCAGCGAAACCTTTGGATGCACGTCCTGCACCGTTCCGCCACTCGCTTGCACGCTGGCGATGACTGCCGCCAGATCGGCCGCACCGGCTTCGAGCACATAGACGCCGGAACGCAGTTCTTCGCTGGCCACGACCGGCGCGCTGGCGCGATAGCGAACGACGTAGCGATCCGCCTGGTCGGCAACAATCTCCTGCGGCGAACGGATGGTCAGCAGTTTGCCGCGATGAATCAGGCCGAAGCGGTCGGCAATCGCCTCGACATCGTGCAGCACGTGCGAGGAAAAGAACAGCGTGCCGCCACCACGCCGGAACTCGTCGAGAATATCGACGACATCCTTGCGCCCGACCGGATCGAGACCCGACAACGGCTCATCGAGAATCAGCAGGCGCGGCTTGATGGCCAGTGCATGCGCCAGCGCCACGCGCTGCGTCATTCCCTTGGAGAAGGAGCGCACCGTCTTGTTGGCCACATGCGCCAGGCCAAAGCGATCGAGCCAGCCCAGGCAATGACGCGTTTCGTCATCGACTCGCGTCCGGTGCAGGTGCATTCCCATCCTGAGGATTTCCAGCGGCGTCAGGAAATCATAGACACTCGGATTTTCGGGAACATAGCCGAGGCCGGTGCGCGCAGCGGGCAGCGCGACATCGCGGCCGAACAGCTCGGCGCGACCGCTGCTGGCGCGCAGGACGCCGGTCAGTATCTTGATCGTCGTACTTTTCCCCGCGCCATTCGGGCCGATGAAGCCGAAGGTCTCGCCCTCGCTGATGGAGAGCGAAACGTCACTAACGGCCGGCGTCGGCGCACTTCCCCAAGAGCGGGGATAGGTTTTGCACAGGTTTTCAATTTGGATCGCAGGATTCATCGCTTTTTCGCGCTGCTAAAAATGGGAACCCCCCCGGCATCGAGAGCATAGCCGATCCCGAAGGGGTCGACCGGAATTTTGGTCATCAGTCCGGCGCTGACGAGCTGTTCGAGTGTCTGCGCCGGCTGCCCGGTTTGTTGCCGGAAGGCTTCGGCCGCCTGCCGTAGCGCCAGTAAATCGCGCAGACGCTGCGCGCGTTGCAACAGGTAATTGCGGAAATCCTTACGTTTCGCCTGTTTGGCCATCGACTCGACCACGGTAATCGCCAGACCAAGATCATCGGCCTTGTCGAGCCAGCGTGCCGCTAAGTTTTCCATGGTCAGACGTTCGTCATCGTCCGGCAACTTGGCCGCCGCAGAGCGCAACCATTCGGCGGCACCCGTTACATCGCCCTTGAAATGCACGAGATTGAAGGCGTAGTAGAACGCCGGCTGATAGTCAAACGGTCGCGCCAGACTGGCTCGACGCAGCACGGTCTGCGCCGAATCGAGCTGTCCGCTCCAGGGCAGGATGGCCGAAGCGATGTAGTAGTTGTCTTCATGTGCCGGATTGAGCCACGATGCGTCGACTTGGACCTTGCCGAGGATTTTGTACTCATCGGGATGCATTTTCACGGTTTCGGTAATCAACGCCCGGATCGCCCCCAGATTGGCCGCCAGAAAACGATCGCCGCCGGCCATGAAGACCTGCACGAAGAGAGGCAGCGCCACCTGGATTTCCGGAGAAGCATTGATGCGCTTTTGCTGGCGCAACGAAACGCTGGCGCCGACAAAGATCAGCGCGCCAAGCAGGAGCAGGAGCCACCGAACAAGGCCAGAACGACGCATCATCCGGGCAGATTTAATCGGTCACACCGGCAAAAGCTGGTGTCCAGTACCTTGAGTTTTCTGGCTCTGCATTCCCTGCGGTCAGATTCCGACTTTCGGCGGAATGACGATTCTTCATTTAGTCGGCGCCTCCCTATGAAAACTCGCGACGCGAAAAGGTCATTACCGCCAGGGCCAGCATTACTAAAGCGTAGCCAGCAGCCATCAGCAGGCCCAGAACGATCGTTGGAAAACCGGGGAAAAGCTCGTACATCGGCCACACCCGCCAGTCCAGCCGCGACAGATCGGGCAACACCCACTGCACGGTTTCGATCAGCGGATTATAGCGTGCGACAAACTCGGGATCACCGTCAGCACCACTACCGAGATACTGGATGACCGCTCCGAGGCTTTTCCCGGCTACGGCAAAGGCGACACCCACCGCCACCGGCAGCATCGGCACAGTCGACAACGAAGCGATCCACAGCGCGAAAGCCGCCACCAACGCAGCATCGACCCAGACTCCAAAAACCGTTATCCAGAAGGGCCAGCCAAGCCCGAGGCTGAAGCCTTGCTCGTAGGGGCCGCCAACAGATAACGTAGTCAGCCAGACCAGCAGGCCGAGCAGTAGCGCGGCCAGCGCGAGCAGCCCGAGAATGCCAAGATAGCGACCGAGAATGTACGCCGCACGCGAGACCGGGTAGCTCAGCGCGTACATGACGGTGCGCCGCTCGACCTCGCGGCCGACCAGTTCCTGTACCCAGAACAGGGCAAACAGGACGAGGCTGAAACGCATTCCCGACAGGCCGACGTCGAGCGCGACGGTTCTAGGTTGACGCGGTGAGAACGACGCCGAGAGAAAGGCAACGCCAACCAGCAACACACCAAGAACCAAAATGGCGAGCACGCTACGGCTTCTGAAGCCCGAACGCCACGCCGAAAGAGAGAATTGCCACATAAAAAAGAAGCGCGCCGAAGCGCGCTTGTGCCTGTTAAAAAAGGAGGTTACGTTGCTGCTGCCAATGCAGTAGCCAACGGAGTAGCAAGCTGTGCTGCATCGCACTGGGATGCAGCACAGACACCACCATTGGGTCCAACAGCGCCACCGCCAGTGTTACCAGTAAAGATATACTTACCTTTTCTTGAATTTGCGGCAACTGCGAAACCATTGTCGGTCTGGCTGTAATTCATGAAAACATTCGCCGAACACTTGGGCAGAATGTCGGTTCTTACGAAGGAAGTACCTCCAGGAACCAAGTTTCCATTTCCTGCACTAGCCGGACCAGCACAGACTACTGCATTCGTTACGGCCTGAGCAAAAACCTGGCCAGCGGCAGCCAGACCAATCAACAATACAAAAATCTTTTTCATGAGAATCTCCTTGATCAGACTGAAAATTAAGGCGTTGAATTAGCAACAGCGGCGGTCAACAAGTTCTTGGCATCGGACTGCGCTGCCTTGTCTTCACCCTTCTTGGTGTACTCGGTGAACTGCGGAATGGCGATGGCGGCCAGGATGCCGATGATCGCTACGACGATCATCAGTTCGATCAGGGTGAACCCCTTTTGTAGCTTTTTCATGGTTTTGAACTCCTTCCAGTGTGTTTGCAACGGATGACCCGTTGGGACAACTACAATCAATTTCCGTGCCAGGTGTAAAACCCCGAAATTATGGGCTTAAAGTGCCCACAAGATGTCAAAAGACTAACCATCGGCGGCACCCCCTGACGCAAATTGTCACATTGCGCGACAATCGGTGGCTTGGCGTGTTGCCTGAATGGCCGAAGACGCCTTCGATTTCCGAACGACGTTTTCTGAGGAAGCCATCGGAAGGCCTGCTGTCCAGAAACGATTGCTGAACCCAGGCTTACCGTTGCTTGATAAAGCTTGACTTAGCTCATATACCAGGATAAATTATGCAGAATTCTGCATTACTATAAGGAGTTTGCCATGAGAACAACACTGGATATCGATGATTCTTTGCTGATGCAGGCCAAGTCGTTTGCGGCCAACGAACACACCAGCCTGACCCGCTTGATCGAGGAAAGCCTTTCCTTGCGTCTGCATGCCGGACAAACGGCCACCACCAGTGAGATGCGTCGGACTTTACCCATCTATGCCGGTCGTGGCGGACTGCAGGCGACAATACACAACACATTGAGCCAGCGCGCCTTGCTCGACGCAGCAGATGAAATGGACGGCCGCCGGTGACTCCCGATGTAAATGTTCTGGTGGCCGCTTCCCGGCAAGATCACCCACACCATGAACCGGCAATGGCCTGGCTGGATGAGGCTCTTGCCCTTTGCGCCAAGGGACGATCATTGGTCATACTGCCCATGGTCGCCTCGGGACTTTTACGCCTGGTGACGCATCCGAAAGTGTTCATCGAACCCACGCCGATCGATGCCGCCCTGGCCTATTTGCGCGCCATACTCGATTCTCCAGGCGTCTCCCTTCTTTCCCTGGGCAAGGAGTGGGCAGCTTTTGAGCTGTTATGCGCCCACCACAGGCTGACCGGGAATGCGATACCGGATGCCTGGATTGCTGCCGCCGCGCAAAGTTACCACCTGCACCTGGTAACCTTTGACAAGGGCTTTCGCAAGTTGCTGAAACCGAGCAGGGTGACCGTACTAAAGGCCTGACGGGCAGGCCAGCCGATTTCATTATTCGAGGTGGCGCTCAATCCATACCCGTTAGGTTCGCTCAGCTTGAAAAATGTGCTACGGCTTCTTGGCCAGAGCCACAGTAACAAAGAGGCTGGCCGGATTAACGCTCAAGGTTTGCGATGCAGGATGCACTACCAGGTCCATCATCTCCATCGGAACAGCACCAATCAAAGGCTCATCGCCCTGCACCAGCCTTGTTCCGACCAATTACTGTCGAAAACTTACACTGAGCATTGATGGGGCATTCCGACTTGAGGATTTCGGACTTGCGATTACCAGAGTCGAAAACTCAAAGACTCAAATGAACTCCACAACGAATTTTCAACCAAAAATAGTCGAAAACTCATTACTGCGTCCTTGTCAAACCTGATAGTGCAAATTTTTTCCTGTAATCGTGTGCAGACAGATTCAATGGGGATGTGGGATCAGAGTTTCATAGTGAGGAAACCCATCATTCCATCGGACGCTGCGGGATGAAGCCACGCAGCGCCGGTTGCTTCTACGTTGGGCGCCTCAAATCGGGGACTGCGCAGTCATACAACAAGCGCTCCAGCGGTTGTGTCATGCTATCAACTTTACAAACATAGGATGCTCACATGTCAACCCATATTTATGACCTAGAAGTTGAAGTCTTGAGTTTAGGTCCCGCTGAGCGCGCCCATCTTCTTGAGCGGTTGATTGAAAGCTTTGAACCCAGTTCAAAGATTCAAGATGCTTGGGTGTCAGAAGCACTTAGGCGAGAAGCTGAAGTCCACGCAGGAAAAGTTGTCCTTGTGCCTGGACAAGAAGCCGTTGCCCGCGTCCGTGCGCGCCTTGCATGAGCTACTTGCTGCATCCTGAGGCGGAGATCGAGTTCACCGAAGCGGCGCTGTACTACGCGGAGCACGCGAGCAATATCATTGCAAGTGCGTTTGTGACCGAGTTCGAGCGAGTCGTCGCTTTGCTGGAACTAAATCAGAAGCTTGGCACCCCGGCACTTGAGGGCTTGCGCGTTTATCCGTTTCACCGATTCCCCTACTCATTGGTGTACCGAGAAAACGATTTTGGGCCACGGGTATATGCTGTTTCGCATCAAAGTCGCGAGCCACGCTATTGGCAGGGTCGTCTCTAGCAACGAAGCCTTTCTGAAGCAACTTGCGTGACGACGCCCAACCCTACGGTCGAGGAGATGCTGCGCGATAAAGCCGCGCACCGCGCCTCACCTCCACGATTGGAAAGCATCGGATCCGCCCTATGAATCTTGGCTACCGCTTTTTCGTTGTGAGTAACGACAACTCGATCATTCAGATCTCGCAGCGATCATTTAACGACTTCTATCAGAAACACAAACCCTCGTTGAATCGGTTTTCTGGATGCACAATCAACGTCGCGACCGTCATCTACACTTTAGAAAACAGAAAACCTAAGCAGATCGTTCGAATCGATAATATGCGCATAAAAGTTGATATCGAAGGCGCACTTGATCAAGAGCAAATCAACGATAGTTTTCGCCTTGTAGCCAATCGGGTCGAGAGGTTTCTTGGAGAGAAACCGCAAGTAAGTGATTCAGATCGGGTAGTCAACGCGATTGAGAAATTTGACGAAAGGCGTTGGACTCAACTTCATCCGCAATTACCTGGGCCTGCGCATAAGCGGATACTTGAAATTCTGTTTGGAATCAAGCATGCCCGCTAATCTGGCGCTCAACCCATCGCTCCTTTCAGCGCTGGACGCTGCGCAATAAAGCCGCGAATGGCCGGTTAGCACTCCCTACGAATGGCCGCTCTTCAAAACCCCCACTGACTGGTGTCGATAGGGTGAGTAGCGTTTTTCGGTAAGCAGTCGCCAGGACTCGTCGGCCCAGTTTTTTTGGCGGGCCAGGATAAACGACTGCAATGCGAAGTGCAGCTGACGCTCAAGGAGCCTGTCCTCAATGGCCGTTCAGGCCGAGTAGTTGACGGTGGTGGGACGTTGCCGACTGGCTGGTTACGCTGCATTCCGGACATTTAGCCCGACCCGAGAGCCTCAACCGGTTGGATTGGGTCGTGAGCCGAAATTGAACTCAACAAATTCGTCGGCCGATAGCCGCCGCTCGTGCGCCTCCTTTACATACCTATTCCGATAGCTTTATCAGGTTCAGCGATGGGGTTTGCTTGCACCTTCAGAGTTTTTGACTTTAATTGTGAGTTTTCGACTTTAATGGCGAGTTTTCGACTTTAATTGGTCGGAACACGTAAACAGTACAGTTTTTAAATTCACTCCACCGTCACTGACTTGGCCAGATTGCGCGGCTTGTCGACATCGGTACCTCGCACCAGCGCAACGTGATAGGCCAGCAACTGCAAGGGGACGACGTGCAGCAGCGCGGAAAGCTGACCGTAGTGTTCGGGCAGGAGCATGACATGCACCCCATCTGAAGCGAGCATTTCGCTGTCGGCATCGGCAAACACGTAGAGCTCGCCGCCGCGCGCACGAACCTCCTGCAGGTTGGATTTCAGCTTTTCCAGAAGTGCGTCATTCGGCGCAACGGCGATTACCGGCATGTCCTTGTCGACCAGCGCCAGTGGCCCGTGCTTCAGTTCGCCGGCCGGATAGGCCTCGGCATGGATGTAGGTAATCTCCTTGAGCTTGAGTGCGCCTTCAAGAGCGATCGGGTAGTGCCGGCCGCGCCCGAGAAACAGTGCATCCTGTTTCATCGCAAAGTGTCCGGACCATGCGCGGATCTGCGGTTCGAGCTCAAGCACCTTGGACACCGCGATCGGCAAGTGACGCAAGGCTTGCAGTTCGGCAGCTTCGACCTGCTCTGAAAGTCGCCCGCGCAATTTGGCAAAAATCAATGTCAACAGGTAGAGCGCGGCAAGCTGCGTGGTGAACGCTTTGGTCGAGGCGACACCAATCTCGGGGCCGGCACGGGTGATGAAGCGCAGCGCGTTTTCGCGTACCAGCGAGGACTCGGGTACGTTGCAGATGCACAGGGTATGCTTCATGCCCATTGACTTGGCGTGGTGCAGCGCGGCCAGTGTGTCGGCCGTTTCGCCCGACTGTGAAAGGGTGACAACCAGCGTCTGCGGATCGGGGACGGATTCGCGGTAACGGTATTCGCTGGCCACTTCAACGTTGCACGGAATCCCGGCAATTGCTTCGAGCCAGTAACGTGCAACCAGTCCGGCGTGATAACTGGTGCCGCAGGCGATGATCAACACCTGGCGGACATCATTGAGGACTTCCTCGGTGTTGGCGCCAAACAGCCCGGGTTGAATGCTGCGCGCTGCGCCGAGCATTTCGAGCGTATTGGACAGTGCGACCGGCTGCTCGAAGATTTCCTTCTGCATGTAGTGACGATACTTGCCGAGTTCGACGGCATCGGCGGAAAGATGCGACTCGGTCTCCAAACGTTCGACCGGCGTGCCATCAACCCGCGTGATGCGATAACTACCGCGCATCAATTCGGCGCAATCGCCGTTTTCCAGATAAACGATGCGCCGCGTCACCTGCAGCAGGGCGGACGCATCAGACGCTGCATAATTGCCGTCATCCGCCAGCCCCAGCAGCAATGGCGAGCCTTCACGGGCGACGATCACGCGGCTCGGGTCGGCTTCGCGCAGCACGGCAATGGCGTAGGCGCCCTGCAAGCGGGCGATCGAGGCGCGTACGGCCGCGAAGAAGTCCCCCCCTGTTTTCAGCTCACGAGCAATCAGGTGGGCAATGACTTCGGTGTCGGTGTCCGAAGTGAAGGTATACCCATCGGCCTCAAGAAGTGCGCGCAAGGCTTCGTGATTTTCGATGATACCGTTGTGCACCACGGCGAGGCCACCGGAGATATGCGGATGGGCATTGCGCTCCGAGGGCACACCGTGCGTTGCCCAGCGCGTGTGAGCAATTCCGGTATTGCCGGCAGCGCCGGTATCCTCGACTTGAGCCGTGAGTTCAGCCACCCGACCGACCGCACGCAAGCGCTGCACGCCGGACGCATTGATCAAGGCCAGGCCGGCCGAATCATAGCCTCGATATTCAAGCTTGCGCAGACCTTCAAGAAGGACGGAAACAATATTGCGGTCAGCGACCGCAGCAACAATTCCACACATGATTAAAACCTGTCAGGAGTTGGGAGTTGGGAGTTGGGAGTTGGGAACTTTGAGCTGGGAGTTGGGAGTTGGGAGAATGGCCGGGCAAGCTTTCGGTTTTTCTCCCGACTCCTCACTCTTTACTTTTCACCGCCTTCAACGGCCGCGTCCAGCCGCTAATGGAGGCTTGTTTGGCGCGCGATACGGTCAGCGAGTCAGGCGGCGCATCCCTGGTCAGCGTAGTACCCGCACCCAGCGTAGCGCCGCGGCCAACGGTGACCGGTGCCACCAACTGGGTATCCGAGCCGATGAAGGCGTCGTCCTCGATGATGGTCTGGAACTTGTTGGCCCCATCGTAGTTGCAGGTAATCGTTCCGGCGCCGACATTCACCCGGGTGCCAATGGTGGCATCGCCGATGTAGGCCAAATGATTGACCTTCGAGTGAGCTGCGATCGTGCTTTTCTTGATCTCGACGAAGTTGCCGATATGCACATCCTCCGCCAGTTCGGCGCCGGGACGCAAACGCGCAAAGGGGCCAATCCTGCCATCCGGCCCGACCACGGCTTCCTCGACATGCGTGAAAGCGGCCAGACGCGTTCCGGCCCCGATGCGGGCATTCTTCAGCACGCAGTTGGGGCCGACCTCAACCGCTTCGTCGAGTTCGACCTTGCCCTCGAAAACACAGTTGACGTCGATGAACACGTCGCGCCCGCAAAGCAGTTCACCGCGCACATCAAGGCGTGCCGGATCGGCCAGGCGCACGCCCTGCTCCATCAACTGCTCGGCGGTGCAGCGTTGCGAAATGCGCTCCAGTTCGGCAAGCTGTACCTTGCTGTTCACGCCGAGCACTTCCCACTCGTTTTTCGGGTTGGCTGTGCGGATCGGCAATCCCGCCGCAACGGCCATGCCGACGATGTCGGTCAGGTAGTACTCTTTTTGCGCATTATTGTTGGACAAACGGGCAAGCCACTCACCGAGACGGGTGCTCGGCATGGCCATGATACCGGTATTGATTTCACGAATGCGGCGCTCCTCGGGCGTCGAGTCCTTCTGCTCGACAATACGGATCACCTGACCGGCGTCGTTGCGCACGATGCGCCCGTAGCCGCCCGGATCGGACAACTCAACGGTGAGAATGGCCAGCGCATCCTGCGCGGCGTGTACCAGTCGCTCCAGTGTTTCAGCCCTGATCAGTGGTACGTCGCCGTAGAGGATCAGCGTCGTTCCATCGCCCTTCAAGTAAGGTAGCGCCTGTTGCACGGCATGCCCGGTGCCCAGTTGCGGCTCCTGCAAGGCCCAGGCCAGATCAGGCGCATCCAGTGTGGCACGGACAGCATCACCGCCGTGACCATAGACCAGACAAAGGGTTTGTGGGGACAGACGGCGCGCGCTATCGATGACGTGCGCAAGCAGCGGCTTGCCGGCCAGTGGATGCAGCACTTTGGGCAGATTGGAATGCATGCGCTTGCCCTGCCCTGCCGCGAGGATGACGATATTCATTTTATGTACCCGGTAAAACGGACTGAAAATCTAGCGATCTTCCAGTCCGGAGAGGATGTCGCCCAGAATCTGCTTGCCCCTTGTTGAAACAAACCAGTGCAGGATATTCTTTTCATTGATGCGTGTCTCGATGATGCCAAGGTTCTTGAGGACAGTCAGCCGTGCGCTGACCAGTTCACGCGCCAGACCGGTCTTGTCTGTCAGCCCGACGAGATTGCCGTAAACGTAGCTCTCCTCGGCCAGCGCACGCAGAATTTCGATGTCGTTGTAGGACAGTGATTCCTTGACGGATTCCGTTCGGGGAGCAATGACTGGCGGCGCTTCGAGCCCCGACAAGGATTCGTCGCGCGGTGCCGGGGGCGGACCCTCCTGATGCTGCTGTTTGATCTGTAGCAGTTCACGCTTCATCTGATCCATCTGATATGAAAACCTGCTGGCCACGTTCTCCAAAACGCGGCGGGAAGCCACCACATAAATCAGGCAGAAACCAGCGAAGACAAAAAAATCGACCGGACGCGTGCGCGCCGCTTCCAGCAAATTACTGGAAATCATGTTCAGAAAGAGCGGCACCGTCAGTGCGGCTATCACTCCGAGAACAATATACTTTGCCCAATCACTGCGCGTGGAATCCTTTTGTCGATCGCTCAGAAAATAGTTCGCCACGCCGCCAAGAATCCCGGCAGCGATCATGATCAGCAAAATGACAAACAAATAACTGTCGAGCATGGTCGGCAGCCAGGTCACCTGCAAGGATTTTTGCAATTCCGGATTCAACGCCCACTCCCTGATCAAAGCAGCCGCTACTATGCCATAGCCTTGCCTGAAGCTAAAGAAAACCGCATTGTCGCCGACAGGCGCCAATGCGCTTTTGGTGAAGGCTGGCGCAAGCAGCGCGGACTTCAGCCAGAGGGCAGCAATAAACGCGGCAGTTCGCTAGAGCCGATCAGGAAAACATCAAATTCTCTGGCGCACTGGCGACCTTCGCGCGAGCGGGCTCTACAACCCGCGCCCAACACTTGCCCGCAGGGCGATCCGCTGCAATTAACGCGGCAGTTCGCTAGAGCCCATCAGGAAAGCATCAACTTCTCAGGCGCACTGGCGACCTTCGCGCGAGCGGGCTCTACAGCCCGCGCCCAACACTTGCCCGCAGGGCGATCCGCTGCAATTAACGCGGCAGTTCGCTAGAGCCCATCAGGAAAGCGTCAACTTCTCTGGCGCACTGGCGACCTTCGCGGATCGCCCACACCACCAGCGACTGCCCACGACGCGTATCGCCGGCAACGAAGACCTTTTCGGAATTCGTGGCGTAACAGCCTTCGCCGTCGGTCGTCGCCTTGGCATTGCCACGCGCGTCCCTCTCGACACCAAACGCATCAAGCAGACCGCCCACCGGATTGACAAAGCCCATCGCCAGAAGAACGAGATCAGCCTGGACGGTCTTTTCGCTGCCGGCGATTTCGCTCATCCTGCCGTCCTTCCACTCGAGTTCGACGGTCTTCAGCGACTTGAGTTCACCCTGCTCGCCGACGAACTCCTTGGTCGCAATGGCAAACTTGCGCTGCGTGTCGCCTTCCAGATGCGATGACGAGGTACGCAGCTTGAGCGGCCAGTAGGGCCAGGTCAGCGCCTTGTTTTCCTGCTCGGGCGGTTGTGGCATCAATTCGAACTGGGTCACCGATGCCGCACCGTGGCGATAGCTGGTGCCGACGCAGTCGGAACCGGTATCTCCGCCGCCGATAACCACTACATGTTTGCCCCTGGCGCTGATCGGATTGGCCGGGCCGCCACTGACTTCCTTGTTTTGTGGAACAAGAAACTCGAGCGCTGCGTAAGTGCCTTTCAGATCGCGCCCCGGAATCGGCAAGTCACGCGGCACTTCCGAACCGGCAGCGAGGATCACGGCATCAAAGTCCTTCCTGATCTGTTCGGCCGCAACGAATTCGCTGGCGTCGTTGATGATGTCTGCCGGCAGTTCCATGCATCCGACCAGCACCCTGGTCCTGAAGCTGACGCCCTCGGCTTCCATCTGCTTGATGCGCCGTTCAACCAGATTCTTTTCGAGTTTGAAATCGGGAATACCGTAAGCCAGCAGTCCTCCGGGACGGTCATTCTTCTCGAAAACCGTGACTTCGTGACCGACCCGCGCCAGTTGCTGGGCGGCCGCCAGGCCGGCCGGTCCGGAACCAATGATGGCAATTTTCTTGCCTGTCTTGACTTTCGGCGGCTGCGGCACGATCCAGCCCATTTCCCAGCCTTTATCAACTATCGCGTGTTCGATCGACTTGATGCCCACCGGGTCATTGTTGATGTTGAGTGTGCACGCCGCTTCGCACGGTGCCGGGCAGATGCGCCCGGTAAAATCCGGAAAATTGTTGGTCGAATGCAGCACGGTCAAGGCCTGCTCCCAGTTGCCGCGATAGACCAGATCGTTCCAGTCTGGAATGATGTTATTAACCGGGCAGCCATTGTTGCAGAAGGGTATGCCACAATCCATGCAGCGAGCGCCCTCGACGCTCGCCTGCTGATCGCTGAGCCTTACGATAAACTCGCGGTAATGCTTCAAGCGCCGCTCGGCAGGCTCATAAGCCTCCGACAGACGCTTGTATTCCATGAAGCCGGTCGGTTTTCCCATTTAAGCTGCCTCCAGTTGCTTTTGCGCGGCGATTTCGGTGAGCGCGCGCCGATATTCATGTGGCATGACCTTGACAAAGCGGGCACGGTACGCTGCCCAGTCATCAAGGATCCTGCGTGCCTGCAGACTGCCCGTGTACCGGGCGTGCTTCTCGATCAGGCTCTTGAGCAACAGTTCATCGACCATGCCCAGGTGTCGAACATCAACCTTGCCGTGGCTTTCGAGTTCGTCGCCAGACTGGCTGCCCTTGCGTGCAGCGATTTCTTCCTCGACCGGTTCCAGGTCCACCTGCGCCATGTTGCAACGCGACGCGAAGCTACCGTCCTCATCAAGAACGTAGGCGACGCCGCCCGACATGCCGGCAGCGAAGTTGCGCCCGGTCATGCCGAGCACGACAACCGTTCCACCCGTCATGTATTCGCAACCGTGATCGCCCACGCCTTCAACAACGCTCGTGGCACCCGAGTTACGAACCGCGAAGCGTTCACCGGCCACACCGGCAAAGAAGGCTTCGCCCTCGATCGCACCATAAAGTACCGTATTGCCGATGATGATGTTGGCGGGCGTATCGCCACGAAAACCGGCATTGGGCCGAACAATGATGCGGCCGCCGGAAAGCCCCTTGCCGACGTAGTCGTTCCCTTCACCGACCAGATCAATCGTCACGCCGCGCGCCAGAAACGCACCAAAACTCTGGCCCGCCGTACCCCTGAGCGTGATGTGGATGGTGTTTTCAGGCAAACCGGCATGGCCATATTTCTCGGCAACGCGACCGGAAAGCATGGCGCCAACCGTGCGATTGGCATTGCGAATAGGCAGATCGATGCTGACCTGCTGACCTTTTTCGAGCGCCGGCCTGGCCAACTCGACGAGCTGGTTGTCGAGTGCCTTGGACAGCCCGTGATCCTGCGTCTGGCAGTGGTAAACCGGTTCGCCGGGGAGTTTCTCGGGACAATGGAAAATACTGCTGCAGTCGAGACCTTGCGCCTTCCAGTGTTCGACGCCCTTGCGCATGTCGAGCAGGTCGGCGCGCCCGATCAACTCGTCGAACTTGCGCACCCCCATCTGCGCCATCAGTTCGCGCAGCTCTTCGGCGACGAAAAAGAAATAGTTGACCACATGCTCGGGCTGGCCGGAGAACTTGCGGCGCAATGCCGGATCCTGAGTCGCCACACCTACCGGACAGGTATTGAGGTGGCACTTGCGCATCATGATGCAGCCCTCGACCACAAGCGGCGCGGTGGCAAAACCGAACTCGTCGGCGCCAAGCAAAGCGCCGATCAGTACGTCGCGGCCGGTCTTCATCTGCCCGTCGGCCTGCACGCGAACTCGACCCCGCAGACGGTTGAGAACCAGCGTCTGCTGAGTTTCGGCTAGCCCCAGTTCCCAAGGGGACCCGGCGTGCTTGATCGACGACAGGGGGCTGGCACCCGTTCCGCCGTCATGACCGGCAATCACCAAATGATCGGCCTTGGCCTTGGTCACGCCGGCAGCTACCGTGCCGACGCCAATTTCGGAAACCAGCTTGACGCTGATCGATGCCTTCGAATTGGCATTTTTCAGGTCATGGATGAGTTGCGCCAGATCTTCAATCGAATAGATGTCATGGTGCGGCGGCGGCGAAATAAGACCGACGCCCGGTACCGAGTGGCGCAGGTAACCAATGTATTCGGAAACCTTGTGCCCCGGCAACTGGCCGCCTTCCCCCGGCTTGGCGCCCTGCGCCATCTTGATCTGGAGCTGATCGGCGTTGACCAGATACTCGACGGTCACACCAAAACGACCGGAAGCCACCTGCTTGATTGCCGAACGCAGACTGTCACCTTCCTTGAGTTGCAGATCGCGTTCGATACGACCCTTGCCAATGATCTCGGACACCATCTGGCCTGCCTTGACGCGCTTGAAGCGCGCAGGATCTTCACCACCTTCGCCGGTGTTCGACTTGCCGCCAATACGGTTCATGGCAATCGCCAGCGTGCTGTGCGCCTCGGTCGAGATCGAGCCGAGCGACATGGCACCGGTCGCGAAACGCTTGACGATCTCGCTGGCTGCCTCAACTTCTTCAAGCGCGACCGCCGGACCTGCCGGCCTGATTTCAAACAACCCCCGCAGTGTCATGTGCCGCTTCGTCTGGTCGTTGATGATCGTGGCGTATTCCTTGTAGCTGTCATACTTGCCGGTGCGGGTTGAATGCTGAAGCTTGGCTATGGCATCCGGCGTCCACATATGTTCTTCGCCACGAATGCGGAAGGCGTACTCTCCACCGGCATCGAGCATGTTGGCCAGCACCGGATCATCGCTGAAGGCCTGCTTGTGCTGCCGAATGGCCTCCTCCATCACTTCGAAAACGCCGATCCCCTCAATCTGTGTCGCGGTGCCGGTAAAGTACTTGTCGACCATTTTCTTCTGCAAGCCAATGACCTCGAAGATCTGCGCGCCGGTATAGGACATATAGGTCGAGATACCCATCTTTGACATGACCTTGAGCAGCCCTTTGCCGACTCCCTTGATGAAATGCTTGACGACCTTATCACGCTCTTCCAGGTCATTCCCAGCCAGTTGCTGCAAGGTTTCGAGTACCAGGTAGGGATGCACTGCTTCGGCACCATAAGCGGCCAGGACCGCGAAGTGATGCGTCTCACGGGCGGAACCGGTTTCTACGACAAGGCCTACCCGGGTGCGCAAGCCATGGGTAACCAGATGCTGATGCACCGCCGAGGTCGCGAGCAGCGCCGGGATGGCGACGTTGATCTGGTTCAGTTTGCGGTCGGAGACGATCAGGATGTCACAGCCTCGATGGACGGCGTCTTCTGCTTCAGCGCACAACGAGGCGAGACGGGCTTCTACACCCTGCTTGCCCCAGGCCAGCGGATAACAGATATCGAGCTCGGCAGAATGGAACTTGCCATCGGTGCACAGCTCAATGTTGCGTAACCGCGCCATGTCGGCAAAGCTCAGTACCGGCTGTGTCACTTCAAGCCGGTAAGGCGGATTGATTTCGTTGATGCCAAGCAGGTTGGGCTTGGGGCCAATGAAGGACACCAGCGACATGACCAGTTGTTCGCGAATCGAGTCGATCGGCGGGTTGGTTACCTGCGCAAACAATTGACGGAAGTAGTTGAACAGCGTTTTGTTCTTGCTCGACAGCACAGCCAGCGGAGAGTCGTTACCCATCGAGCCGGTGGCTTCCTCGCCTGTTCTGGCCAGCGGTTCGAGAATGAATTTGATATCTTCCTGGCTGAAACCAAAAGCCTGCTGGCGGTCGAGCAGCGACGCCAGGCATTCCGGCGCAGCGGAATTGGCTGGCGCTTCCAGGCCATCGAGTTTGATATTGATGCGCGCTACCCAGTCCTGATAGGGCTTTTGCCGCGACAGGGTCTCCTTCAGTTCGAGGTCGTCGATGATGCGTCCCTGGTCGAGGTCGATCAGGAACATCTTGCCCGGTTGCAATCGCCATTTCTTGACGATTCTCTCGTCGGGAATCGGCAATACGCCGGATTCCGAGGACATCACGACCAGATCGTCGTCGGTCACCAGATAGCGCGCCGGGCGCAGGCCGTTGCGGTCGAGCGTTGCGCCGATCTGCCGCCCATCGGTGAACGCCACGGCCGCCGGACCGTCCCACGGCTCGATCATCGCCGCGTGGTACTTGTAGAAAGCGCTGCGCTTGGGATCCATCAGGGTGTGCGACTCCCAGGCTTCGGGAATCATCATCATCATCGCGTGCGCCAGCGAATAGCCACCCATCACCAGCAACTCGAGCGAGTTGTCGAATGCGGCCGAATCGGACTGCCCTGGATAGATCAGCGGCCAGATCTTCTCCAGATCGGCACCGAGCATCGGCGACCAGGTGCCTTTCTCGCGTGCGCGCATCCAGTTGTAGTTGCCGCGGACGGTGTTGATCTCGCCGGTGTGGGCGATGTAGCGGACCGGGTGGGCGAGGTTCCACTTCGGGAAGGTGTTGGTCGAGAAGCGCTGATGCACCAGCGACAGCGCCGACACCGCACGCGCATCGCGCAGGTCGGGGTAGTACTCGCCGACCTGGTCGGCG